>JBJMJS010000104.1:0-39273 GCA_045806225.1 Gaiellaceae bacterium
CTGGGCCTGGATCCCTCGCGGACGCTCGTACTCAGCCAGGTCGTGCTCTCGTTCGGGATCCCCTTCGCGCTCATCCCGCTCGTCTTCTTCACGAGCCGCCGCGACATCATGGGCGCTCTCGTGAACCAACTCCAGACCAAGATCGCCGCGGCCGCAGTCGCGCTCCTGATCTCGGGCCTCAACATCTTCCTCCTGCTCCAGGTGTTCGGCGTCGGCTGACCGGGCCCGGCCGGGCCGAGCCCATCCGGACCCGTACCCGGATCGCGCGCTCAGGCGTTTACCTCTTGTAATTCGTAAGCGAAGTGAGTCGAGGACTGGGTCCCTTCGCCTACGAAGAACACGAGTCGTCTCCCGACGACGCCGGCCGCCTCCCCCGGGGCGGCCGGTGGTTTTGTGGGGGAGAACCGATCGCGGCGAGCGCGCGGCGCCTCCGACCGTTCCTTTCCTCGCTAGAGGTAGCCGAGCGGGTCGACCGGCGACCCGTTGATCCGCACCTCGAAGTGGACGTGCGGTCCGAGGCAGTGCCCGGTGCAGCCGCTGTAGCCGATCACCTGGCCCTGGGTGACGTGCGCGCCCGTCCCCACGGCGATCGACGACTGGTGGCCGTAGCAGGTCGCGAGCCCGCCCCCGTGGTCGATGCACGTGTAGTTCCCGTAGCCGTCGACCCACCCGGCGATCGCAACCGTGCCGGATGCCGCCGCGTGGATCGGCGTGCCGCTCGGGACTGCGATGTCGATGCCCGCATGCAAGCGCCCCCAGCGCATCCCGAACGGGCTCACCACCGGTCCGCTGACGGGCCAGATCAGGCCGCTCGCCGACGGGGTGGACGACGTGTGCGCCTGCGCCTGCGCGAGCTGCGAACGCACGCGCGCGTCCTGGGCGGCGAGGTCGTTCGCTTCCTGGATCCATTGCTGCTCGAGCTCCTTCGTCGACGCGAGCGCGCTCTTCTCGCTGCTGCGCGCACCCGACAGCCGATGTTGCGAGGCAAGCAGCTGATCCTTCGCCTGGCGTTGCTGATCCGTACGGATCGCGACGATGTGCGTCTCGGATGCGACCACTGCACGCACCTTCTTCGTCCGCTCGCGCGTCGCGTGCACGTCGTTGCGCGCAGCGGCGACCGCGCGCGCGATTCGCTGGTCCTGCGCCGCGATTGCCGAGAGGTAATGCAGCGTGTCGATCGCCTCCTGCACCGAGCCGGAGTCGAGGATCACCTCTGCGACGGACGGATTCGGCGACTCGTAGAGCTGCACGAGCCGGCGGTTCAGCTCGGTGACCGCGGCGCGGTACTGGCTCTGCAGGAAATGCAGCCGCTTCGTCTCGAAGACGAACAGCTCGTTGAGCTTGGCCAGGCGCTGCTGGTGCAAAGCGAGGTCGCGCTCGAGAATCGTCAGGCGCTGCGAGACGTCGCCGACCTGTCGCTCGAGCGACCGGATCTTCGTCGTGACGTCCGCGATCTGGGAGTTCAGCGCGGCTTCGCGCTGGTGTGCTGCTGCGATCCGCTCGTGCAGCTGCTCGATCTTCTGCGAGTTGTCCCCTGCCGCGGACCCGACGAGGACGAGCGCTGTTGCGAGCGCGGCGACGACGGCCGTACGGCGGGCCATGACCTCAAGGTTCGGCAGGGCGTCGGACGTCCCTGCCCTGCGGCCCCGGTTCCGGGATGACTGCCGGGCCCGGCTCCGGGATGACGGCCGGCTGGGGCGGCGAGCCCTCGTCCGGCGGCGGGTACGGCTCCGGAATGCGCGCAGGCTCGGGCGGGTTCCCCTCGCCCGGAGCAGGTGTCGGCGGCTCCGGCGTCTCCGGCGCCGACGCGATGATCGTGGGCTGGACCTCGAGCCGCCGCCGCTCGAGTCGACGCTGCGTCGTCTCCATGACCTGCTGCATGTAGACCTCCCTCTCGGCCGCAAGCCGGTCGAGCTCCTCGATGCGTTCGCGCGCCGCTCGGCCCGCTCCGTCGTCGCCACGGTACACCGCATCCCCGAGCTCGAACAGGAGCCGGCCGCGCAACGCCCACATCTGGCGGAGCTCACGTCTGATCGCCGCGACCTCGCGGGCAGCGCGGCCGCGCGACGCAAGTGCATCCGCGGCAACGCCCGCGCGGGCTCTGACGTCGTCGAGCGCGGCCGCCGTCGAACGCGACGCGGTTCCGCGCGGCGTTCGGCGCGCGGCCTCGAGGAACGCGAGGACGAGCAGCACTGTGACACCGAGCAGGATCAAGCCGATGGGCCAGTGTCCGATTGCGAAGAGGACCACGGCGAGCGTCAACGCGGCCGCCGCGAGGGCGAGGACCGCAGCCGGCGGTGTGACGCCGTACAGCCGCGGCTGAACGCGCGTCACATGGACCGGAACCTGCCCCGTCTCGTCGGGCGGGAGGTCCAGCATCCGCGTCGCGCCGCTGTCGACAGGGCGCCCGCACTGCGGGCAATAACGCGCACCGCGTACGAGCGGCGCGCCGCACGTCGTGCAGCTATCCATGCGACGCGACCTTTCCGGGACGCCGGTCGCGGGGCGCATCGAGTGCGCGCAGCGCCTCTGCCGCGCGGCGGCGAAGCGGTCCCACCTGTGCTCGATAGTCGTCGTCCGAGATCTTGCCGGTGCGGTGATCGAACTCGAGCTCCTTCAACGCAGCGAGTGCGCGGTCGCGTTCCTCCGCAGCGGCGAGGCGCCGCTGTTCGCGCTCGTCGGGTGCATCCAGCACGTCCTCGCGTGCAGCGGGCTCGCGCAGGAACGGAAGCGCGACGATCGCAACGGCGGCGAGCACGACGAGCGCGCCGATGAGCAGCGCCGTCACGCCTCGGCGAGCGCGCCGGCGTAGCGAGCGGCGAGGCGACGCTCCTCACGCGCGTCGGGCCAGAGCGCGATCAACGACCCGCCGACAAAGACGAAGCCGGCGAACCAGATCAGGTTGACGAGCGGCTTCTGCAGTGCCTTGAGATCGACGCTGCCGTCGCGATTCACCTGATCCGCGATCAGGAACAGGTCGCTCGCGTCGGCGTAGTCGTGGCGGATCGCAACCTCGTTCGACACCTGCTGCTCGGCGAAGTAGTTGTTCTTGCCGGGGAGCAGCGTCGTGATCCGTTTGCCGCCGCGGTAGACGTCGACGACGGCACGGATCGCTTGATGGTTCGGCGCGCGATGCTGTTCGAACCCACGGAAGACGAGCCGCGTCCCTGCGACGGTCATCGCGCCACCGGGATGCAGGCGATGTTCACGGACCGTCTGATACACGCTCGACCCGGCAACGCCGATCGCGAGGAAGACAACCGCGGCATGGACGACGTAGCCGCCGTACCGACGACGGTTGCGCGCGACGAGCGCCGTGAACGCACCCGGCCAGCTCTCCGAGCCGAGTGCTTTGCGCGCACGGGTTCCGCGGACGAACTCGAGCGCGATCGACGCGAGAACGAAGATCGAGAACGTGTACGCGATCACGCCGACGCGCGACGAACCGGCGCCGACGGCAAGCAGGATCACGCCGGCCACGACCGCCACGGCGAGCGGCCAGAGGAACGTACGGCCGAGCGCGCGAAACGATGCGCGGCGCCAGGCGACTAGCGGTCCGATTCCCATCAGCAAGAGCAGCGGGAGCCCGAACGTATGGAGGAAGAAGTTGTAGTACGGCTTGCTGACCGTCGACGTCTCGCCGCGCACGAGCTCCGATACCAGCGGGTACACGACCCCCCAGAGAATCGTCAACGACAGCGCGACGAGCAGCAGGTTGTTGTAGAGGAACGTCGCCTCACGCGAGACGAGCGACTCGAGCTTCGTCTTCGACCGAAGCAGCGGCAACCTCAGGAACACGAGGCCCAGCGACGCGCAGACGACGAAGCAGATGAAACCGAGGAACCACGGGCCGATCGAGCTCTGGGTGAACGAATGGATCGACTGGATGATCCCGCTTCGCGTCAGGAACGTTCCGAAGAGGGACAGGCAGAACGCGAGGATGACGAGCAGCATGTTCCACACCTTCAACATCCCGCGCTTCTCCTGGATCATCACCGAATGGAGGAAGGCCGTCGCTGCGAGCCACGGCATCAACGCGGCGTTCTCGACGGGATCCCACGCGTAGTACCCGCCCCACCCGATCTCGACGTATGCCCAGTGCGCGCCGAGCAGCTGACCCACGCCGAGGAACGCCCACGCGGCGAGCGTCCAGCGCCGCGTCGCGACGATCCAGCGCTCGTCCGTGCGGCGCGACAGGAGCGCGCCCATTGCGAACGCGAACGGCACGGTCAGGCCGACATACCCCAGGTACAGCATCGGCGGGTGAATCGCCATGTACGGGTTCTGCAGCGACGGGTTCAGTCCGGCGCCATCGGCAGGAGCGGCCTGTGTGGCGAACGGCGACGCGACGAACACGAGCATGAAGGCGAAGAACGTCCCGATGACGCCGAGAACCGGCACCGTCCACGCAAGCAGGTCGCGTGCGACGCGCCGCGTCGTCCACACCGCCGCTGCGCCGTAGCCGCACAGCACGACGAGCCAGAGCAGCAGCGATCCCTCCTGGCCACCCCAGAATGCCGTCAACGTGTAGCCGAGCGGCAGCTTCCGGCTCGTGTGGTCGGCGACGTAGCGGAACGAGAAGTCGTGCCGCGCGAGGGCGACAAGCAACGTGGCGGCTGCGACTGCCGACGCGCCGAAGGCCGCGAACAGCGCGTTCTGCGCGGAGGCGGCGAGGCGCCGGCGGCGTCGGTGCGCCGCGAACGTCCCGGCGACTGCGGCGTAGACGAGCAGGAGGAGCGCGGTGGCGAGCGCCGCCCGGCCGAGGTCGGGCATCTAGCTGTTTTTCGCGGGGGCGTACTTCGACGGGCACTTCGTCATCAGCGTGCCCGGCACCGCGACGAACACCCCGTTCCGAAGCTGCCCCTGGACGACGACGTCGCGGCCTGTTCGGAACAGGTCGGGGACGGTCCCCCGGTACATGACGGGGATCGCCGTCGTCCCCTTGACGTCGCGCAGGACGAAGTGGAGCCCGGCCGCGTGCGCGTCGCCTGACGGCCTGCCGACGACCTTGCCCGCGAGCGAGACCTTGCCGGCGTGCCCGTCGAGCTGGCTCGGCCGGAGCGAGGGCGTCCCGCCCCCCGCGATCGACGTGTACAGGAGGAAGATCGCGAGCACCGCCGCGACGGACAGGGCGATCACGAGCCGTGCCGGGCTACGTCGAGGCACGCCCGAATCGTAGCGGCGTCAGTCTGCGGGAGGGTTAGGCTTCGGTCGCCGGTGTGCGTTTGCGCGCAGGGATCCGGTACCCGTGGTCATGGCAGAGCGACCCCGGGGCGTCCTCGGTGAGCGCGTCGCAGTACCCCTTGCCGTAGGCGGCGCGCATGAAGGCCGCCACGACCTCGAGGTTCCAGTCCGTGATGTCGGCAGCCTCGCGCCAGAGGTCGGTGAGCCGGAGGTCGATGTCGAGCTCCAGCAGGTCGATTCGTGACGGCGACTTGTTCATGGCGCTCAAGGTAGAGGGGCCGTCGGACGGACCCTCGGCAAGGGTCAGACCCACTGGGTCCGGCGCCTTTTCGGCGCTCACGCTTCTATACGCTCGCCGCATG
Source organism: Gaiellaceae bacterium (assembly GCA_045806225.1). Classification (GTDB taxonomy): domain Bacteria; phylum Actinomycetota; class Thermoleophilia; order Gaiellales; family Gaiellaceae; genus 3-1-20CM-4-69-9. The sequence goes on from JBJMJS010000104.1 coordinate 5,547, forward strand.
AGCGAGATCAGGTTCGGTCCCGCGCGGGTGCCGTCGCGGGAGAGCCCTGACGAGGCGATCGCGATCCTGCTGGAGCGCGGTTGGAGCGCATGCGAGATCGACTTCGAGGGGAAGTTCTGGATGGACTACGACTGGGCCGAGCGGTTCGGCGAGCTCGCGCGCGACGCCGGCATCGTCCTCTCCGTGCACGCGCCGATCGCCGGGTTCATGGGCCATGCCGAACGCGGCAAGAAGCTCAACATGGCGGTCGGCATGCTCGACCATTCCGCGGGCGTCGCGAAGGCGTGCGGCGCCGAGCTCGTGGTCTTCCATCCCGGCTTCCTGCTCGGGCGCTCGCGCGAGGACGCGATCGACTCGGTCGTGGAGCAACTGGGGGAGCTTCGCGAGCGGCTCGAGAAGAAGGACCGAGCGGTCCCGTTCGGTATCGAGGTCATGGGCCGTGTGCGGGAGCTCGGAACGGCCGAGGACGTGTTCGCGATCTCCGCGCGATGCGGCTGGGTCCGCCCCGTCCTCGACTTCGCACACATGCACGCGACGAGCGATGGTGCGTTCACGTCGACCGAGATGTTCGCCGGCGTCCTCGAGGTCGCGGACACGATCATCGAACCGGGCGCGCCGTTTCACATCCACTTCTCCGACATCCAGTTCGCGAACCGAAACGAGACGAAGCACCTGCCCTACGGCGACGGAACCCTCCGCGCCGAGCCGCTTGGCGAGGCGCTCACGCGCTTCGATCGCGCCGCGACCGTGATCAGCGAGGCGCCGGACCTCGAGTCCGACCGCGCGATCTACACCGCGCTCGGTGCGAGCTCGGCCAACCGCGCCTCGAGCTGAGCGGCCTCGTCGAGCCGCTCGCGCTCGCGCAGGAACTGCACGTACGGAGGGAGGAGCTCGAGGTCGACGCGTGCGTGCTCCGTCGCTCCGACGATGTCGATCGCTTCGCGGTAGAGCGTCTCAGCGTCCTCTGCGCGTCCCTGAGCCGCGCGGACCTGCGCGAGCGCGAGGCGCGTGGTCGCGCGTGAACGGGCATCCTCGCCGCCGACCGTCTCGCGTGCGGCGAGCGCGTACTTCTCCGCTTCTTCGAGGCGCCCCTGCTCGAGGAGCAGCTGCGCGAGCAGGCGCTGCGCTTCGCACAGCCGCCCCCTCTCGTGCATCGGCGTCAACAGCCTGATCGCCTCGCGAAAGAGCTTCTCGGCGTGCTTGAGGTCGCCGCTCTTCCATGCGACCTCGCCGAGCGCGACCGAGCTCTGTGCGATTCCCCACTGCGAGCCCGACTCGGTGTAGAGCTCGAACGCGCGCGCAAGCCATTCCTCGGCCTCCGGGCATTCGCCGCGAACGCGGTGGAACTCGCCGCGCTCGCGCGACGCGTGTGCGCGGGCGGTGATCGAGCCGCTCTCGTCGGCGAGCTCGAGCGCGCGCTCGAGCAGCGGGGCTGCCTTGTCGTCCTCCATGCGCAGGACGTTGATGTGTGCGAGCTCGAGCACCGCTTTGCTCTCGAGATCCTTTCGGCCGGCCGCGCGCGCCGCGTCGAGCGCCTGTGTCTCGTACTCCTGCGCGAGTGTGAGCTGCCCCGCCACCCACGAGACGAGCGAACGCGTGTCGAGCGCGCCGAAGCGGCCGTCGTAGTCGTCGTCGTCGAAGGTCGCGAGCGCGCGCTCTGCGAGTCGGGTCGCCTCTTGCACGTCGCCTTCGCGCGACAGTGTCGCCTGTGCGAGCGCGCTGAGCGCACGTCCCTCCACGCGACGGTCGCCCTGCTGATGCGCGTCCTGCGCGACGGAGGACATCTCGACGAGAACGGCGCCGAGGTCGCCGAGCTTCCACGCGGCGCGCGCCGCGTTGTAGCGCCGCTCGAGGGTCGGCTCGAGCTCGACGGCGCGGAGGAGGAGCTTGCGCGCAGATTGATTCGCTTCGCGGCTGAGCCCTCGCTTGCCGGCGAGCTCGAGCACGTGCGCCGCCGTGCGCGCGAGCTCGAGCGGCGGGCGGCCGTCGAGCTCGCCAAGCAGCAGCGTCGCCTGGTCGAGGTGGTACGCGCGGATCTCGAGCAGCTCCTTGTCGGCGCGTTCGCGCAGCCATTCCGCGAACTTCGTGTGCAGGTCGGCGCGCGAGGACTTCGACAACGCTGCGTACGCGACCTCGCGGATGAGCACATGCTTGAACCGGTAAGGGGTCTCACCGGAGATCGTCGACCGCGCTTCGCGTGTGACGAGATCGCGCACGAGCAGATCGTCGAGCGCGTCGTCGAGCTCCTCGCCGAACTCGGGCGACAGGTGGGCGAGCGCGCCGGCCCAGAAGGTGCGGCCGATCACGGAGGCGCGCTGGAGCAACAGCTTCTCGCTCTGCGGCAAGCGGTCGATGCGCGCGGCGATCAGCGCCTGCAGCGTGTCGGGGATGCGGTCGAATGCGCCGCCGCCCGACTCGATCACCATCCGGACGATCTCCTCGACGTAGAGCGGGTTCCCCTCCGTCTTGTCGAGCAGCCGCACCCGGACGTCGGGCGGGAGCTCGGCGTCCTCGAGAAGCGCCGTGGCCAGGCGCTCGCTCTCCTCGCGAGGGAGCGGCTCGAGCTCGATCGCCGTCGAGCGGATCCGCCCGCCGCCCCAGTCCGGACGGACGTCGAGGAGCTCCGGCCGTGCGAGGCAGAGGATCAGGATCGGGCGCTGCCGCACCCACTGCGCGACGTGGTCGATCAACTCGAGGAGCGGCTCTTCGGCCCAGTGGATGTCCTCGAACACGAGCACGAGCGGCTGCACCGACGCGAGCTCGTCGACGAACTCGCGTGCGGCCCAGGCGATCTCCGGCTGGCCGCGCTCACCCTCGACCGCCTCGAGGACGCCGGACGCGAGCCCGAGCAGCTCGGCGATCGCCTCGTCGCCGCAGCACTCGAGGAGCTTCTGCTGCGCCTCCTCGAGCGGGTCGTCGTCGGTGATCCCGGCGGCCGCCTTCACCATCTCGGCCAGCGGCCAGTAGGTCACGCCCTCGCCGTAAGGAAGGGCGCGGCCGGCAAGGATGGTGACGCCCTCGGCGCCCGCGAGGAACTCGCGCACGAGCCGGCTCTTGCCGACCCCCGGCTCGCCGTAGATCGTGAAGACATGCGGCCGGCGGTCGCGGATCGTCCGGTCGAGCGTGTTCTGGAGAAGATCGAGCTCGGCGTCGCGGCCGAGGAAGGGTGCGGCAAGGCTCCCGAGCGCACGCCGCCCGTCGAGCGCCGCGATCGGACGGTAGGCGGGGATCGGCTGACGGAATCCCCGCAGCTCGAGCGGCCCGGCGGGCTCGGTCTCGACGTTCGCGATCGTCAACCGGTGCGCTGACTCGCCGATCAGGATCTCCCCCGGCCGCGCCGCCTGTTGGAGGCGCGCTGCGACGTTGACCGCTTCGCCGGTCGCGAAGGTCGAGTCGGCCTCGTCGACCACCACCTCGCCGGCCTCGACGCCGATCCGCGCCTCGAGGCCGAGTTGATGAACGTGCTCGAGGATGCCGAGCGCCGCACGCACCGCCCGCTCGGCGTCGTCTTCATGGGACCGTGGGATCCCGAATGCAGCCATGACCGCGTCGCCGGCAAATTTCTCCACGGTTCCGCCGTGCGACTCGATGCACTGGGCGACGCCGTCGAAGAAGGTCGTGACACGGCGACGCACGACCTCGGGATCGGAGGCCGAGACAAACTCGGTCGAGGCGACGAGATCCGCGAACAGCACCGTTGCGAGCTTTCGTTCCATCAACGTGAAGTCTAGGGAGAGCACCGGGGCTCACAACGGCCGCGGACCAAAACGGCGAGTGCCTCCGCGTGCGTGGGCGTGATGGCCGAACGTCGAACGGTGTCAGACCCGGAGGGTCTGACACTTGGCAGCGGCCCGCTACGCTCGGCGCCGGCGCACGACCGCGGCGGCGGCGAGGCCGAAGACGGCCGCCGCTCCGAGCGCCCAGGCCCACGCGCGGTTCGGCTTCGGCGCTGCCGCGGCCAGGGAGCGCCGGCCCTCGATGTTCGCCGCGATCCGGGACGGCACGCGGAAGCGGTCGACGCCTCGCCAGAGAACGTTGCCTTTCGGCGAGTACAGGAGCTGAAGGCCGTCCGTCCACGGGTTGTGCGCGCTCGCGACGATCGTGATCGGCTTCCAGTCCGAGGCCGAGTCGAACACGACGGGCCAACGGGAGTCGAAGAGGACGCGGTAGCTGTTCGGGTCGCGGGCCGGCCGCGTCCCGTAGAGGACACGCGTGAACCGTGGCGCCGGGAAAGGATCCACGGTCGCCGCCGCCGTCTTCAGGAAGGCCACTGTCTTCGCGTCGACCGTCGACCACTGCGGTGAGCCGGATTCACCGCGCGTCGACAGGATGCCGGCGGACGGGACAAACCACGCGTCCCAGCCGCCGACGAGCCCGTGGCCGGGCTCGGTGACCTGGAACGTGAGCTTGAGATACGGCGCCGGCCCCGGGGGCGCAGACACCGGCGCGGACGACGCCATGAGCTGCATCAGCGCTCCCTTGTCGGTCGACGTGACACAGGACGACGGCCCGCAGATCTTGGCGGCACTGATTTCCTTCGCGGCAGCGTTCGCAGGAGCGGCGAGCACCGCGAGTGCGGCTAGGACGACGAGCTTGCGCATGGTTCCTCCTCGGGCATCGACACCGCTTCTACACCGCCCGCGGCGCGCGGGTTCCATACGATCGGCACGGTGCTCGACCCGAAGGTCTTCAAGGCGTACGACGTGCGCGGGATCTACCCGGACGAGCTCGACGAGGCGGGCGCCCACGCAATCGGCCGTGCGTACGTCGAGGAGTTCGAGCCGCGCCGCATCGCCGTCGGGCGCGACATGCGGCTGTCGGCACCCGCGATCGCGGACGCTGCGATGCGCGGAGCCACCGAGGCGGGGGTCGACGTCCTCGACCTCGGGATGGTCGGGACCGAGATGGTCTACTTCGCCGTCGGCGAGCTCGGCCTCGACGGCGGGATCGCCGTCACCGCGTCGCACAACCCGAAGGAGTACACGGGCATGAAGATCGTCCGTCGCGGCGCGCTTCCCGTCGGCGGCGACTCGGGCCTCCTTGACGTCCGCACGCGCGCGCTTGCGGACGACGCGGACGCCACCCGGACCGCAGGGACGATCGAGCCGTACGACATCTGGCCGGCGTTCGTCGACCGCGTTCTCTCGTTCGTCGACATCTCGGCGATCGCGCCGCTCAGGGTCGTCGTCGACGCGGCAAACGGGATGGCAGGCGCAATGCTCCCGCGCGTACTCGACCGCCTCCCGATCGACGTCGTCCGCTGCTTCTTCGAGCCGGACGGTTCGTTCCCGAACCACGAGCCGAATCCGCTCCTCCCCGAGAACCGGGAGTTCATCATGCGCAAGACGCTCGACGAACATGCCGATCTCGGCGTCGCGTTCGACGGCGACGCCGACCGATGCTTTTTCGTCGACGACGCCGGCGAGTTCGTCCCGGGCGACTTCATCACCGCGCTGCTCGCCGATTCCGTGCTGCAAAAGGAACGCGGCGCGAAGATCATCTACGACGTGCGCGCGAGCTGGGCCGTCCCCGAGACGATCGAGCGCGGAGGCGGCGTGCCGCTCATCAACCGTGTCGGTCACGCGTTCATCAAGCAGCGCATGCGTGAGGAAGGTGCCGTCTTCGGCGGCGAGGTTTCCGGGCACTACTACTTCCGCGACTTCTCGCAAGCCGACTCCGGCGTCGTCCCGTTCCTGCTCATGCTCGAGCTCGTCTCGCGCCGGGGCCAGAAGCTCTCCGAGATCCTGGCGCCCTTCCGCGAGCGCTACTTCATCACCGGCGAGCTGAACACGCCCGTGCGCGACGTGGCGCTGAAGCTGCAGGAGCTGAAGGAGCGATTCGCGAGCGAGGGTCGCGTGAGCCACCTCGACGGGATCTCCGTCGACGCGGACGACTGGCACATGAACGTGCGCCCGTCGAACACCGAGCCGCTCGTGCGCCTGAACCTCGAAGCGCGAACGAAGGCGCTGATGGAGCAGAAGCGCGACGAGGTGCTCGCCGTGATCCGAAGCTGAACGAGCCGTTCAAGTTCAGCGCGCAGACGCGGGTCGGATTCTCCGACACCGACGCGCAGGGGATCGTCTACTACGGGCGCTACCTGCCCTATTTCGACCTCGCGCGCGTCGAGTACCACCGCAACCTCGGGCTCCTCGGGATGGAGATCGGCGATGCAGGCAACGAGTTCGTGATGCGCGCGCTCGCGGTCGAATACCACGCGCCGGCCATCTTCGACGACCTGATCGAGGTCCATGTGCGCATGGCGAAAATCGGACGAACGAGCGCGACGTACGAGCTCGCCGCGTACCGCGCGCGTGACGAAGTCCTGCTGGTGACAGCGACACAGACACTCGTCCTCGTCGACCTCGACGAGCGCAAGGCGGTGACGATCCCCGACTCGTATCGCGACGCGATCCGCGCGTTCGAGGGCGACGCGCTCGAGGCGTGAGCGGCGACGCCGAAGTCCTCGCCGAGGTCGAGCGGATCGTCGAGCGCGGCGGCGAAGCCGACGACGTCCTGCGCGACGTTCTCGCAGCGTTGCACGCAGCCGGCATCGCCTACGCGGCGATCCGCTTCGTCGAACAGGGAGCGCTCGTCGACGGCCCGGCTGTCGGCACGGCGCAGCAGGCGGCGGTCGTCCCCGTGGACTACCGCAACGACAAGGTGGGCGAGCTCGAGCTCGCCGCGGACGTGACGTTCGCGGAACGCGTCGCAGCACACATCGCTCCGTTCGTGCTCGTCGGCTGGGACACCGGCGGCGAGCCCTGGGTATAGGCTCGCGACGTGCCGTCGGCGCAGCACACGGTCACGATCGAACGGCCGCTCCACGAGGTGTTCGCGTTCGTCGCGGACCGGGACAACGACCCGAGATGGCGGCCGGGAGTCGCCGAGATCGAGCGAGTTTCCGGCGAAGGAACGGGAGCGAAGTACCGGCAGGTCATGAAGGGGCCGATGGGCCGCAAGATTCCCGCCGACATCGAGATCACGCGGTTCGAGATCGGCAAGCGCATCGAGTTCAAGACGACCGAGGGACCGGTCCGCCCCACCGGGAGCTACGACTTCGTCGAGGAGGGCGGCGCGACGCACGTGACGCTCGCACTCGACGCGGGCCTCGAAGGCGCCAAGAAGCTGATGGGGCCGATGGTCGGAAGCTCGATGCGATCAGAGGTCCAGAACCTCGACCGCCTGAAGCAGATCCTCGAGAGCGGATCGGCGTAGGCGAGGGTCAGAGCCGCAGGTCTGACCCCTCGTGCGAGGGCCCGCCCCCCTCGCGAATCGCCGCGCGCCCGCCCCGCTGTCCTCGAAACAGAGCGGGCGCCGCAGCCTTTGTGCCCTCTCCCCCGTTCCTCACGTTGTAGTCGGTTCCACGCAAAGCGCCATCCCTGGAACGAGGTACCGCAAACGTTCGAGTGACGATCCCTCGAATGGGTGAGCGGCACCGCATGGTTGAGCGGCGCCGTTGCGGCTGCGCGGAGGGACTACCCCGTTCGGGGGATGTCAGTTCGGGGTGACGCGGTACGCGTCGAACACGCCGTCGATGTTCCGGAGCGTTCGAAGCAGCGAGCTCAGCGCCTTCACGTCGCCGACCTGCGCGACGTACCAGTTCCGCGCCATCTGATCCTCGACCGTGCCGCCGTACGAGACGATGTTCGCACCGTGCTCGGCGAACGTCCGGGCGACGTCCTCGAGCAGACGCGGGCGGTCCCATGAATCGACCGCGATGTGGACGCGGAACGACTGGGACGCCCCGCCGTCCCAACTGACGGGCGTGAACCGCTCGGGGTTGCGTGCGAGCGTGCGGACATTCGGACAGTCCTCGCGGTGGATCGTGATCCCCTTGCCGAGCGAGATGTAGCCGACGATCTCGTCGCCGGGAACGGGAGTGCAGCACTTCGCAAGCCGGACGAGGACGTCCTCGACGCCGTGGACGACGATGCCGTAGTTCTCGCTTCCGATCGCGTGACGCGCCCGCGGCGCTTTCAGCGGCACCGCCTCTTCGTGGGCGACCTCCTCCGTCTTCAGGCGTTGCAGCACCTTGTCGACGACCTGCTTGGCCGCAACCTTGCCGCCGCCGAGCGCGAGGTAGAAGTCCTCGGCTTTCTTGAAGTTCATCTCGCGAATCACCTGCGCGAGCACCGCGGAGCCGGCGAGCTTGCGGTACGGGAGCTTCGCCGCCTTGAGGGCGTTCTCGAGCGCCTCGCGTCCCTTCTGCTCGGTGTCCTCACGCGTTTCGCGCGAGAACCACTGACGGATCTTGTTCCGCGCGCGCGACGACGCCGCAAGTGACATCCAGTCGCGTGACGGGCCGCGTCCGGACTTCGACGTGAGGATCTCGACGAAATCGCCGTTCTTGAGCCGGTAGTGCAGCGGGATGATGCGCCCGTTCACCTTCGCGCCGACCGTGCGGTGGCCAACGTCGGTATGCACCGCGTATGCAAAGTCGATCGGCGTCGCGCCGGCGGGCAGCGACTTCACCTCGCCCTTGGGCGTGAAGACGTAGACCTCTTCGTCGAAGACGTCCATCCGGAACGACTTCAAGAACTCGCGCGGGTCCGACTCTTCCGCCTGGAGGTCCATCAGCTGCTGCATCCACGCGACCCATTCGGTGTCGCTGCCGCGCGCGTCACGCCGCTTGTACATCCAGTGTGCCGCGATCCCGAGCTCGGCCTCGCGGTGCATCTCGCGCGTCCGGACCTGGATCTCGAGCGGACGTCCCTCCGGCCCGATCACGGTCGTGTGAAGCGAGCGGTAGGCGTTGAACTTCGGCATTGCGATGAAGTCCTTGAAGCGGCCCGGCATCGGCTTCCACAGCGAGTGGATCAAGCCGAGCGCGCCGTAGCAGTCGCGCGTCCCCTCGTCGCCCGAGCGCTCGACGATGACGCGCATCGCCGTCAGGTCGTAGATCTCGTTGAACTCACGACCCTTCTTCGCCATCTTGTCGTAGATCGAGTAGAAGTGCTTCGCGCGCGACGAGATCTCCGCGGGGATGTCGACCTTGTCGAGCTCGAGCTTCAGGATCCGCGCGGCCTCCGCGACGTGCTCCTCGCGGTTCGCGCGGCGCTCGGCGACCATCGCCTTGATCTCGTCGTACTTGCGCGGGTGCAGCGTCTGGAAGGCGAGGTCCTCGAGCTCCCACTTGAGCGCGTGGATGCCGAGGCGGTGCGCAAGCGGGGCGTACACCTCGAGCGTCTCCTTCGCCTTCTGCATCTGCTTCTGCTTGCCGAGGTACTCGATCTCGCGCAGGTTGTGCAGTCGGTCGGCGAGCTTGATCAGGATCACACGCGCGTCTTCCGCCATCGCCATGATCAGCTTGCGGTAGTTCTCCGCCTCCGCCTGCTCTCGGGACTGGAAGTGGACGCGCGTCAGCTTCGTCACGCCTTCGACGAGCTTCGCGACGTCGTCGCCGAACTCGTCGCGGACGTCGTCGATCTCGGCCTCGGTGTCCTCGACCACGTCATGAAGGAGCGCCGCGGCGATCGTCTCGTCGTCGAGCCGCAGCTGCGCGCAGATCTTCGCGGCGCCCCAGGGATGGAGCACGAATTCCTCCCCCGACCGGCGCTGCTGGCCCTCGTGCGCGCGCGCCGCGAAGCGAAAGGCGCGAGTGATCAGATCGCGATCGACGTCCGGGTTGTAGGCCGCGACGTCCGCGAGCAGCTCGTCGATCAGCTCCTGATGACGCTCATGAAGCTCGACGACTGCCATACCCCCATTGTACGCGGGCCTTTCCCTCGTCCTGAGCACGGCCGTACCTCAAGGAGAGGAGACCGCGTTCCGATGGGGAAAGGGAATCGTCCATGGCATGGATTCGACGAAGACGGGAGCGGAAGGCAGCGCTGCGCGCCGCGCGGATGCTCCTCGCGCTCCAGGATCTCGCCGGCTCACGCCCCGCCGCCCGCCGCTCCGCGCGCGCGTCGCTCGGCACGGCCCGCTAGCTCACGTCGCGAAACGGCGGCGAGTAGACGACCTGCCCGGTCGGCAGCGGCACCGACTCGTCGAGAACGGCGACCTGGAATGCCCAGTCCGGGGACGACGGCGGCGGCCGCAGGCCGAGGTCGGTGGCGCGAACGAACCCGAAGCGGCCGTAGTACGCGGGATTTCCCTCCACGAGCACGAGCGGCTCGCCGAAGGCGCGAACCCCTTCGAGGGCGGCTCGCACGAGGTTGGACCCGTGACCCTGGCGCTGGTGCTGAGGAAGCACGCCTAGCGGGCTCAGCTGCAGCACGCGGTGGTCGGTGCCTTCGACGGTCACCCAGCTGTGCATGACGTTGCCGACGACGGCGCCGGCGACCTCCGCAACGAACGAGAGCGACGGAACGTCGTACGCGCCCGCCCGCAGCCCTTCGACGAGCCGCGGCACGTCGTCTCCGCCGAATGCGCGGCGGTGGACCTCGAGTATCGCCGGCCAGTCGTCGTCGACCGCGACGCGGATCACGCCGCGACGGGCAGCTGCTCGGGCTCCCCGAGCAACGCGCGAAACGTCTCCGACTCGAGCGGATGCCGGCGAGTGCCTCCCGCCTCGACCTCGAGCTCGCCGAAGATCCGCTCGGCCGTGGCGTCGCGGTGCTCTGCCGCCCACTGTGACCGGAGCCACGCGTACAGCTCGTCGAAGCGGTCGTTCGCGTCGAAGACGCGGCGGACGACGAGCTGCGGCGCCACCGTTCCGTTCCAGTGGTTCTCCTCGAGGCGGAACGCAACGTCGTACCGGCCGATACGACGCAGCCGGTCGAACTGACCGCCCTGCCCGAACGCGATCGCGCTGCCGGCGTCGAAACCGTCGCGACGAACGCGGAAGCGCAGATGCTTTCCCTCGCCCACCGTTGCGAGGTCGCCGACCTCGCACGCCGGCGCGAGCAGCGTCACCTGCGGGTTGCCGAGCCCGAACGGCGCCAGCCGACGCAGCTCCGCGCAGAGATCGAGCGTGAGCTTCGTCCCGCGCGGGAGCACCGCGTCGACCAGGGTCGACGGCGCGAGATCGTCCTCGCTCAGCACGCCCTCGGCCTCCGCGGCGAACGCGTCCGCGAACGCGTCGACGAATTCCGGCACGATCGACAATCCGGCCGCCGCGCGGTGCCCTCCGAAGCGCTCGAGGAGCTGCGCGCAGGCGCCGAGCGCGCCGTGAAGGTCGAACGACGGGATCGACCGCCCCGATCCCTTCCAGAGCGCGTCCGTCCCTGCGATGAGGACGACCGGCCGGTTGTAGCGCTCGACCAGACGGGACGCGACGATGCCGATTACGCCTTCGTGCCAGTCCTCGCCCCAGACGACGTATGCATGACGCCTCCGTTTCGCGTCCGGCCACCCCTCGATCTGGTCGATTGCGGCGCGGAGAATCCGTTCCTCCACGGCCTGCCGGTCGCGGTTCAGGTCCTCGAGCTTGTCGGCGAGCACGCGAGCCTCGTCCCGCTCGTTTGTCAGGAGCAGCTCGAGCGCAGCGCCCGGATGACCGAGCCGGCCCGCGGCGTTGATGCGGGGTGCGAGACGGAAGCCGACCGCTCCTGCGTCGACCGCCGCCGGATCGACGCGCGCCACCTTCATCAGCGCCTGGAGCCCCGGCTTCTGCGTGCGGGCGAGCGCCCGTAAGCCGGCGATCGCGAGCGAGCGGTTCTCCCCGACGAGCGGCACGACGTCCGCAATCGTCGCGACGCCGACGAGGTCGAGGTGCCGACGCAACGCGTCCGCGTCGGCGCCGAGCAGCGCCTGTCCGAGCTTGTAGACGACGCCGGTGCCGCACAGTTCGGGGAAAGGGTACGTCGACGGACGCGTCGCGACGATCGGGCAGTCCGGTAGCTCGTCCCCCGGCCGGTGGTGGTCGGTGACGATTACGTCCAGCCCGCGCATGCGCGCCTCGGCGACCTCGCGCACGGCGGTGATGCCGCAGTCGACCGTGATGACGAGCCCGCAGCCTTCGTCGGCGAGCCGCTCCAGCGTGGCCGCGGAGACGCCGTAGCCCTCCTCGAACCGCGACGGGAGGTGCCATTCGACGTCGGCGCCCGCTTCGCGCAGGACGAGCACTGCCAGCGCGGTCGCGCAGATTCCGTCGGCGTCGTAGTCGCCGTGGACGCAGATCCGGCTGCCCGCGGCGATCGCAGCGCGGACCCGCTCGACGGCGGCGTGCATGTCGCCGAGCAGGAACGGGTCGTGCAGCGGCTGCTCGCCGTCGAGGAACGCCTTCGCGTCCTCCGGGTCGCTGTACCCGCGCCGGACGAGCACGCTGGCCGTGATCTCGCTGATGCCGAGCTGCTGAGCTAGGAGGCTCGACGTCCGGTGCGGGCACGGACGGATCGTCCAAGTGCCCTGTTGCATCGCCGGATCACCGTACGGAGGCGGTCGGACGGCAGACGCGCAGCGTCCATCCTCGCCGCGCAACCGCTTGCTTTACTCGCTCTCGTGAACGAGCCGGCGCAGCTGAAACGCGAGTTCCTCCTCGACCTCGACGTCGTCTTCCTCAACCACGGCTCGTACGGCGCATGTCCGCGCGACGTGTTCGAGCGCTACCAGGACTGGCAGCGCGAGCTCGAGCGCCGGCCGGTCGAGTTTCTCGGACGCCGGCTCGACGGGCTCCTTGCGGACGCGCGGAATGCGTTCGGGGAATACGTCAACGCCGACCCCGACGATCTGGTGTTCGTGCAGAACGCGACCGCCGGCGTGAACCTCGCCGCGTGGGCCGTCGCGCTGCGGCCCGGCGACGAAGTGTTGTCGACGTCGCTCGAGTATGGCGCGCTCGACCTCGCCTGGGACCACATCTGCGCCCACGCACCTGCGCGTTACGTGCGGCGGCCGGTGTCGCTGCCCCTCGACGACGTCGCGGACGAGATCTGGAGCGGCGTTACCGACCGCACGCGCGTCCTCTTCCTTAGCCATGTCACCTCCGAGACGGCCGTGCAGCTCCCGGTCGAGGAGCTCTGCGCGCGCGCACGCGACCGCGGGATCACCACCGTCGTCGACGGCGCGCACGTCCCCGGCCACATCCCGCTCGACCTGTCGCGGCTCGACGTCGACTACTACGCGGGGAATTGCCACAAGTGGCTGTGCGCACCGAAGGGCGCGGGGTTTCTCTACGTGCGGCGCGAGCTCCAGGCGGCAATCGCGCCGCTCGTGATCGGTTGGGGATACGAAGGCGACGCGCCGTTCCTCGCGCGGCACGAAAAGCAAGGGACGCGCGACCCGGCCGCGTTCCTCACGATTCCGACGGCGATCGAGTGGCAACGCGCACACGATTGGGACGTGGTTCGCGAACGGTGCCGCGCCCTCGCGGCGGCGACGCCCGGGCGACTCGGGCTCGAGCCGTACGGCAGCGGACTGCAGATGGTGTCGATGCGGCTGCCGCCGGACGCGCCCGCCGATCTGAAGGAGCGCTTGTACGACGAGTACCGGATCGAAATCCCGATCTGGGACACAGGGACGATCCGCGCGTCGTTCCAGGGCTACAACGACGACTCCGACCTGGACGCGCTCGCAGACGCGCTGGCGGCGCTGCTCGCTACTCGTGCGGAAGCTCGACGCCCAGCACGCTGAGCACGACGAGCACGGCGACGACCGCCGCCGTCGCGGCGAGCACGAGCCGCGGGTGACGCGCCCGGCGCAGCGACTCCCAACCGACGCGCCCCCAGAAAACGACCAGCCCGGCGGCCGCCGCCAGGCCGATCACGAGCACCGGCGCAAGCAAGATCGCGCGCTGGAACGAGAGGTCGGTGATCCACACCGCGACGACGACGATCGTCGTCACCGCGACGGATGCAGCGACGTACCGCGTGGTCACGATCGGAGGGTATCCTCGGCCCGGTGATGGAGGCGAACTACGTGTCGGGCGACGACTACATCGTCGAGTTCGACGAGTACCGGTTCGGGTTCAACGCGACCGACTTCGAAGAGCGCGTCGTCGCCGCTGCCGTGAAGCTGGGTCTCGTCGCCGACAACGAGCTCGACCCGGAGGAAACGGCCGATCTCGTCGAGCTCGTCGAACGCGACTGGATCGACGCGCCGCGATCGGGGCTCGGCCAGTACCTCGTGCGCCACTGGGAACGGCTGTCGGTCGTCGGCGGCGAGTCGCTCGTGTACTGGCTGAAGAAGCTCGTCTTCCGCGGCGCGTGGCTCGACCACCGCGTCAAGGAGGGCTTGCTCGAGGTTGCCTGGGACGACAAGACCGGCGACTTCGGCTACCGCGACCCGCACGGCGGGCGGGCCTTGCTGGACCTCGCCCCGGTCGCGTCCTGGCATGAGCTCCAGTTCCGGCGGTGACGCGCGCCGCGGCGATCGCCGCGTATCTCGCCGCGCTCCTTGCCGTCGACACGCAGGTGTCACTCCACGGCCAGCTCCTGCTCGGCGCGCTGACCTGGATCGCGGTCGTCGTCGCCGCACGGCCGCTTGCGCCCGAGCGGCGCGCCCAGGTCGCCGTCGTGATCTGCGCGGCCACGGTCGCGGAGCTGACGGGCTCGATCCTCTGGGGCGTCTACACGTACCGCCTCCACAACCTGCCGACGTTCGTCCCGCCCGCACACGGCCTCGTCTTCATGGCCGGCCTTGCGCTGAGCGACGGCGTGCGACGTCATGCGCGCGCACTCGTCGTCGTCGCGGCGGTCGCCGCGACGACGTGGGGCGTGCTCGGAGTCACCGTGCTGCCGCGGACGGACGCGGCCGGAGCGCTCGGTGTCCCGCTGCTCCTTGCGTTCCTGTGGCGCTCTCGCGCCCGCGCCGCGTACGCAGGCGTCTTCCTCGTCGTGGCCGCACTCGAGCTGTACGGCACGGCGATCGGCACGTGGCGGTGGGCCGAGGCGCTTCCCGGCCTCGGCGTGCCGGACGGGAACCCACCGAGCGGTGTCGCGTCGGGGTACGTCTGGTTCGACGTCATGGCGCTGCTCGTGGCGCCGAGGATCCTCGCCCTTTGCACGGCAGTCCCCCGCCTCGGGCAAGTGAAGTACGGGGATGAACCACCGCTTAGGGGAGGAATCAACCAGGCCTGACCCCCGATACTGAAATCGTCCTCACTTGCTCCACCTGCGGCGGAGCAAAGGCCCTCACTGCGGCGGGGCCGGACATTTCAACAGGACGGAACCTGTGCGGCGGGTTCCGTCCTCTCTCTGGCGTGGCAAGGGTCAGACCTTCCGGGTCTGACCCTTTTTCGTCCTACGCGGAGGGAAGCGAGAAACCGAATCGCGCCCGCTCAGCCTCGGCCGGGCCGAGCGCGATCCGGCGGATCGAGCCGACCGGGACGATCAGCTGCGTCGGGTCGGCGTCGTCCTCGGGGAAGACGGCAAGCGTGACGAACCCGTAGCCGGGCTCGGCCGAGAGCGACTGCAGCATCAGCCGTGCACCGTCGGCGAGCTCGACCTCCACCTCGGTCTGATCCGACGCATGTGTCGACGTGTACGCCTCGATCTGCTTGTGGACGCGCTGCACGAAATCGTCGAGCGACGGCGGCGCCGCGCCGGGAACCCACAGGTCTGGCACGGCCGTGAGACTACTGGCGGCTAAAACAACGCGGCGTCGTCAGCGGTCGCGCCGACGTGCGCACGGCCACGCTCGGTCAACACGCGCCCCCGCGGCGTCCGCTGCAGGAAGCCGAGCTGGAGGAGGTACGGCTCGTAGACGTCCTCGATCGTGTCCGGCTCCTCGCCGAGCGCGACGGCGAGTGTCGAAAGCCCCACCGGCCCGCCGCCGAACTTCGTCGCGATCGCGTCGAGCAGCGCACGGTCGACGCGCTCGAGCCCTTCCGCATCGACCTCGAGCAGTGCGAGCGCCTCGCGCGCGATCGCGGTCGTGATCGCGCCGTCGTGGCGAACCTGCGCGACGTCACGGACCCGTTTCAGGATTCGGTTGGCGATGCGCGGCGTCCCGCGTGACCGCCGCGCGATCTCATCCGATGCCTCGTCGTCGATCTCGACGCCGAGGATGCGCGCGCTACGTGTGACGATCGTGCGGAGCTCCGGCGGCGCGTAGTGCTCGAGCCGGAAGGTCATCCCGAACCGATCGCGCAGCGGCGTCGTCAGCAGTCCGGTCCGCGTCGTCGCACCGATCAGCGTGAACGGCGGGAGGTCGAGCGTCAGCGTGCGCGCGGCCGGCCCCTGGCCGACGACGATGTCGAGCCGGAAGTCCTCGAGCGCCGGGTAGAGGATCTCCTCGATCGCGCGGTTCAGGCGATGGATCTCGTCGACGAACAGCACGTCGTGCTGCTCGAGCGCAGTGAGGATCGCGGCCATGTCGCCCTTCCGCTCGAGCGCCGGACCGGCGATGCAGCGGATGCCGACACCGAGCTCCTCGCGCACGATGTACGCGAGCGACGTCTTGCCGAGCCCCGGCGGACCGACGAGCAGCACATGATCGAGCGCCTCCGACCGAGCCTTCGCCGCAGCGAGCGAGATCGCGAGCTGCTCCTTCACACGCTCCTGTCCGACGAACTCGTCGAGCCGGCGCGGGCGGAGCGTTTGCTCGAGCTCCTCCTCTTCGGCCACGACCGCCGGCACCATCACCTGCGCCGTCATGCCGCTCTCTTCAACGCCTGGCGCACACGCTCCTCCGGTGCGGCGTCCGGATCCGTGCCGGCGAGCGCTTGCTCCGCCTCGACGACAGACCACCCGAGCTCGACGAGTGCGTCACGCGCGACGACGTGCGGCCCCGCTCCACGCTGCGCGGTCGCGGGCTCGGGAGCACTGTCGGCGAGCTTCTCCTTCAGCTCGAGCACGATGCGCTCGGCGGTCTTCTTGCCGATGCCGGGAATCGCCTGGAAGCGCGCGGTGTCCTCGAGCGCGATCGCACGGCGTAGATCCGCAGCCGGCGATCCGGACACGATCGCCAGCGCGACCTTCGGCCCGATCCCGTTGACGGAGAGCAGGTGCACGAACAACTCGCGTTCGGCGGCGTCCGCGAAGCCGTAGAGCTGGAGCGCGTCCTCGCGCACGTGGAGATACGTGTGCAGCGACACCTCATCCGCCCCGTCAGTGCTCCGGATCGCGGTCGGCGTCGCGGCGACGAGGTAGCCGACGCCGCCGACGTCGACGACGAGACCGTCGCGCGTGTTCGCGATCGCGCGACCACGGAGCCGGGCAATCATCCTGCCGCCATTCGCAAGAGCGGCGGCGCGAGCGCATGGCAGATCGCAACCGCGAGTGCGTCCGCCGCATGCGAAGGCGACGGATCCTCTTGCAGGCCGAGGATCGCCTTCACCATTCGCTGGACCTGCTTCTTGTCGGCACGGCCGTAGCCGCAGACCATCTGCTTGACTCGCGCGGGCGAGTACTCAGCGCAGGCGACGCCTGCGCGTGCGGACGCCACCATGACGGCGCCGCGCGCCTGACCGACTGAGAGCGCGATGCGGGCGTCGGCGCCGACGAAGGACTCCTCGAGCGCGACGGCATCCGGCGCGTGCCGGTCGATGAGCTCCTCCACCCCGTCGTAGATCGTCTTCAGACGCAGCTCTGGCCGCTGCCCCGCGGGCGTCGACCACCACCCGTGCTCGAGCGCCCGGAGGCGACCTTCTTTTTCGTGGACGATCGCGTACCCGCATGCAGCCGTTCCTGGGTCGATGCCGACGACTTTCACGTGGAGAGGTTAGGCGCGAGGCCGGACGTCTCCTGCTGAACCGGCGCGGTGACGAGGGTTCACGCGTCGACGGTCAGGGAACACGCGTCCTGTGAACGAGGACGAGCAACGGAGGCTCGGCGAGCTCGAAGATGCCCGTGCGGACGAGAAGCATGCGGGCGAGGACGACGAGCGCGAGCCGATGAGCCCGCAGACCGGTGGGCCAGGCCTGACCGGCATGACGCCGCCCGACTAGCGGCGGCTACGACGCAACGGCTTCGAGAACCTGCTCGGGGATGTCGAAGTTGGCGAAGACGTCCTGGACGTCGTCGTTCTCCTCGAGCTGGTCGATGAGGCGGAGCACCTTCTTGGCCGCGGACTCGTCGGCGACCTCGACCGTCGTCTTCGGCACCATCGTCAGCTCGGCCGAGTCGATCGTGTACCCGGCGCCCTCGAGCGCCTCGCGCACGGTCGCCAGCGCGTCGGGAGCGGAGACGACCACGAAGCTCGAGCCGTCCCGCGACACGTCGTCCGCGCCGCCCTCGGCCGCGGCGAGTGTCAGCTCGTCTTCGTCGACGCCGTCGCCCGCGAGGACGACCACGCCGCGGCGCTCGAACAGCCACGCGACCGCCCCGGAGCCACCGAGGTTGCCGTCGTGCTTGTCGAACGCGTGCCGGACGTCCGACGCGGTCCGGTTCCGGTTGTCCGTCAGCGCTTCGACGATCACGGCGACGCCGCTCGGGCCGTAGCCCTCGTACATCACCGTCTCGAAGGCCGCGCCGTCGGCGTCCGCACCGGAGCCGCGTGCGATCGCACGCTCGATGTTGTCCTTCGGCATCGAGTACGACCTCGCCTTCTCGATCGCGTTCTGCAGCGCGAGATTGCCGGCAGGGTCCGGTCCGCCCTCCTTGGCGGCGACGATGATCGCGCGCGAAAGCTTCGAGAACAGCTTCCCGCGTTTCGCGTCCGCCGCGCCCTTTTTGTGCTTGATCGAGGACCACTTGCTATGCCCTGACACTCGTCGCCTCCTCCACCGCCTGCAGGAACAGCTCGTGTACGCGCGTATCTTCCGTCAACTCCGGATGGAACGCCGCGACGAGGAACCGGCCTTGTCGGACGAGAACCGGCTCGCCGTCGTGCTCCGCGAGCACCTCGACCTCCGAGCCGACCGACTGCACCCGCGGCGCGCGGATGAACACGCCTCGGAGCGGCTCGTCCTCGCCGGCGAGATCGAGGTCGGCCTCGAAGCTCGCCACCTGGCGGCCGTATGCGTTGCGGGCGACGTCGATGTCGACGAGCCCGAGGTGGTTGCGGTCGAGCACGATCATGCCGGCGCAGGTTCCCAGCACGGGCGCGGCGAACGTCCGCAGCGCTTCGTCGAGCCCGTACAGCCGCATCAGCCGCATGAACGTCGTCGACTCGCCGCCCGGGACGACGAGCCCGTCGAGGCCGTCGAGCTGGTCGGGCTTGCGCACCTCGACGACGTCCGCGCCGAGACGCCGCAGCATCGACGCGTGTTCGCGGAAGTTTCCCTGGACTGCGAGGACGCCGATCTTCATGTTCAAAATGCTACTCAGCGGCGACCTCGTCGCCGAGCCGCCGCAAAGCACTCGCGAACAAGCGCTCGAGCCAGCTGCGGCCGCCGACCAGGAGGAGCAGCCGATCGAGTAGCGACGCACGCTCCACGGTCGCCGCGAGCGTCACGCGGCTTCGGCTTCCGCCGTCGTGTGGCGCGATGTCCCAGTGGACGGCCGCGCGCGTTCCACCCCCGAGCTCGGCGATGCCGCGCAGGGTCGTATCCGGTTCGGCGTCGACGACGCGCGTCACCGCAGTCCGCCCGATCCCGAGCGGTCCGGCCATCCGCACACGACCGCCGCGCGCGTCGGCATCGAGGGCGTCGAGCGCGACGAACCGGCCCTCGAGCCGCCAGTGATTTCGAAGGTCGGACAGGAACGCGAAGACCCGCGCCGGCGGCGCTCCCACGACCGCCTCGGCGGCAATCTGCATGCGCGGCATGCGCGGCACGCTAACGGCGAGAGCGTCGTCACCATTTCGGCACACGATCGTTCGCTCCAACTGTCCCTTCGAGCCACGGCCGGGGTCAGACCCGGGCCGTGTCGGGTCTGGACCTGTCAGCGGCGCGTGGAAACGCGCGCGTCGGACGCGAAACGGCGCCGGCCCGCGGCGCCGCGCGGCTACCAGCCGCGGGTCTCGAGCAGCTCTTCGGGCGCGAGCGTGGCGGCCGAGAGACCGGTCATCGCGTCGCCGAGGCCCTGGGAGACGCGCGCGAGGATCTCCGCGTCCTCGAAGTGCGTTGTCGCCTCGACGATCGCCTTCGCGCGCGTCGAAGGATCGGACGACTTGAAGATGCCCGAGCCGACGAACACGCCGTCGGCGCCCAGCTGCATGCAGAGCGCCGCGTCGGCCGGGGTAGCGATCCCGCCGGCGGTGAAGGTGACGACCGGCAGGCGGCGCTCGTTGGCAACCCACTTGACGAGCTCGTACGGCGCGCGCAGCTCCTTCGCCTCGGCGAACAGCTCCTCCTCGCGTAGCGCGCCGAGCCTGCGGATGTGGCCGAAGACGGAGCGCATGTGCGTCACCGCGTTGACGATGTCGCCGGTCCCCGCCTCGCCCTTCGTCCGGATCATCGCGGCGCCTTCGGCAATGCGCCGGAGCGCCTCGCCGAGGTTTGTGCAGCCACAGACGAACGGCACGGTGAACTGCCACTTGTCGATGTGATGCGCGGTGTCGGCGGGCGTCAGCACCTCCGACTCGTCGATGTAGTCGACCTCGAGCGCCTCGAGGATCTGTGCCTCGACGAAGTGGCCGATGCGCGCCTTGGCCATGACCGGGATCGTCACGGCCTCCTGAATCTCGCGGATCTTGTCCGGATCGGCCATGCGCGCGACCCCGCCCTCGCGGCGGATGTCTGCGGGGACACGTTCGAGCGCCATGACCGCGACGGCGCCGGCCTCCTCGGCGATCCGGGCCTGCTCGGCCGTCGTGACGTCCATGATCACGCCGCCCTTGAGCATCTCCGCCAGGCCGCTCTTCACCCGCATTGTCCCGCTCTCGCGCATCTCCAGCCGATTCTAGCCTGCTACCGCAGGCAGCCGAGGACGCGGTCGAGCTCGTCGCGCGGCGGCGTCACCGTCCACCTGAGCACCGCGTTCTTCTGCGAGAGCATGACGTCGTCGAGATGCGGTCGTAACGACGGCGGGGCAAACCGGCGGTAGCCGCGCTTGATGTTCGTCGCCTCGCGTGCGTTGGTCCCGAAGCTGATCACGACGGCGTTTCCCTTCTCCCGCGCGACGATCGCACCCTCCGGCGCGGACGCCTCGATCGGCCCGAGCTTCGATGCGTCCTTGACCGCGTACCCGAGCTTCTTCAGGCACGGCGTCGTGGCCTTGACCGAGTAATGGCTGTGGACGGGGTTGCCGCAGCCGGCCAGGACGACGACGGCCGCGACAAGCGGCGTCGACCGGTGCCTCATCGGCTCGACTGTAGCGAGTCGCCCGGAAGCGATCCGCGTGCGGCCTCCGCGGCGCGCGACGCCGCTGCGCGCGCGCGGCGCGTGCGCTCGTCGCCCGGTGCCGCGCCGAGGTTGACCTCGACGAGGCGTGCCGCCGCGGCCGCGGCGCCGGCCGCGAGCGCGGCCGCGGCCAGCGCGTCCGGCTCGACCGCCGGCGTCACGATCGGTGCGGCCGCGGCAGCGAGGAGCGCGACGTCCGCGGCGGCCTCCGCGATCGCGAGCGGCACCTCCGCCGCTCGGTCGAGCACCGTCCGGAGCTCGAAGTCCCGGCGCTCGTCGCCGCCGCCTGAGGCGTCGGCGAGCGCCGCCACCGACACGGCATATACCTCCGCGTTCCACTCCGCGAGACCCACGAGGCGGCCGCGAAGCGCGAGCGCCTGCGCCGCGATCCCGCCGCCGCCCGCCTGCGTGGCGCGCGCGGTCAGCGCGATCACCGCGGCGGCGGTCGCCGCGGTCATTGCCGCCGCGGAACCGCTGGCGGCACCGGGCTCCGGCGCCGCGAGCGTCTCCAACCACTCGGACACCGTCAACTCGAGGAACGGCCGGGCCACCGGCCGATTCTGACGCGGTTAGGTGGAGAGGCGGCGGCGAACGGCTTCGGCGAGCGACGGATCGGGCTCGATGCCTTCCGCCTCGAGGGCCGCCTCGAGGTTCGCGAGGAGGCGACGACGGAACTCCGCGTCTTCCTCCGCACGGCGGATCAGATCATCGAGCCCGAGCCGCGCAAGCGGCAATTCCTGCGCTGCGCGGACCCAGCCGTCCGGAGCCGGAGGGAGTAGCGCGAGAAGCCGGGCAACCGTCGTCTCGTCGTAGCCGCTCATCGATCTCCTAGACGGCGCCGGCCGTCTCTTTCTTCCCTTCGAGGAAATCTCGCAGCCGCGTGAGGCAGCGCGAGATCCGACTCGCGATCGTCCCGGGCGGCAGCTCGAGCGCCTCGCCGATCGTCGCGTAGCTCTCGTCGCGGCAGAAAAAGCGGTCGAGGATGTCCTGGCAGTGGCCGGGCGACGCGCGGAGCGCGTCGTGGACGGCCATCGCCTCGTCCAGGTGGGCGAGCGTCTCGTCCACGTCAGCCGGCTCGAGATCGTCTCCCATCGCGGTCTCGCGCGCGCTTGCGCGAAGACGGTCGACGCACAGCCGCCGCGTGAGCTGCCCGAGCCACGGCAGGATCGCGCCGTCGTCGCGCAGCTTCTTCAGGTGCTCGTACGCGCGCGTGTAGGTCTCCTGGAACACGTCTTCCGCGTCGTGCGGCGACAAACGGTAGGCCTGGACGGCGATCGCGTACACGTACCGGGACGTCCGGTCGACGAGCTCGGCCCAGGCGGCGTTGTCGCCCGTTCGGCAGCGGGCGACGAGGGGCCGGAGGTCGGTCTCGCTCACCGGCTCAGACCCGCACCAGGCCCGCGCGCGGCGGCGCGAGGCGGAGGTTGACGACACGGTTGGCGGCATCGTGGCTTGGCGCGTATCCGGTGACAGCCGGGATGAAGATGTCACGGCTGAGGGAGTAGAGGCCGGCCTCCGACCGCGCGCGGACGCTCGCGGTCCGGGGCGTCCCGCGCAGCAGCGCGATCTCGCCGAAGAAGCCGCCCCGGTCGAGGACGATCGGAGGCTTCCCGTCCGCCTGGACCTCGACCTCGCCGCTGCGAACGACGTAGAACAGGTCACCCGCGGCGCCCTGCTCGAAGATCGTCGAGCCGGCAGCGGCCTGGACTTCCTGCAGCTCCGCCGCGAGCCGCTCGATCGTCGCCTCGGGCAACGGCGCAAAGATCGGCACGGCACGGAGGAGCTCGAGCTGCTCCGCCGGAACCGACCCGCCGTCGTCGAGCTTCGCGAGGGTCGACCACGACGGAATGAGGAGCACCGGCAGAAGCGCACCGGCCGCGACCAGGGCGCCGCGCGTCCCGAGCGTCGACAGCAGCAGCGGTGCGGCGAGCGACCCGAGCGCGATCGTGATCATGAACATGCTCTCGAGGACGCCGAACACGCGCGCAAGAACCTCTTCCGGCGCCGATCGCTGGAGGAGGGTCATCCCGGAGACGTCGACGATCGTGTTGCCGACGCCGACGAGGCCGAGCAGGACGAGCGCGAACGCCTGATTCGGCCACACGGCGACGAGCGCGATCGGCACGCCCCACATGAAGATCCCGAGGCCGAAGTCGGCTGCGAGGCGCTTGCGGCCCATCAGCGCCGCCGTCGCGACCGCCCCGAGGAGGCCCCCGATGCCGACCGCGGAGTTGAGGAACCCGACGCCGGCCTTGCCGGTACCCAGCAGGTCCAGGGCGACGACGACGACGAGGACGCCGAGCATCCCGTCGACGAACGTCTGGGCGGAGAACAGGCCGACGAGCAGGCGGAGCCTCCGCTCCTTCGCGATCACCCGCACGCCCGCCAGCAGCTCGTCCGTGATCGAATCCGCCTCCGGGGCAGGCTCTCGCTCAGGCGGGTGGATCCCGACGATCAGCGCTGCCGACCAGAGGAGCAGGCCCGTCGAGACGAGAAACACGGTGCCGACGCCTGCGGCGGCGAGGAGGATGCCCCCGAGTGCCGGCCCGGCGAAGATCCCGACGCTCTCGATCGTGCTGGCGACGACGTTCGCCGCGGTCAGCTGCTCCGGCGTCTTCGCGAGCGACGGCGTCAGGGCCGCCTCGGCCGGTCGGAACGGCGTGACGGCGATCGCGACGAGGCCCGAGAGGACGTAGACGATCCAGGACGGGGCGTTTGCCACAGCCGCGACTCCGGTCAGGGCGAGGAAGAGCGCGCGGGTGGCGTCGGACGCGACCATCACCCAGCGGCGGTCGTAGCGGTCCCCGAGGATCGAGGCGAACGGAGAGGCGGCGGCGGCGAGCGTGAAGCGGGCGGCGGTGACGATCCCGACCGCGGTCGCGCCGCCCTGGTCGTAGGCGTAGACGACGATCGCGATGCTGTACGCCCAGGTCCCGATGATCGATCCGGCGAACGCCAACTGGAGGCGCCGCAGGCCGACGTTGCGGAAAACTTCCCGAAACGCAGCAAGAGATTGGCGAAGCTTCACGTGCAGAGCATCGCAGGTGGCTTGTGCTTTTGAAGACGAGGATGGAAGATTCGGGCCCGCACGTCCGTCTAGTGCGTGTCAGCAGCAAACCCAGCCCCAAGGAGGGACGATGTCGGAGCAGGACAAGTTTTCGACTGAAGAGAAGGACGAAGTCGAGGGCCACGGCCACGGACACGGCAAGCTCATGAACGACGACGGCGGCTCGGACGACACCCCGTCCGACGACGTCGAGGCCCACGGCCACGGGCACGGCAAGTTGATGACCGACGAGGGGAACGCCTCGGACGACGACTCGTCCGACGATTTCGAGGCGCACTCGAAGAAGGCGCTGTAGCACCGGTTTTCTGCATCGCGCGCTGACCGAGCCCGGGCCACCCGCCCGGGCTTCGGCGTTTTCAGGGAAGATTTCGCCGCCGTCCCGCGTCATGTGGACAGATCACGACCAGGAGGGACACATGTCCGAGCAGGAGAGGTTCGAGTCGGAAGAGGGGCAGGAGGACGTCGAGGCCCATAAGAAGAAGGCCCTGACCGACGACCCCACCGCGTCCGGCGACGATTCCGCCGACGACTTCGAGGCCCATAAGAAGAAGGCGCTGACCGACGATCCGACCGCGTCGGACGACGACTCGGCCGATGACTTCGAGGCGCACTCGAAGAAGGCCCTGTAGCACCTCTTTCCGCGTAGCGCGCTTACCGAGCCCGGGCCAGCCGCCCGGGCTCGGGCGTTCTAGAGGAGTTGCTCGAGCGCGCGCAGCAACTGCACCGCCGCGGCGCGCGATCCGTCGTCGTCGTCCTCGTCGTCGCCGCGTTGCTCGAGCTTTGTAGCCACGCGGGCAAGGAGCGCAGCATCCCCGTCCCCGTCGAGGGCGGCGCGTGCACGTCGCGCCCGTTGCAGCAAGTCGAGCGCGATCGCGGCCTGATTCGCGAACGCCCCGAGCAGGTCCATCTCCTTCAGCGTGAACCGCGTGTCGGTCGGGCGGTCGAGGACCTCGAGCACGCCGAGCGAGCGCTCCTCGTGCAGCAGCGGCACCGCCATCAGGCCCTTCGGGACGTAGCCCGTGCTCTCGGCGACGTCACGGCCGAACCGCCGATCCGCGGTGACGTCGTCGATCACGAGCGGCTGACGCGTGACGAGCACCCAGCCGGCGATCCCGGTACTCGACGGAAACCGCTTGCCGACGAGCTCGCCGGCTCCCTCGCCGGCGACGGCTTCGAACACGAGCTCGTCGGCCGCTTCGTCGAGCAGGAAGATCGACGACGCCTTCGCGCGGAAGATCGCACGGGCGACCTCGACGACCGACTGCAGCAATTCGCGGTGACTCTCCTCGGCACCGAGGACGCCGGCGGCCACCGCCGCGCGAAGGTCTTCGCTCATGATTCGCCTCCCACGTTCGATGCGGTCAGGTGGAGCACGCTTTTCAACTGGAACGGCGTCAGCTCCGGGTGCTTCGCGAGGATCAGCGCGACGATGCCGGCGATGTGCGGCGTCGCGAAGCTGTTACCCGTGCAGCGAAGCCGTCCGCCGCCGAGCCATGCGACGGCGAGCTCGTACCCGCGCGCGAAGAACTCGACCGGCGGCGACGGGTTGTAGAAGAACGTCAACGGGTCCTCGAGCTCGTGGCTGCCGACCGAGATGACGCTCGAGAACTTCCACGGATAACTCTCGACCGGCATGTTGTGTGCCGACGCAACAAGGATCGTCCGCCGGAAGTACGCGTTGTCGGCTAGCTCGTGCAGCATCGACGCGAACTTCTGCTTCGTCGTCGACAGGCTCATGTTGACGACGTCGTAGCCCTGGTCGATCGCCCAGCGAAGCCCGGCGAGCAGCACCGCGCCGCTCCCGCTGTAGCCCGCGCCGAGGACACGGACGCTGTGGATCTCACACTGCGGCGCGAGCGAACGGACGATGCCCGCACATGCGGTCCCGTGGCCGCAGAGATCGCCTTCGTGGTCGTCGGTGACGTTCGTCTCGTCGCCGGAGACCGTGACGGCAACCGCGTTGTCGACGACGCCGACGTCCGGATGTCCGGCCTCGACGCCGCTGTCGAGGATGCACACGCGCACCCCCGCACCGGTCGATCCGCCCCACGCCCACTCGCGCGTGACGCGCTCCGGCCACGCCGTCTCGAGGCGGATTCGCTCGACGGCGTCGGCCGGCAAGCTCCACGCCGGCAGCTCTTCCGGTGGCTCTTCCGGAGTCTCTTCTTCGGCTGTCACACCGCGATTATCTCGCGCGCGGCCCGCGATGAAGAAAAGGGCGGACGCGTCTCGCGTCCGCCCTTCAGAACTTCTCGCGTCCGGGAGACCGACCGACGCTGGCACCGCGCCCGGGAGAGCCTCCGACCCGTGGCTTCTGTTTCGGGTTCGGAGCGCCGAGCCGAGATCCCTCGACCGGGTATTGCCGTCCGCTAGCCATAGGTGCGCCGTTTCCCGACGTTCGGGTGGTGCCGGTGTCTCGCAGCACTGGGATAGTCGAACCATGTCGATGCGCGTTCGCGTGAGCGACCCTGCCCTTCTCCCGGAGCTGGTCTCGCATCTGTTGCAAAACGACTGCGTCGCGCAGCCGGTCGACGAGCGGACCTGCCGGGTCGTACACGTTCACGCGCATGACGGTTCGGAGGCTTTCAGCGAGCTGCTGTTCTTCCTGCGCGCGTGGCAGGCGCGCCAGCACGCGTCGGTGCACGCGCTTCTTCTGGTGTAGGAGCTAGGCCGCAGTTTCTGCGTGCTCGAGGAGCGGGCTCTCGAGCAGGCCGTGCGCGTATGCGTGACGGACCGCTTCGGTCCGCGTTGCGACGCCGAGCTTCCGGTAGATGTTCGTCAGGTGGAACTTCACCGTCTGCTCTGCGAGCCAGAGCTGCTTCGCGATCTGCTTGTTCGACTGGCCGTCGCCGAGCGCGCGCAGGATCGACAGCTCGCGGTCGCTCAGGCCGGCGTCGCGCCCCGCGTCGGTCTGCGTCGGCTCGGCAGCGCCGAACGTCTGGAAGACCGTCCCCTCGATTGCCTGGCGGAGCGCCGACGGGAGATCCCGCGGGTCGATGTGCTTCCGGATGAACGCCGTCGCGCCGCGGCCGAACGCCGTGCGCACAACCTCCGGATCCTCGAGCCCGGACAGGATCACGACCTTCACGTTCGGATAGCGCTTCCGGATCTGCTCGAGACACGCAAGCCCGTCCATCGCGGGCATTCGTAGATCGAGGACCACGAGGTCCGGTTGGGTCTGCGCGACGAGCGGCAGGACCTGCGTGCCGCGATTCGTCGTTCCGACGATCTCGAACTCGTCGACGTCGTTCAGTGCAAGCTTGATCGCCTCGAGCATCAGCTGATGGTCGTCCGCGATCAGGAGCTTCAGCCGCCGCATGGCTGCCCCCCAAAGTTGTGTTTGCCGCTTCCCCCCCGTTCGGCCGACGAATGTCGGTCCCAACGGCGTAGGCGAACCTTGATCGCGTTCCGGAGAACTGCAATAGGCCGCCCGGCCCATCTTTTCGAATAGGAAAGTCCCTACCGAAGAACTGGGCGCCGGCGGAGCCGCTTCAACCATTGCGCGCACGGCGAACCGTCGATCCGCACCGTCGGAGCGGCTCGGCGCCGCGCTCTTGCAAGAGCGCGCGCGCCGGCCGGCGCCGTGCCCCGCGCCGCGTATCGCTCGTCCGGTGCAGCTCCGTTCAGTGACGCCATCGCGTCTCTGACTCTGGCGAACCGCTGACGGCTCGGGACCAGACGGAGGTCCGACGCGATCCACACCCTCGGCGGGTCACACCGGCAAGGCGCCGCGCAAATGTGCGGGAGTCCGGCGATGCGGCAGCCAAGGGGGAGGCCGCACCGCAGAAGAGCAATCGAGGGCGATGGTCGCCCTCGCTTCAACGAAGGGGGAGGTATCCCATGCTGGAGCGCTTCAGCCTTTGGGCGACCACGCTGGTCGGCCGGTTCGAAGTGAAGAGCGACGAGGGGCAGACGTTCGTCGAGTACGCCCTCATCCTCGCGGTCGTGGTCGTCGCAGTGCTGCTCGCAGTCACGTGGACTGGGCTCGGCACCGCGATTCAGAACGCGATCACGCAGGTCAGCAACGCGATCGGCGCGTAGGCGGCGATCGGACTCACCCGAGCCTCCGCCGGCGCTGTCGGCGGAGGCTCATCCCTTCCGACATGAACACACACCGACGCCGATATCGCAGGTTCAGCCGTGAGGACGGACAGTCGCTCGTGGAGTTCGCGTTCGTCTTGCCGTTCCTCGTCTTCCTGCTGCTCGCGATCTGGCAGTTCGGTGTGGCCTTTCGCAACTACCTTTCGATCACGGACGCCGCGCGGGTCGGCGCCCGGACCGCGGCAGTCAGCAGGACGGCCAGCGCCGGCACCTGTCAGTCGGCGAAGACCGCGATCCAGAACACCGTCTCGAGCTCGCAGTGGAGCGTGATCTCGTCACGCATCAGCTGCAACCCGGCGAGCCCCGGCGCGGTCGGCACCTCCTACACGATTTCGATCACGTACCCGGCCTCGATCGGGCTGCCGTCGATCTTCGGCCTGCCCCGCATGACGCTGAACTGGAATCTCTCGTCGAGCGCGACGGAGCGCCTCGAATGAACGCGCGCCTCTCCAACGTTCGCGCTGAAGGCGGGCAGGCGATCGTCTTCATGGTCTTCGCCCTGGTGACGATCGTCGGCATGGCGGCAATCGTCGTCGACGGCGGCCGCTGGTTCCAGGCGCAGCGCCATCTTCAGACCGCGGCCGACGCGGCGGCACTTGCCGGCGCGCAGGACCTGCCGAACACGTCGACCGCAAGCGCATCCGCCAGCAGCTATGCGCAGACGAACTGGAGCGGAGTCAGCGCGACACCGAGCTTTCCGAGCAGTTCGCCCTGTGTGGCGAACGCATGCATCGACGTCGCAGCCGTGACGTCCGCGCCGGGGACGCTCGCGAAGATCTACGGATCCATCTTCAGCAACGTCACGGTGCGAGCGCACGCGCGGGCGATGGTGAGCGTGCCGCTGTTCATGAAAGACGTCGCGCCGATCGCCGTGAAGACGACATCTGCGTGCCCGATCACGGATCCGTCGTGTTTCGGACGAACCGTCACCGTGAGCTTCACCGAGAGTCAGCTGACGACGAGCGCGATCGGCCTGATCGATCTTCGCTGCCAGTCCTCGACGTCTTCGGTCAACTGCGGGCAGGGGCCCGGCGCGGACACGCTCCGGAACTGGATCGAATGCACGCCGTGCTATCCGGACGCTCTGCCGGCGAACAAGTGGTACTCGGTCAAGACGGGACAGAACACCGGGCCGATCCAGCAGGGCCTCAACGATGCGGCGAACGCACGCCGAACGCTGATCTTCCCTGTCTTCGACACGGCCGACTCGACCGTTCCCTCGTTCCACGTCATCGCGTGGGCCGCGTTCCTGATCGACGTCGGCGGCGTCACCTGGTCGCCTTCGAGCAAGTCGATTCGGGGCCACTTCACCACCTTGATTGCAACGGACCTCGCCGCCGGCAGCCCGATCGCCGGCGCGAGCGACTTCGGCGTCCACACGATCACGCTCATCCAATGACCCAGGAAAGGAACCCGTCGTGACTTCGAGATCCCGACTTCGCAACATCGCGTTGCCGCTTGCACTTGCCGCGCTCGCCGCAGCGCTCGTCGGCGCGTACATCATCAGCTACCGGAACAGCGTCACACACGGCGCCGGCCTCGTGAAGGTCCTCGTCGCCGCCCGCGACATTCCGTCCGGCACCGACGGATCCGATGTCGCGGCCGGCGGATACCTGAACGCGCAGACGGTCCCGCGCCGCGCAGTCGTTCCCGGGTCGCTGACGAGCGCCGATGCGCTCACGTCACTCGTCGCTGCCGCACCGATCTACAAGGGCGAGCAGATCACGCTGCGGCAGTTCGCGCCGGTGTCACAGGGCGGCGTTTTCGCCAAGTTCTCCGGCAACCAGCGCGTCGTCGTCGTCCCCGGCGATCCGAACCAGCTGCTTGCGGGAACGTTGGCGGACGGCGACCACGTCGACATCGTCGCGACCGCGAAGTACCACTTCGGCCAGCCGTCGATCACGCGGTCGACGTCGAAGGTCGTCCTGCGCAACCTGGTCGTCCTGAAGGCTCCCGACGCACCGAAAGCCGGCACCGTGATGAGCGGGACGCCGTCGATGTCGGCGTCGCTCGTGATGACCGACGACCAGGCGCAGGTCATGAGCTGGACGCTGAAGAACACGAGCTGGTTTGCAGCGCTCCGCCCGACGAAGCAACCGCGGAACAGTGGGGCGAAGCTCGCGACGCTCTTCTCGATCCTCAGCAACGGCCTTCCCTCCGGCGACCACATCATGGGCACGTTCCCGGAGAGCGTCGATGACAGCCACTAGCGGACATACGACGCGGCTGCGTGTCCTCCTGACCGGGGCGCGGGCTGCACAACTCGAAGAGTCGTTCGGGGAACACGCCGGCGTGGCTCTGCTCGGGGAGAAGGGCCTGAAGGCGACCGGGAATGGGTCGGTCGACGTCTCGCTCCACGTCGTCGACGCGTCGGCCCACCACGAGGTGGAGCGCGAGGTACGGCGGCTGCGGGAGATCGCAGACGTCCCCCTGATCCTGGCGGCGTACGGCGAGCCGAACGGCATCGTCGAGACGGGGCTCGAGGTCGGCGCGGCCGACGTCGTCGTCCTCCCGCAGCCGGCGGAGACGCTGATCTTCGCCCTGCGGAAGGCGGCGCGGACGCGAAGCGGACGTGACGCCGGCACGATCGTCACCGTCTTCTCGCCGAAGGGCGGCAGCGGCAAAACCGTCGTCGCGACGAACCTTGCTGCGGCGTCCGCGCTCAGCGGTCGACGGACGCTCCTGATCGACCTCGACGTCCAGTTCGGTGATGCCGCACTTACGCTCGCGGTTGCCCCAAAGGCGACGATCGCGGATCTCGCAGCATCGGCCGGAAGGGTCGACGTCGAGAAGCTGAATGCGTTCGTCAGCATCGAGCCGCGGACGGGTCTCGCGCTTCTCGCGGCGCCGAAGCGCCCCGAGGAGGCAGAGGCGGTCGGTCAGGCCGAGCTCGCCGGGATCCTCCAGGCGGCGCGGCAGGCGTACGACGCGATCGTGATCGACACCGGCCCGCTGTTCGACCGGGCGGTCCTCGCGGCGCTCGACCACAGCGACCGCCTCCTGATCGTGTGCAACCCGGAGGTGACGTCGCTGAAGAACGTGCGGATCGGGCTCGAGACGATCGACCGGCTCGGCTTCCCGCGCGAGCGGACGGCGCTCGTGGCAAACCGAATCGGCGCGACGGGCGGGATCGCGCGCGACGAGATGGAGCGTGCGCTCGAAAGCAAAATCGCATACGAGTTGCCCGACGATGCGGCAGTTCCGACGGCCGTCAACCGCGCGCTGCCGGTCGTGATCGGCGACGAGCGGAGCAAATTCGCACGCGCCGTACAGCAACTTGCGCTCGAAACGCTCGGTGACCCCGGCCCGGTTGCCTCGAACGGCCGTAAGAGCCGGAGCCTGCTGCGAGGCCGGCGATGAGCGCGCTTCGCGACAACGGGATCAGCCGGAACGGCGCAGCATCGGTGCTCGCCGAACGCCTGCAGGTCGACCGCGGGACGCTGCGCGCACGCGCACGCGACCCACACGGCGAGCTGAAGACGCGCATCCACCGCACCTGTATCGCGCGACTCGGCGCGGCATTCGTCAACCTGGAAGGCTCCGACGAGCTTCAACAGCGCGTTCGCTCGATCGTTCGCGAGCAGCTGAACGGTGAAGAGACGCCGCTCAGCCCGAGCGAGCGATCGCAGCTCGAGCAGCAGATCGCCGACGACATTCTCGGCTACGGCCCGCTCGAGCCGTTCCTTCAGGACCCAACGGTCACCGAGGTGATGGTCAACGCGTACGACCAGCTGTTCATCGAGCGCGCCGGCAGGATCGAGGAGTCGGATGCATCGTTCCTCGACGACGCGCATCTCCTCCGGATCATCGACCGGATCGTCTCGCAGGTCGGCAGGCGCATCGACGAGTCGTCGCCGATGGTCGATGCGCGGCTTCCCGACGGCAGCCGCGTCAACGCGATCATTCCGCCGCTCGCGCTGCGTGGCCCGTCGCTGACGATTCGGAAGTTCGCGCGTGATGCGCTCGCGTTGAAGGACCTGATCGGTCTCGGCACGCTCAGCGAACAGGCGGGAGACTTCATCGCGCAGTGCGTGTGCGGGAAGCTGAACATCCTGATCTCGGGAGGTACGGGCACCGGTAAGACGACGCTCCTGAACGCAGTTTCGGCCTCGATTCCGGAGGGCGAGCGGATCGTCACCGTCGAGGACGCGGCCGAGCTCCGCCTTCAGCAGCGACACGTCGTCTCGCTCGAGTCGCGCCCGCCGAACGTCGAGGGCGAGGGCGAGGTTCGCATCCGCGACCTCGTCCGGAACGCGCTTCGCATGCGGCCCGACCGGATCATCGTCGGCGAGGTGAGAGGCGGCGAGGCTCTCGACATGTTGCAGGCGATGAACACGGGCCACGACGGCTCGTTGACGACCGTCCACGCGAACTCGGCGCGCGACGCCCTGCACCGGCTCGAGATGCTCGTGCTGATGGCGGGCATCGAGCTTCCCGTCAAGGCGATCCGGGAACAGATCGCCGGCGGGTTCGACCTCTTGATCCATATCGCACGACTGGTCGACGGGTCGCGGCGGATCACGCAGATCACGGAGATCGCCGGGATGGAAGGCGACGTCGTCACGTTGCAGGATCTGTTCGTCGCGCACGCGCCCGAAGCGCGAACGTCGTACGGCTCACGTTTGCTCGACCCGCTCGCACCGACCGGGTTGCGGCCGGGCTTCCTCGCGAAGCTCACCGCGAACGGTGTCGACCTGCCGGCGTCGGCGTGGCTGGGAGGTGCGGTGTGAAAGCGGCGGTCCTCACGTTCGCGGCAGCCGTCGCGGTTGCTGTGCCCGGTGCGGCCGTCGCCTCGTCGCCGCTGCAGATCCACCGCGTCGACCTCGCGAAGCTTCCCCTTGTGCGGGTCACCGCCGTCGCACCGACGGGCGCCCGGCCGAAGCTACTCGAGAACGGCCGTCCAGGGCAGTACGCGAATGCGCGTGAGCTCGCGTCGGCCGAGGCGATCGTCCTCGCGATCGACAACTCCGAGTCGATGCGTGGCGGACCGCTTGCCGAGGCAAAGCGAGCCGCCGGGGGATTTCTCGCAGGTGAGCAGGCGGCGGGCTCGACGGGGCTGGTCGTGTTCGGCCACGACGCGCTCGCTGTGACGCGGTCCGGAGAAAGTTCCACCGACGTCGCCCGTACGCTCGGGTCGATCGCACCGGACACGCAGTCCGGGACGTCGCTCTACGACGCCGTGAACGTGTCCGTCGGCCGGCTCCGAACGATGTCCGGCGCGGGCCGGATCCTCGTCCTCCTCACCGACGGCCGCGACGTCGGCTCCGATGCATCGCTAGGGCGAGCGATCTCGGTCGCGCAACGAGCGGATGTCGTCGTCTACGCGATTGCGGCCGGATCACGCGCGGACATGCGAACGCTGAGCACGCTCGCTCGTTCGACGGGTGGAAATGCGTTTCGCGCCGGAGACGCGACGCAGCTCGCGATGACGTACGAGAACCTCCAGCGTGAGCTCGACCGGACCTGGCAGATCTCGTATTTGACGAACGCCCGCCCGGGTGATCGCCTCAACCTGA
>JBJMJS010000105.1:0-16303 GCA_045806225.1 Gaiellaceae bacterium
CCGGCATCAGCGTCAACAGCTCGGCGGCCCTGCCGGCCGCGGAGGTTCGGACGTCGTACACCGCGGCGTTGCCGACCCTGCTCGGGACGACGGGAGGCGTTGCCCCCTACCGCTACACGGCGGTCAGCGGCTTCCCGTTCGGGATCGGGTTCGACACGTCGACAGGCACGGTCTTCGGCTCGCCGCGAGCCGCCGGGACATTGACGTTGACCATCGCCATCACCGACGCGAACGGCGCGACGAAGCAGGTACCGCTGTCGCTCGTCGTCGTGCCGAAGGTTCACATCGTCCCGATCGATCTCCACCGCGCCCGAGTCGGCAAGAGCTACCGCGCGAAGATCACGGTCACCGGTGGACAGACGCCGGCGTGGAGCATCTCCGCGGGGAAGCTGCCGTCGGGCCTCGCGCTCAACTCGCGCACCGGCCTGATCAAAGGCACGCCTCGCCGCGGCGGGTCGTTCCCGGTCACGGTCACGGTGAAGGACTCGCTCGGCGGCGTCGTCTCGACGCGATACACGCTCGTCGTCACGCGTTAGACAGGCAGATCTACACTGGCCCGCGCGCGCACAAACCGCGCGCGGGCCGGTAGCTCAGTTGGTAGAGCAGGGGACTTTTAATCCCAAGGTCGCAGGTTCGATCCCTGCCCGGCCCATCGATTAGCAGGCACTTCCTACCTGCAGTTGGTGCAGTGCGCTAGCCGCGCGCATCAGGCGCGTACCGACAGCCGAAAACGCCGGGCCTCTCGCCGGGGCGGGCGCCCGACGCAGAAAGTGTGCCCACGCCCTCGGGCCACGGCCGACCCGGCTGAGCGTTTGGAAAAGGCATACGTCGAGGTTCTTCGATACCCAGATGACGGTGCCGATTATGACCTCCGTCGTGAGTTCGTGGCCCGGTGCAGCGGCAAGTCGCCTATGCGACAGAGTTCGCCTTGGAGCAGTCGGGGACGGAGCTAGTCGTCCGACCGAACATCAACTCTCATCCTTTGCCTGCCTTTCCTGCTCCGAACACCTCGCGCGAATTCACGCGTCCGTCTTCGACGAACCAGAAACTGGATGGGTTCGGCGTCCGCGCCGCGGTCACGACGGCGCGCGAGGATCCACTTCACCAGTTTCGTCGCGCCGTTAGTCGGGCGACAGCGAGGTCCCTATAACCGACAAGATAGGGGTGTCCCTCAAGCGGCCAGCCGACGGCAACGCCGTGCCGGGGGTCGAGTTCTTGGCTGCTCGCCGCTGCCGTACAGATCACTGCTGGTGCTTGCCGCTTTCGAGCGGCAGTTAGATCGTTCGGCGCAGCCCTGCGCCTCCGCAGGTGAACCCGACGGAAACCTCGCGGTGATCCCGACAGCGACGGCCTTGGCCGCAGGTCACCGGCGGGGTGCGGCCAGGTATGGACCCTCGCGACGCCGACCACAACGGCGTCTCTACCGCAGAAGGCGGAGGATCGTTGCGACGAACTGCTGTGAGGGACGATCGAAGTTGTCTGCCTGGTTCACGGTCAGCGCGACGGTCACGTCCGAGGCGGGGCAGTGGATCACGGTGACGCCCCAGAAGCCGGAGTGGCCCCAGCAGTCCTCGCCGGAGCGGCCTCCGAACCGGTTGGAGAAAATGCCCATGCCAAGGTCCGCGATCCGCCGCGTGTTCGGCTTGCCGAGCATTATCCGCAGCGTCGTGGGCCTCTCGAACACCTGCCCGTGCAGCAGCGCGCGGTAGAAGCGAGCCAGGTCGCCGACGGTCGAGACGAGCCCGCCGCCGCCGTAGAGGTCGAACGAGGGGTCGAACCCGGTGGCGTCGATCCGCTGGTAGTACTGGTGGGCGCGCGGCCGAGCGGCCGGTGGCCGAGGCTCGAGCGACTCCAGGAACGTATGCGTGAGCCCGAGCTTCTCGAACCCGAGCAGGCGCCGGAACGCGCTCCCGAGCGGGCGAGCCGTCGTGCGTTCGACGATCTGGCCGAGCAGCACGTAGCCGGTGTCGGCGTAGT
Source organism: Gaiellaceae bacterium (assembly GCA_045806225.1). Lineage (GTDB taxonomy): Bacteria > Actinomycetota > Thermoleophilia > Gaiellales > Gaiellaceae > 3-1-20CM-4-69-9. The sequence goes on from JBJMJS010000105.1 coordinate 1,978, forward strand.
GGAACTCTTTCCCTGGCGGAGCGTAGGGCTTGCCGTGCGTCATCGCGAAGCGCACCTGCTCAGTCCGCGTCCAGTGGTGGCGCCCGTGCGTGAGCACGTACTCGACGAACTTCGGATCGCTCGCGTAGTCGTACAGGCCGCTTGTGTGCATCAGCAGATGGCGAACGCGGATCGCCTGCGGGTCATAGCCGCCGTTCCGGAGCAGCGCGACCGTCGCTGGCGCCAGATGCTCCCCGATCGGGTCGTCGAGAGCGAGCCGCCCCTCCTCGACCAGCCGCAGGGTCGCGGCCGCAGTGAACGTCTTCGTCACGCTCGCAATCCGGAAACCAGCCCGCGGATCGAGCAGGGTGTGCGAGCCGAGCGCGGGATGGCCCGCGCTGCCCGTCCACTGGAGCCGTGGCGAGACGACCGCGAGCGCGACCCCGGGGTAGGTCGGATGCGCGGCCGCGAACGCGTCGGCCGCCGCCGCCAGCCGGGCCGCAACCGGCGTCGGTGCGCCGGCAGCGGCCGCGGAGGCCGCGAGGGCGAGCACTCCCACGAACGCCGCGAGCCAGCCACGGCCCCTCCCCCACACGCTCCTGTTCGACATCCGGCCGATGCGGCCGACCTTAGTCCCATCGTGACCCGCAATCAACGCGGCCGGAGTGGGTCCTCCCGTTCCCCGGAATGGAGGCGCTTCGTCAGACGTGTCCCAGACCCGTCCCCGAAATCAGCGCACCTCGCGAAGTCTGGCTTCAAACGGCTTGCATGCGGATCAACACCTCTTCGGAGAGAGGGGTCCGGCACGGGTCGCAGGTTCATAATGGGGTGCGTTTCCACCGGCTTACCGCGGGCCGCGTTCCGGATCCAGTGGACTGCGACGGCTGCAGTAGCCGTCGCGCTCAGCGGCGTTTCCAGTCGCCGATGAGCAACTGTTCTATTTGCGTCGGCTCGACTGCGGCGATCTGCGCTTCGCGCCGGCCGCGTGCGCCTGACCGGCCTCGCACCGAACGGACAGCGCTTCGTGGCCAATCCGCTGCAGATATTGGGTTGCGCGCGAAAGTAGTGCCCGCCTGCAAGGCGCCGACCTCGGTGCGATAGGCGCCGCTCCCGAGCAGGCGCACTGAGCGACTTCGCGATCCCTCAGCGCGGTGTGTTCGTCGTGGCCGCGCCTTCTTCGCCTGAGGCTGCACGCCTGCACGGGATGGGACTCGAGCGGCACGCCGTGCAGACCACAAGGCTCCTCGCGCCGACGTAAGGCGGCCGTAGGAGCCGGTGCGCCGTCCGTCCATTACGGCGATCTCACACCGCGACTGTCACGCGCAAGAACGTTGCAGGAATCGAGGTGGCGTCATCGCTCGGGCTTGTGTTCTGGGCGTTGAAGAGGGCCTCCAGCTCGGCCTGCAGATCGGCCTCGCGGTCGTTGGCTGCTGCAGCTTCGAACGCGTTCATCGTCGGTCCGTAGTACGCCCGGAACAGACCAACAAGTTCCGATGGTGCGCCCGGGAAGTTGAACGTGTAGGTATCCCTCTCGAACGAGATCTTCTCTTCGGCAACTCCCGCGGCTGCGAAGCGCTCGATCACGTTCTCCTCGACGCCCCAGGTCATGGGGCTGACGAACCCTTCCGGCGGTGGCGGCGAGTAGGCGGAGCTGATCTTTAGGATCTGGGCGACGAGCGTCGGGTCGTTGGGGATCCAGTTGCCCATCACGATCCGGCCGCCGGGCCGTGTCACACGAACGACCTCCTTGGACACGTCGAACGGCTTCGGGGCGAACATCGCGCCGAAGATGCTGACGACGAGGTCGAAGCTATCGTCCTCGAGCTCGCTCAGGTCGGACGCATCGCCTTCTTGGAACCTGCAGTTGCTGAGGCCGAGGCTCTGTGCTCGGACGTTCCCCGCCTCGACCAGGTTGCTGGCGATGTCGACACCCAGCACGTTCGCGCCAAGCCTGGCCGCCGGCAAGGCCGTCGTTCCGTCGCCGCAGCCGAGGTCGAGGACGTCGAGCCCGTCGGTGATCCCCAACTTCATGACGAGCGCCTCGCCGCTCTCGCGCATGCTCTCTGCGATGCGACTGAAGTCGCCCTTCTCCCAGAGTGCCTTGTTCGGATTGATGGTCGTAGACATGGTCGCCTCCGTCGGTGCGAGTTGGGACTGGTCGCAAGAGAGCGTAACGCTTGATCTTCAACTATTCAAGTGATAACTTAATAGTGTGGCGAGTGGCGCAGCGAAGGTGGCCTTGTTCGACGCGTTCGCGTCAGTGGCGCAGGCGCTCGGCAGCGGCCGCCGGGCGGAGATCGTCGATCTGCTCGCGCAGGGCGAGCGTTCGGTCGAGGAGATCGCGAACGAGATCTCGCAGAGCGTCGCGAACACCTCGCAGCACCTGCATGTTCTCGCTCGGGCGGGTCTCCTTCGCTCGCGCCGGGAGGGGACACGGGTCTTCTATCGGCTGGCGAGCGAGCGGGTGGGCGACCTCTGGGCGGCGGTGCGCGATGTCGCGGTCCGCCACGTGGCAGAGGTGAACCAGTTGGCCGACGAGTACCTGGGCGAGCGGGACGAGGTCGAGCAGGTTTCCGCCGCGGAGCTTCAGGAGCGGCTGGCGCGGGGAGACGTGGTCGTGCTCGACGTGCGGCCGGAGCCCGAGTACCGGGCGGGGCACATCCCGGGCGCGCGATCGGTGCCGCTTGCTGAGCTCGCGTCACTTGCCCCCGAGCTGCCGCGCCGCCGACAGATCGTCGCCTACTGCCGCGGTCCTTACTGCGTCTACGCCGACGACGCCGTACGGCTGCTGCAAGCGCGCGGGCTGAAGGCGCGCCGTTTGGACGTCGGCCTCCCCGAGTGGCGACGTGCGGGCCTGCCGGTCGAAACGAGCTGAGAAGGAGGAAACCCCGATGCTGCTACGCCCGTTCCTGAACGACGCCACCTCCTGCGCCAGCTACCTGTTCGGTTGCGGCACGCACGGCAAGCTCGCGGTCGTCGACCCGCACGCCGATCTCGTCCGGCCGGCTTGCTTCGCGACTGTGCTCGGGCTCTCGTCGACGGCGCCGGCGTAGAGACCGAGACCGGAGACGAGCAGGAGGCTGGTCGGAAGGAGAAGCACGAACAGCCGGTAGGCGAGTGCGCCCGCGAGCAGCCCGCCTCCAATCGACGAGTCGTGCTCGATGAGGCTGAACCCGACGTCGATCGAGGTGTGCCGGGCTCGTGCGGCGTCGGCGCGGTGACGGAGGATTCGCGCCCGTTCGATCGCGCGCGCGAAGCGGCCGGCGAAGGTCGGCTCGACTTCGATCTCGATTGACGCCGGCTCGATCGGATCGGGAGCATCAGCCACGCTCGCAGCCGCCGACCCGGGCGCCTACGCGGGCGTCGCGATGCGGCGCGCGGGAGCGACGGGCGTGAACGAGTGGAGCTCGTCGTGGCCCGGCTGCACAACGCCCCAGCTCCTCTCGGGGACCAGGTTCCACGCTCCGGGAAGCCTGTCCCCGAGCGGCTCCGAGACGATCAGCCGTCCTTCGCGGCCCAGCTCGCCGCTGACCTCGCGCATGATCGGGCTGTCCGGGTACATGAGCTCGAGTGTCTCGACGTCGGTGCTGTAGTAGAGCGAACGAGAATCGCCCTCGCTCGAGTAGCGGAACGCCCATGTGCGTTTCCCGTCGGTGGTCGCGACGGTCATCATGATCGGGTGTTCGACGCCGTGCTCGGCACCGACCTGCTCGACGAGACCGACGGCGCGCTCGACCGCCGCCGGCGGGTCCTGCTCGAGCCCGTATGTGAGCGCGAGGTGGAACAGCAGCTCTGAATCGGTCGTGCCCTCGATGTGCGGGTAGAGCTCAGGCGCGACCTCGAGCATCAGGTCGCGTTTGACCACGTCGAAGTCCGCGATGAAGCCGTTGTGCATCCAGAGCCAGTTGCGGTAGCGAAACGGGTGGCAGTTCGTCTGCTGCACAGGGCTCCCGGTCGACGCGCGGATGTGGGCGAAGACGAGCGGGGATGCGAGGTGGCGCGACAACTGGTGGAGGTTGCGGTCGTTCCAGGCAGGCTCGGTGCTGTGGAAGACGCCCGCCTCGTTGCCGACGCCGTACCAGCCGATCCCAAAGCCGTCGCCGTTCGTCGTCTCCGCACCCAACGTCGAGTGGAGGCTCTGATCGATCAGCGAGTGGTCCGGCTTGTAGAGCAGGTCAGAGATCAGGGCGGGCTTGCCGGAATACGCTAGCCAGCGACACATGCTTCCTCCTCTTCCGGTGGCGAATGCGTGACGGAAGGCCTCCCTACCGCGCAATCGAGATCAGCAGGAACGCGAACAACGTCGCATCACGTTCGCAGCGCGCCGCGCTCGAATCATCACCTCGCTGGGATGACTACGAACGGCGGTCGGGTTCCCGGACGCGGGCTCTGCCGCATGCAAAGCCCCGCCCTTCCGCGGGGCTTTGCCCTGACGAGGGAGCCGGAACACCGGCTCGGCGACAACGCAGGGGCACCACGAGAGTCTCCGAGGAGGTGGGTTCGGGGGAACGCCCTCACGGTGCTCCTGGCTGCGCTGAAAAGAAAGACCCGCCGGAGCCTCGAAACCCTGCACTCGACTTGGGCCGCGCCGCTCCGTCAGTCCGCGGGCGTCGCCTGGCCCTGAACGCGCGTCACCAACCGAACTCGCCGTCCTGGCCATCCACGAGCGGCGAAGGCTCCGCGGGCGTTGCGTCAGGTTTCTGCGCCGGCGCCGGCTGTGCGCGTTTCGCGAGGGCCGCGTTTTCGCGCTTCAGCTTCCGGTTCTCGGCTTCGACGACCGACAGCCGACGGCGCAGATCGTCGGTCTGATCCCCGTCGATGCTCACTGAGCGGCCTCGTCCACGTCCTCTCGTGGTTCACCGGCCACGCGCAAACTCCCCTTTCGAGCGTCCTACGAGCGCGCGAATGCCCGCGCGGGAGGTTCGGCGGAGAGCGGCGCTTTCAGTCGACCCCAGGCGCGTCGCTCGGTCCGCGCGGCGAGCGCGCCGATGAGGCGAAGCGGGAGACGGCGGCCGGCTGCCGATTCGAACTCGGCGAGATCGCCGGTCAACAGGTCGCGGATCACCGCCCACACCGGAGGCGACATCGCGATCCGATATGTCGTGCGAGGCAGGCGGTCGAACGCGCTCTTCAGGAGCCACGACGCCCAGTGCTGCGCTCGAAGCCGCAACTCGAGCTCGCGCTGGTAGCCGCTGAGATCGGCAGCCGTGCCGTGCAGCAGTGCGCCGACGTGCGTCGCCGCGAGCTCGGCGCTCAGGAAGCATTCGTACATTCCGTCGCCGGTCAGCGGGTCGACGAGCGCCGCAGCATCGCCGACGAGGCACACGCGACGATCGGCGATCCGGGCGCGCGACGTTTTCATCGGCAGCCGGTGGCCGCGGACGTCAGTCAGCTGATCGAACCGCACGCCGTGCTCCTCGCAGAACGCCTCGAGGCAGGCGCGCAACTGCGGTCCCTCACTCAGCCAGCCGCCGACGCCGACGTTCACGTGGTCTTCTTTCGGGAAGATCCAGCCGTAGCCGCCGCGCATGACGTTGAAGTGGACGAGCGCGCGACCGTCGTAGTGCGCGACAGCGGCTGACGACCGCGGGAGGTTTCCTTCGAGTGCAACACCGATCGCGCGCGTCTCGCCAAGCCCGATGCGCTCGGCGGTCATGCCATTCGCGCCGTCTGCGCCGACGACGACGCTCGCGCGACAACGCTCGCCTCCAGCGGTGATCGTCAGCGTTTCCGGGTCGATCGACACGCGACCCACGCCGTCGCGGAACTCAGCACCGGCAGCCGCGGCGCGTTCCGCGATGTGGAGGTCGAGACGGCGGCGCTGCGTCATGTACGCAATCGGAGCACGCGATTCGCGGACGCATGCGATCCCGTCGGCGCCGGCAAGATCCGCGACGCGAACGACGTTCTCGACGACAGGCGCGATATCGCACGGCGCGCGGAGCAACGCGCGGCCGGTGACGGCGCCGCCGCAAGGCTTGTCACGCGGGAACTTCGCGCGATCGAGGAGGAGCACATCTGCCCCCGTGCGGGCGAGCCGCAACGCAGACGCGGCGCCTGCAGGCCCTGCGCCGATCACGGCGACGTCGTAGTTTCGCATTCATGAGTTGTATCTCAGGCGCGCGAAACTCGGAACTGCGGGCTCAGCGAACGCGCCGAGGAGACGGTCGACGGGCGATGACAGGCCGCGACTGTCGCTCGCCGGGAGCGCGCGCCTCGCGCAACGTGCGGCCGAGAAGCGCATCGACGAGTTCGGAGATCGCCCGCCGATCGTGACGCGCAAAGGTGCGGTCATCCGCACCTCGACTGTCGCGTACGCCGCATTCCGCTCGGATCCCAGGCGGACGATCATCGGCCCATGAACGAGATGATGAACCCGACACTCCCGGCGTCATGGCTCGCATCGCGGCTCGGCGCCGACCCGACCGAGATCGCCCGGCTGCGTACAGCCGGTGAGCTCTATGCATCGCGCGAAGCCGGCGACAACGAGTGGCGGTACTCGGCCTGGCAGTTCGGCCCGGGCGGCACCGTGCCATTCGCGGTGCGCGATACCGTCAAGACAGCGAAGTCTCTCGGTCTGTCCGAAGACCGCCTCCTGGCGATCCTCCGACGCCGGGCCGGCCTGATGGGCGGCGCGCGGCTCCTCGACCTGCTGTTCGAGGGCAAGACCGATCGTGTCGTCGCCGAGGTGCGCGCAGCGGCGTAGTAGCGTCCGGCGCCTGAACGGAAGCCGGATCGAAGACGGCGTCGTCGCGGGCGCCGTGGCGGCGGTTGTCAGCGGCCTTCCCTCGACCGCATGGGAGCTCGCGCGCGGCGGCGACCCGCTCCGCGCGACGCTCGCCGTCGGCTCGATGGCCCTCCCCCGCGAGCGGCGGCGCGAGCGGCTCGTCGCGGCCGCCGTTCCCGTCCACCTCGGCGTCTCGGTCGCGTGGGGTGTGGTGCTCGCTCGCGTCCTCCCGCGACGACCGAGCGTCGCCGCCGGCGCCGTCGCCGGTCTCGCGACCGCCGCGCTCGATCTCGGCCTCGTCGCACGCCGGTTCCCGGCGATCCGGTCGCTGCCACTCGGGCCGCAGCTCGCCGACCACGCTGCGTACGGCGCCGTCGTGGCGTTCGTCCTCGCGCGGCGGCGATGATTCCAGCGTGGATGTTTTCGCGAGACCGTCCTGTTCGGGTGGGCCTCCGACGAATACGATCTACGCGTGCCGATCGCCGACAGCGTCGCGCGCCGCCTTCGACCCGCCGACGCGCGTCAGTGCTGCGGCGACTGGTAGTTCTTCGCCATCGCCTGCAGCAGGTGCCAGGCGATCGAGCTGTGCGACTCGACGAGCGGCTTGAAGTCCCACGAGGTCATGCCGTAGCAGCGCAGCTCCGTCTCGGCGGTGATCGTCGCGGTGCGGGGGCTGTCGGTGAGCAGCGCCACCTCGCCGAAGTAGTCGCCCGGGCCGAGCGTCCGGCGGTCCTCGCCGCCCACGGTGACCTTCGCGGAGCCGTCCTCGATCACGAAGAAGCCGACGCCGCCCTGGCCTTCGGCGGTGACCTTGTCACCCACGTGGAACGTTCGCTGCTTCATCGAGGCCGCGATCCGCTCGAGGTCGCGTCGCTCCAGACCCTGGAAGATCGGCACCCGCTGGATCAGCTCTACCGGTCCCTGCGCCACGGGGCGATTCTATGCCGTCATGCTTAGCCAGATGAAGGTAACCGTCGTCGGCTGCTCTCCCGCCTGGCCCAACCCGGGCGGGGCTCAGTCGGGGTACCTCGTCGAGGGCTCGGGGCGGCTGCTGCTGGACTGCGGGCCCGGCGTCCTTCCCCGGCTCCGCGAGAGTGAGGGCTGGCCGCGCGTCGACGCGATCGCGATCACGCACTTCCACCTCGACCACTGGGGCGACGTCGTGCCGTGGGTCTGGGGGTCGCAGTACGGGCCGGGCCACGACGTCCCGCGCGTGGAGCTGTGGGTCGGGCCGAACGGGAGGGACGAGCTGCGCCACTTCGGCTCGCATTTCGGAAACGAGACGATGTTCGAGGACGCGTTCGATCTCCGCGAGTACGCCGAAGGCGAGCCGTTCGAGGCGGCCGAGCTGCAGGTGACGCCGCACCGCGTCCCGCACTACGAGATCGAGACGTACGCGTTCCGCGTCACCGACGGCAGCCGGACGCTCGCGTACTCCGGCGACTCAGGGCCGAGCGACCAGCTCGTGGAGGTCGCGCGCGACGCGGACCTCTTCCTCTGCGAGGCGACGCTTCGCGAGGGACGCGAGGCGGGGAATCTGCGCGGCCATCTCTCAGAGGACGAGGCGGTCGACGCGTTCGAGCGCTCCCGCGCGAAGCGGCTCGTGATCGTCCACCGTCCGCACGAGCTCGCCTTGAACGGCGGCATCGACCGCGCGCGCGACGGCGATTCCTTTCCCGTCTAGCTGGGCGGCAGCCGGAACGCGAACTCGCCGAGCCGGCGGTAGCCGGCAACCGAGGGATGGTCCCCGTCGGCGTGCGTCCACTCCGCCTTCATGCGGCCGCGGCATGCCGGGTCTTCGAGCGTGTCGTGGAACGGCAACAGCGCGACCCTCTCGTCGTGCGCGATCCGAGCGACGAGCGCGTTCAGCGCGCGGATCGACGGCTCGGCGTCGGGCCAGCCGTTGTTCCACGGGAGCACGTCGCAGATCGCGACCTGCACGCCAAGCGCGACGCCGCGCACGACCGTCGCGCGGAGATTCGCCGCGGCCGCCTCGACCGACCGGCCCTGCGCGATGTCGTTGATCCCGCCCTGCACGACGAGCACGTCGGCTCCGGGCACGCAGTCGTCGAACCGTCGCGCGATCTCGTCGGTGCGCTGACCGTAGATCCCGTAGTTTCGAAACTCGAGGCGCGGGTCGCGACGCGCCGCCCAGTGCTGCCACTGCGATTCCACGTTCCCGCCGCGGCGCGAGTCGTGGTCCGGCGATCCCTCCGTGATCGAGTCGCCGAGTGTGGCGACAACGATGCGGCGGTCAGCCGCGGGGATCGGTCCGCTTGGCGAGCCGTGCGGGATCGCCCTCGTGCTTGCGCACGATGTCGTAGCCGTCACGCCGTTCGACGACGTCCTCGACGTCGGGAATCTCATGTCCGGGATGGATCGCGAACAACGTCGGGTCGCGCCGCATCTGTTCATACTCGGCCATCGTCAAGCGGAGCTGGTTGCTGCACGACGCGTGCCCGCATTCGCACACGATGTCGATCGCCTGCTCGCCGAGCCCGAACGTCGACGCGAGCTCCTGAATCCGCTCGTTCACCTCGCGGAAGACAGCCTCGTTCAGGCCGATGCGGCGCGCTCGCTCGTCCACGGGCGTCAGTCTTTCAGGTCGACGGCGGACTGATCGAGCGCCTCCGCGATCTCGCCCGCAAGCCCAACCTTGCGCACGACGTCGTAGTCCGGCCGGCGCTCGACGACATCCGCCCAACGACCCGCGGTCGCCGCGTGCCCCGGCGCCGTCAGGAACGTGCGCGGATCGTGTCGGACCGCTCGGTACTCGTCGAGCGAGAGACGGACGACGGCTGTGCAGGTCGTCGTCGCGCACTCGCAGACGAACGGTACGCGGTCGCGGACGTCGAACTCGTCCGCCCGCGTCGAGATCTGCTCGTTCGCGTCGCGAAAGAGCGACTCGTTTCGCGCGATTCGCTCAGCCGTGAGCTCGTCGTTCACCGGAGGGGCGTTTCCGCACCTGCCGCCCGTAAACGCCAGACGGGAGTCGCCGGACGACCGCGACTATGATCGGCGGCAGGGCCCGAGGAAACGTGGGGGACGACATGCCGCCGAACGATCGCGAGGCGCTGCTTCGAGCGGCGTTCGACGCGACGCCGATTCCGCAGCTCGTCGTCGACCGCGGCGCACGACTGACGCTTGCGAATCGCGCGGCGGAGGGAATGCTCGGCGTCGGCGAGCACGATGTCGGCCGACCGGTCGCCGACCTCACGCTCGGACCGCAAACGGAGACCGTCGCGGCCGCGGTCGAACGTGCTCTCGCGACGGCGTCCCGGCAGTCTGCGGGCCAAGGCGAGAGGAGCGGCTCCGTCGCGGTGATCGCAACGCCGCTCGCTTCTTCCGCCGGCGACGTCTATGCCGTCTGCATCTCGTTCACGGACGACATCGAGGCGCGCACGGTCTTCGCGCACGACGAATTCCTCGCCAACGCAGCACACGAGCTGTTGACGCCGCTGACCGGGATCGTCGGCGCGGCACATGCGCTCGAATCCGGCGCGAGCGACGACCCGCAGGTGCGCGACCGGTTTCTCCGCCACATCGCAGTTGAGTGCAACCGCCTTGCACGCATCGGTCGCGCTCTCCTTGCGCTGGCCCGCGCGCGATCCGGCGAGCAGGCCCCGCAACGGGAAGACGTGCATCTTCGGACGCTGCTCCAGAACGTCGTCGCCGCCAGTCCGGATCCGTCCACGATCCGCGTCGACTGTCCCGACGACGCCGACGTGTTCGTCGACGCCGATCTCGTCGAGCAGGCGCTTTCGAACCTCGTCGCGAACTCGCTCCGGCACGCGCCGATCGGCGAGGTTCGCGTGACGGTCGAGAAGGGTCCGTCCACGATCGCGATCGACGTCGTCGACTCGGGCGGCGGGATCGATCCCGCCGACGTGGAGCGGCTTCGGCAGCGGTTCGCGACCGCCGACGGACGCGGCTCGCGCGGTTACGGCCTCGGGCTCTCGATCGCGATCGATTCGATCGAGGCGACCGGCGGAGCCTTGACGTTCGCGGCCCACGGGACCAGCGGGATGCATCCGCGTGTCGTGCTCCCGAGCGCCCGCCGATGAGCTCGCCACCCCGCGCCCGCATCCTTCTCGTCGAGGACGACGACGCGATCGCCGACACGCTCGGGTACACGCTGCGCGGAGAGGGATTCGACGTCGACGTGGCGGCCGACGGAGAGACTGCGGCGGCACGCGGCGTCGACCCGTTGTACGACGTGATCCTGCTCGACGTGATGTTGCCCGGGCTCTCGGGGATCGAGGTATGCCGCCGCATCCGCGGATCGAGCGGAGTCCCGATCCTGATGCTGACAGCGCGAACGAGCGAGCTCGACCGTGTGCTCGGGCTCGAGGCGGGAGCCGACGACTACGTCGTGAAGCCGTTCTCGATCCCCGAGCTGATTGCACGCGTGCGCGCGATCCTGCGCCGGCGCGAGCTCGATCGCGCGGACGCCGGGCGCGGCGAGGTCGTCCGCGTGGGGACGCTGGAGCTCGACCCGGCCCGCCACGCGGCACGCGTAGCCGGCCGGGACGTGCACCTGACGCCGTCGGAGTTCCGCTTACTCGCCGCCCTCGCCGAACGCCCGGGCCACGTGCTTTCGCGGCGCGAGCTGATGGAGCGGCTGTGGGACAGCACGTACATCGGCGATGCCAGGGCCGCGGATGTCCACGTCGCGAATCTCCGCCGCAAGATCGAGGCCGATCCCGAGCGGCCCGAGCGGCTGATCACGATCAGGGGCGCCGGCTATGCGCTCGCAGAAGTGTGAGCGTCCGCTAACGAAACCGGGGCGCGACGCTCATACACCCGGGGCTACTCTCGCCACATGTCTGTTTTGGAACTTCGCGTCGCCTCGTCGCAGATCGGCGCAAGTACACACGTCGTGGCGGTCACGGGCGAGCTCGACCTGTACTCGGCCGAGCAACTGCAGCGCGCGCTCGCAGAGCTGATCGACAAGGGCGCGCAGGGCGTCGTCCTCGATCTCATGGGCGTCAGCTTCATCGACTCGGCCGGCCTCTCGGTGCTGATCTCGGCCGCCAAGGCGATTCGCTCGCTCGGAGGCAGGCTGATTGTCGCCGCCGACGACCGCCGCATCCTTCGCCTCCTTCAGATCACCGGGCTCGAGCGGTCGATTCATGTCGAGCGCTCGCTTGTCGAGGCCGTCGAGAATGTCGTCGACAGCCGACTCGCGGGCTGACCGCCGGTCCCGGCGTCCGCCGGGCCGGCCGCTCACGCTCGCAGGCGAGAGCCTGCTGCAGATCGGCGTCCCGCCCGGGACGCCGGACGAAGCGCGCGCCGCCGTCGAACGGCTGGTCGAGCTGACGAGCATCCTCGCACGACGAACGGCGCAGCTCCAGGAAGCGCTCGACTCGCGCGTCGTGATCGAGCAGGCGAAAGGCGTCCTGTGCGAGCGCTACGGGATCGAGCCCGAAGACGCGTTCCGGATTCTCCGGCACGCCGCCCGTTCCAATCAGGCGCGCATCCACGAGCTTGCGGGCCGCGTCGTCGCCACGCGCGAGACGCCCAGGGAGCTGCGGGCCGTCGGCGTCCCGAAGGCGATCGGGCGTTAAGTCGGGGTCAGCGCGGGCGCAGCTCGACGGCGAGGTCGCACTCGAGCGCGTCGGCGATGTTCAGCAGCGTGTCGATCCGCGGCGGCCGGCCGCCGCGCTCGAGTCGGGCGATCGCCGACTGCGTCGTTCCGACCAGCTCGGCGAGCTCGCGCTGCGACAGGCCACGCTCGACCCTTCGCGCGGCGACCCTGTCGGCGATCTGCGCGAAGAACCAGCCGCGGTCGCGCGTGACGATCTTTTCGTGCAGCCGCTCGAGCGGCCGTTTGTCGCTTGCGCGGCGGACACGCTGAGCCATACGGGCATCATAGCACGATTGCTATGCAAGCAACTTGCGGTGACGCTGCAGCGACGCGAGGACCGCATCGACATCCTCGACACTGTTGTACGCGTGCGCCGAGATGCGCAGGTTCTCGTCGCGATCCGAGGTGACGATCCCCTCGCGACCGAGCGCTGCGACGAGCGCGTGCGAGTCCGTCGACTTGACGCAGATCAGCGCGCCGCGGCGTTTCGGCCGTCTCGGCGTCACGACCGTCGCCTTCAGCTCGTCGAGGCCGGCGATCAGATGCGAGTTGAGCGCGTTGACGTGCTCCCGTGTCTCGGCGATCCCGATCTCCTTCATCAGCTCCATCCCGGCGATACCGGCGTAGATCGCCGGAACCGGCGGCGTCCCGGACTGAAAGCGCGCGGCGGTCGTCGCGGGTGAATAGTCGGTGTGGTCCATCGCGAAGATGTTCTTGTCGGCGAACCACCCCGTTGCCGTCGGCCACACCTTGTCGACGAGCTCGCGGCGGCAGAAGAAGAAGCCCAGGCCCGCAGAGCCGAGCAGGTATTTGAGCACGCCGGCGCCGAGGAAGTCGACGCCCAGCTCCCTCACGTCGATCGGCAGAGACCCGATCGACTGGAACGCGTCGAGGAGCACGTACGCACCCCGCTCGTGCGCGAGCTCGACCACCTTGCGCACGTCGGCCATCGCGCCGTTGCGGTAGCAGACGTGCGTGATCGAGACGAGCAACGTGTCGTCGTCGATCGCGCGCTCGAAGTGCTCGATCGGAATCGTGCCGTCGGCCGCCTCCGGCACGTGCACGACACGCGCGCCGCGCGCCTCCTGTGCGTGCCAGATCTGGCCGATCGTCGGGAACTCCCAGTCGGTGAGCACGACCTTCGAGCGACGGGCGAACCGTAGGCCCGACGCGAGCGAGGCGACGCCGGCCGACAGTGACGTCGTGACGGCGACCTCGTCCTCCGCGGCGTTGATCAGATTCGCGAAGCTCGCGCGGGCCGCCTCCTGCCGCTCGACCCAGTATTCCCACGGCGCGCCCTTCTCGTCCCAGTCGGCCAGGTACCGGTCGTACGCGCCGCGGACGGCGTCCGAGAGCGCGCCCTGGGAGCACGAGTTGATGTACACGCGCTGGTCGAAGATCGGGAACCGGTGGCGAATGCGATCGGGCAGCGGCCCGTACCGCAGCGGCCGCCGGCCGTTGTACGGCGTCGTGTCACCCTGCGCGACTCGCTGATCGGGAACGTTCACGTTCGAATTGTAGGTTCGTTTCGTAGCTGCGCTCTCATCCGCGGCCGACGCGAGGAGCTACCCGGCCTCCGGCGGCCGCTCCCACGTCGGTGCCTCGAGGGCTTCCTCGAGCGCGCGGTGTCCATCGGCAACGGGCCCGCCGTGCGGGACGAGGAGCATGGCGATCGGCAGCTCGAGCAATCGACGGAGCGCGGGCTGCACGCGCCGGCGGTACTCGTCGCGCGACTCATCCGTCTTCTGTTCCCACCAGAGCTTGACCCCCGCGGTCGTCGAGATCAGGATGTCGCCGACCGCGAGCGCACGCTGCCGCGGCAACCAGAACGCCGTCTCCTCTTCGTCGCCGTTGCTCGGGATCGGCGTGAACGGAACAACGCCGCCGGGCAGGACGTCACCGTCGGCGATCACGCCGGTGACGACCTGCTCGACGTCCTCGCGCGTCTTCGGGTTGCCCCAGACGGTCGCGTCGTAGCGAGCGTGCATGGCATCGGCGCTCCGGAGGTGCCAGTAGACGCTCACCAGGGCATC
>JBJMJS010000106.1:0-21296 GCA_045806225.1 Gaiellaceae bacterium
CGTAGAGCTCGGTCGCGAGCACTTCGATGCCCGCGCTCGACGCGGAGATGCCGAGCTCGACGTCGGCGCCGCTGAGCGCCTCGACGAGGCGCGCGGCATAGGGCGCGCCCGACGCGCCGGTGATCCCGAGAAAGACGCGCACTAGCCCGCGCCCTTCGACGACGAAAGGAAGATCGCGACCTGCCTGAGCTTCCGGGCGCCGAGTACCGCGAACGGCGGCATCACGTCGTTCCCGAACCGGGCCGGGTGCGCGACGTACCGCTCGAGATACCGACGGCGATGATGGAGCCCGAGCCCGACCTCGCTCAGATCGGGGGCTCCGAGATTGGGCGTGCCCACACCGACGTATGTATGGCATTGGGTACAGCCGGCGACCGCGAAGAGGCGCGCACCAGGGAGCGCGCGCTTCGGCAACCGCTCGCTCCTTGCCCACGCCGCCACCCGGTGGTGGGTCTGTGAGGACAGCGCTTCGCGCGCCGCATCCCGCGCCGCGTTGCGCGAGACGACTCGCTTCGGCTCGTCACGACATCCGGCCACGAAGAGACACGCTACAACGATGAGGGCGCCCCGGAGCGGAGGCGACACGGTTGGCTACTTCGGGCCCTTCGAGGCGTCCAGGAACACCGCGATCTGATGCAGCGTCGTATCCCCGAGCGACGCGAACTTCGGCATGACGTTGTTGCCGAACTTCGACGGGTCGGCGATGTAGCTCTGTAGCCCTTGTACGCCCTTGCCTTTCGTCCCCTCGGCGCTCAGGTCGGGCGCGCCGAGGTTGCCGCCGCCCGTGCCGAGGTACGTGTGGCACGCGGTGCACCCCGACGTCGCGAATGCGTTCGCACCGGCGATCGCCTCCTTGTTGTCCGCGAACCCCTGGCGCTGCGCCCACTGCGGCACCGCCGCCTGCACCTCGCTCGCGAGCGCCTCCTTCGCGGTGGCGCCCTTGTACGTGAGGACGCCCATCGACAGGACGGTCAGGATCGCCGCGACGACCGCAACCGGTCGGCGAAGGACCCGACGCTCGCGCCGCAGGTCGAGGAACGGCAGCATGAGCAGGATGATCAGGAGGATCGTCGGGATGCCGACCGTGCCGAGAATGACGGAGTTCGGCCACTTGAAGATCCGCAGTAGATAGAAGAGGAAGTAGAAGTACCAGTCGGGTCGCGGGACGAAGTTCGTCGTCCCTGGATCCGCCGGCTCGGAGTAGCGCGGGCCGAGGAGGCACGAATCCTTGCCGCCGCACGTGTCGGGGTCCTCGCCCGACGTGAAGTACCAGACGCACGCGAGCGCGATGATGATGCTCACGACGACGAAGCTCATGACCGTGTCGTGGAACATTGCGAACGGGTAGAAGGGCTTCCCGCGCGACTTGACGTCTTCCTTGTACTTCGTGAATTGCGCGCGGCGCTCCTGGAGCGAGCTGCTCACAGGCCGTCACCGCCGTTTCGCCGCAGCGTTCCGCGCGCGGCGGGACGCGTGAGCCCGGTGCGGCCATTCGTCGCGGGGCCGGCTCCGTTGGTCGTCGGCTCCATTCCCGCCGCATCCTTCGACCACGGTGGCGACGTGACCCCGAGCCGCACGACGAGGTAGAGGTGCAGCCCGATCAGCCCGATGAGCCCGCCGGGAATCAGGAGCATGTGCATCGAATAGAACCGGCTCAGCGTGTCGGGGCCGATCTCCGCACCGCCGCGCAGGAACTGTGCAAGGAACGGTCCGAGAAACGGCGCGGTGCCGTTGAGGTTGATCCCGACGACGGTCGCCCAGTACGCGGTCTGGTCCCACGGCAGCAGGTAGCCGGTGAAGCCCTCGAGCATGCCCGTCGCGAGCAGCATGACTCCGACGATCCAGTTCAGCTCGCGCGGATACTTGTACGCGCCGAACAGGAAGACGCGCGCCATGTGGAAGAACATCAGGATGATGAAAAGGCTCGCGCCCCACTTGTGCATGCCGCGCACGAGCCAGCCCAGCGTGACGTCGTTCGTGATGTGCTGGATCGACTGATATGCGGTCTGCGGCTCCGGCTTGTAGTACATCGCGAGGATCACGCCGGTGATCGCCTGGACGATGAACGCCGTGAGCGTCGCCGAACCGAGCGTCTGCATCCAGTTGACATCGCCCGGCACCTTGCGGAAGAGGAAGTAGCGGATCCCGCCGACGAGGCCCGAGCGCTCCTCGAGCCAGTCGAGCGGATAGTTGACGGCCGCCTCGAGCCGCTGGCGGCGGACCGACTTGCGCGACCGCGGCGCGACGGCCATTACTGCGGGGGCTGGAGCGGGTAGAAGATCTGCTCCCAGCCGTCGATGTGCTGTCCCGGGCCGGCAAGCCGGTACTTGTGGATCGTCGCGTCCTTGCCGGTGCCGTCGACGTGCGAGACGCTGAACGTCTTCAGCAGGATCAGGTGGCCGTTCTTGATCGCGTACTCGTAGCGGTCGAGCGCGCGCACGGGCGGCCCCGCGGTCCGGTTGCCCTCGGGGTCGTACTGGCCGCCGTGACACGGGCAGCCGAAGCCGCCGGCGGGCAGCATCTTGATCAGCTTGATCCGTTCACCGCCGCCGGTGTTCACGTCCTTCGACTGGTCGTCGAACACCGGCCCGTTCGGCTGGACCGGACACCCGAGGTGCGCGCAGCGGTTCGAGATGATCGTGAAGCTCGGTTCGCTGTCGAGCGTCCCGTTGTTCCGGATGTACGCGGTCCGGCGCGTGACCTCGCCGAGGCCCGGATCGAGGAAGAACGTCGCGAGCCGCCATTCGCCCTCGGGGAAGTTGTCCAGCGGGCCGAGGTCGACGTAGTGCTTTCCCTGCTTGCCGAACGCGGGCCCGAGCGCCATGACGGCGACGGGGACGGTGACGAGCCCGCCGATGATGACGCCGACGCCGAGCGTCGACGCCTCGAGGAACGTGCTGCGCGGGAAACGCTCCCCCGGCTCGGGCTCCGGCATCGCCGCCTCGCCGTGATGTGCCGGGACGGCCGGCGCGTCGCCGACGCCCGCCTCACGCCGCGTCTCCGGGTCGACGGGCGCCGGGACGCCGCGGTAGTCACGCGTTGCGTCGCGGACCCACAGGAATCCGAACACGATCGCGATCGCGCCGCCGATCGGCGCGATCAGGCGCGGGCTCACGATCAGTCCGACGAGGACGCAGGCGATCCCGGCGGCGAAGCCGATCGGATAGAGCGTCGGTGCAGGAGTGTGCGGCTCGTCCCTGCGCCCGGGCTCCATTACGCCGCCTCCCTTGTCCGCCTCACCACGATGGATTCAACCCCCGGGCGATTTCCGATGTCAACGACGCAACAAACGTCGCAATGGGCCGGGATCCTGACGGATCCGGCCGTTCCCTGCTGCGCCAGCGAGGGCGATCCCGTAGTCAGACCAGCGACGGTCGACCAGCGCCTGGACATCTGAGGCCATCCCGATCTCCGGCGGCCACTCGCGCGTCCCTTCGGCGGGGCCTTTCCGCGTCGCGTCGATGCCGATCTTCCCGCCGTAGAACTGGCGCGTCGGAGCATGGTCGAGATGGTCGAGCGGCCCTTCCGAGAGCAGGACGTCACGCTTCGGGTCGACGTTCGCCCCGACGTAGAACATCACGTCGCCGTAGTCGTGGACGTCGACGTGCTCGTCGACGACGACGATCGACTTCGTCAGGCTCAGCATCCCGAGCCCCCAGATCGCGTGCATCACCTTCTGCGCGTGGCCGGGATAGGCCTTGCGGATCGAGACGATGCAGCAGTTGTGGAACGCGCCGGCGACCGGAAGGTCGTAGTCGACGATCTCCGGAACGGTCAGCCGCACTGCCGGCAGAAAGATCCGCTCCGTCGCCTTGCCGAGCCACGCGTCTTCCTGGGGTGGCTTGCCGACGACGATCGACGGATAGATCGCGCCGCGCCGCATCGTGATCGCCGAGAGGCGGAAGACGGGAAAGGGCTCCGCGGGCGTGTAGTAGCCGGTGTGGTCGCCGAACGGGCCTTCGTCGGTCAGCTCGTCCTTGTCGATGTACCCCTCCAGCACGATCTCGGCGTTCGCGGGAACCTCGACGTCGACGGTCTTGGCCCGGACGACGTCGACCGGCGCGCCCCGCAGGAAGCCGGCGAGCATCAGCTCGTCGATGTGCTTCGGGAGCGGCGCGCTCGCGGCGTACGCCGTCACCGGATCGAGCCCGAGTGCGACCGCGACCTCGATCTTCCCGTCGGTCGCGAGGTAGTCGGCGCGTCCGTCCTTGTGGATCTGCCAGTGCATCGCCGTCGCGCGCGGCCCGAGCTTCTGCATTCGGTACATCCCGACGTTGCGCGTCCCGTCGCGCGGGTCCTTCGTGATCACGGCGGGGAGGGTGATGAACGGTCCCGCGTCGCCCGGCCAGCACGTCTGGATCGGGAGCAGGTCGAGCGAGGCGTCGTCGCCGGTCAGGACGATCTCCTGGCACGCGCCACCGCGCACGCTGCGGGGGCGCGAGTCGGCGATCGACTTGAGCTTCTGCAGGCCGCGGACCTTCTCCATCAGCCCCTGCGGCGGCTGCAGCTCGAGCACGTCGGTGAGACGCTCCGCGACGGCGTCGAGCGACGGCGCGTCGAACGCCATCGCCATCCGGCGCTCGGTGCCGAACTGGTTGATCAGCAGTGCGTGGTCCGAGCCCTTGACGTTCTCGAACAGGAGCGCCGGCCCGCCCGCCTTCACCGTGCGGTCGACGATCTCGGTGATCTCGAGGTGCGCATCCACCTCCGCGCCGATCCGAACCAGCTCGCCGTCGCGCTCGAGGCGCGCGATCCAGTCGCGCAGGTCGGCAGGAGGCGCCATCGCAGGTCAGTCTACGGAGTGCAGAACCTCGTCCAGAACGTCGTCGAACGGCTGCCCGTATCCGAGCTCGCGACCGGAAACGAACTCGGGACCGGCGAATGCCTCGAGGGGTTTCATCACCATCGGATCCTCCGGATCCCAACCCGGAATCGGAGTGCGCCCAACCTCACCTTCGATCGCGCCGATGATGCGACCGGCCGCTGCGCGGTCACCGCGAGCGGCGTAGCCTCGTGCGACGAGCGCGAGCCCGTCCGCGAGGCCGGGACGGTCGGCCATATCGGCGGCGACACGCAGGCCCTCCAGCGCACGCGCGTAGGCCTCGTCGGTGCGGCCGAGCTCGTACAGCGTGTAACACATGATGAACAGGACGTTCTTCTCCCACCAGGTGAAGCCGGAATCGCGCGCGGCCGCGAGCGACTGCTCGTAGTACGCGAGCGCACCCTCGAAGTTCCCCGCGCGGCGCTCGATCTCGCCGCGAGAAAGCACGATCGACGCGGTCACGCGGCCCAACTTCGCCGTCCGGTTGAACGCCTCGGCCTCTTCCAGGGACGCGATCGCCTTCGTCGGATCGGGATCGCGTGCGTACCAACCTGCGACACGATGCAGAAGCGACGCGATCTGGTCGGGAGCACCTCGCGCCCGTGCGATCGCGAGCGCGCGCTCGTAGAACTCGAGGCCCGCGCGGTCGCCGGCAACGGTCGCGGAGTTGCCGAGACAGCGAAGCGACTTCATCAGTTGCTCATCGCCCGGCGGGCCAAGCTCGAGCAGCGCGTTGATCCAGGCAGCCCCCTCGCGGGGGTCTGTCGTCACCCAGTTGTTCTCGAGCGCGATCGCAAGTGCGAGTCCTTCTTCCTGCCGATCCGCCATGACCGCCCAGTGGAGCGCGGCACGAATGTTGTTGCGCTCGGGGTTGACGAGGTCGTGGCGCATCGGGCCGGTGTCCTCGGTGTGCAACTTCGCCGCGCGCGCGAGCTGCGTCAAGAACCGGAGGTGCCGTTCGCGGACCGTTGCCTCTTCGGCGTTTGCCGCCAGCCGGTCGAGCGCGAACTCGCGGATCGTCTCCAGCATCAGGAAGCGGTCGCCGCGCATCGGTTTCAAGAGACTCGCCTCGACGAGCGCGTCCACGTCTTCGAGCGTCGCGTCCGCAACGGCTTCGGCCGCTTCGAGCGTGAACGTCGCGAACACGCCGAGCCGCGCGAAGACCCGTTGCAGCTCGGGGTCGAGCAGGTCGTAGCTCCATTCGATCGTCGCGCGCAGCGTGCGCTGGCGCTCGGGGACGTCACGACGGCCCGAGGTGAGCACCGGGAGACGCTGATCCAACCGTTCCAGCAGGGCGGCCGGGGTGAAGGACCGGAGGCGCGAAGCTGCGAGCTCGAGCGCGAGCGGCAGCCCGTCGAGGCGGCGGCAGATCTCGAGCGTCGCGTCGTCCGGCTCGAAGTCGCGGCGAACGGCGCGTGCACGCTCCGTCAGCAGCGTGACAGCGTCGCCGTCGGGCAGCGGGTCGACTGGATACTCCTGTTCGCCTTCGACGCGCAGCGGCGCGCGACTCGTCGTCAGCAGCTTCGACAGCGGCGCGTCCTGGGCGAGCTGACGAACTGTCGGCGCAGCGTCGAGGAGATGCTCGAAGTTGTCGAGCACGAGCAACGCCTGGCGACCCCGCAGCTCGCCGAAGTCACGGATCCCGATCGTCGCCGTGATCGTCGACGGGACGAGCGCAGCGTCCTCGACACCGGCGAGCGGAACGAAGAACACCCCGCCCGCGAACTCGTCGACGAGCTCGGCGGCGGCCTGGAGCGCCAGACGTGTCTTCCCGCTCCCACCCGGGCCTGTCAGCGTGATCAGGCGCGCCGAGTCCGTGAGCAGCGACGTGATCTCGTCGAGCTCGCGTTCGCGCCCGACGAGCGCGCTCGATGCGACAGGGAGGTTCGTCGCGTTGAGGCTCTTCAACGGCGGGAAGTCGTGATCGCCGAGCTGCCAGATCCGCTCCGGCGCCGTGAGGTCTTTCAGCCGGTGCTCGCCGAGGTCGCGCAGCGAATCGGCGGCGACGAGCTCGCGCGTCGACTGCGAAACCAGCACCTGGCCGCCATGCCCGACCGCCGCGATCCGCGCGGCCCGGTGCACGTCGATGCCCACGTACCCCTCGTCGGTCACCAGCGGCTCGCCCGTGTGCACGCCCATCCGTACCTTGATCGGGCCGTCCAGGCCCGCCTGTCCGTCGCCCGCCGCGGCAAGCGCATCCGAAGCACGCGCGAACGCAACGAAGAACGCGTCGCCCTGCGTATCGACCTCCACACCGGCATGCCGCGCGAACGCGTCACGCAACACGCGGCGATGCTCCGCCAACGCGTCCGCATACGCGTCGCCGAGCTCGTGCAGCAGCCGCGTCGAGCCCTCGATATCGGTGAACAGAAACGTGACCGTTCCCGACGGGAGCTCGCGCACACCCGAAGAGTGCGCCGTACGGCGCTGCCTGTCTACCGGCGGCGGTGCCGCAGCCACTCGGATGTCTCGCCCACCGCGATCACCGCGATGATCACGAGGCCGACGATCAGCATCCCCGTGATCACCTTCTTGCCCTCGGTCGCGGCATCTTCGCCGGCGAGGAGCGCGTGCAGCAGCGCGAGCATCGGCGCGACTCTAGCGCAGCCTCAGAGCGTGAGCCTCGTACGCGCGCGTGACCGGCTCGTCGCCGGCACGCGCACGCGCGGCACGCTCGAGCGGTCCCGGGTCGTTGTCGAGCCGGAGCGACGTACGGCCCGCGTCGAGCGCACGCTCGCCGAGCAGCGCGGCGGTCGCCGCCCAGACGGACGCGTCGCCGCGAATCTGCTCCGCCTGCAGGTAGGCGCAGATCGCGATCAACTCCGCGAGGTCGTTGACCGCGTCGACCGTCCCGACCTGCTCGATCCGTACGAGCCCGTGCGCGTACAGATAGTCGCCGAGGAGAAGCGCAGTGTCGTGATCCTCGGGCGCGAACAGCCGCGGGCGGCCGTAGTGAAGGAGGTACCCCTCGTAGATCGTCTCGATGCCGAGTGCGTAGCGCGGTTCGGCGAGCGTCGAGAAGCTCGGATCGCGCTCCTGCTCGTCGCGCGGCCGCAGCGCAGCCGTCCAGAGCGGGCTCTCGGCGCCCGCCTCGCCGACGATCGTGTCCCACACCTCAGCGGTCGAAGTCTGCAACGGCCTCGATCGTCCGCTCGATCTCGTCGTCGCCGTGCGCGAGCGAGAGGAACATCGCCTCGTACTGGCTCGGCGCGACGTAGATGCCGCGGTCGAGCAGGTGCCGGAACAGCGCGCCGTATCGGTCGGTGTCGCATGCCTGCGCAGCGTCGAAGTCGCGCACGGGCCCGTCGGTCATGAACAGGGTCGCCATCGCACCGATGCGCTGGACGCGGCCGTGGGCCGCGAGCCCCGCCTCGAGCCGTGCGCCGCGCTCGTCGAGCCGCGCGTAGACGTCGTCGTCGAGCCGGTTCAGAACCGCGAGCCCGGCAGCGGTCGCGAGCGGATTCCCGGACAACGTCCCGGCCTGATAGACGTCGCCTGCCGGCGCCAGGCGCTCCATGACGTCCGCGCGGCCGCCGAACGCTGCCAGCGGCAGCCCGCCGCCGACGATCTTGCCGAGCACCGTCAGGTCGGGCAGCACGCCGAACCGCTCCTGCGCACCGCCGCGCGCAACGCGGAATCCGGTGATCACCTCGTCGAACACGAGCAAGGCGCCACATGCGTCGCACAGCCGGCGCAAGGCCTCGAGAAAGCCGGGCTCCGGCGGAACGACGCCCATGTTCCCGGCGACGGGCTCGACGATGACCGCGGCGAGCCCTTCGCCGTACTGCGCGACCGCGCCGGCAACGGCGTCGACGTCGTTGTACGGGCACACGATCGTGTCCGACGTCGTCGCCGACGGGACGCCCGGGCTCGACGGGATCGCGAGTGTCGCGAGGCCGGAGCCGCCGCTCGCGAGCAGCGCGTCGGCGTGCCCGTGGTAGCAGCCGGCGAACTTGATCACGCGATCCCGCGCCGTGAATGCCCGCGCGAGCCGCAGCGCGCTCATCGCGGCCTCCGTTCCGGACGAGACCAGGCGAACCTTCTCCACCGACGGGACGGCGTCGACGATCGCCGCCGCCAGCTCGACCTCCGCTTCCGTGGGAGCGCCGAAGCTCGTGCCGCGCGCCGCGGCGCCGCGGACTTCGGCGACCGTGTCGGGATCGGCATGACCGAAGAGCAGCGGCCCCCACGACATGACCCAGTCGAGGTAGCGCTTGCCGTCGACGTCCTCGAGATAGGCACCGCTCGCAGAGCGGACGAAGAACGGCTCGTCCAGCCCGACCGCCCGCATTGCGCGAACCGGCGAGTTGACGCCGCCGGGGATGAGGTCGAGCGCGCGCCGGTAGAGCGCGCTGCGCTGCCTCACAACCACGCGGCGAGCTCCTTCGTCCAGTACGAGACGACGACGTCGGCGCCCGCACGCTTGATCGCGGTCAACGACTCCAGCGCGGCTTGTCGCTCGTCGAGGAGGCCGCGCGCCGCGGCGGCCTTGATCATCGCGTACTCGCCTGAGACGTTGTACGCGGCGAGCGGCAGGTCGAACTCGTCGCGTACCGCACGGATGACGTCGAGGCACGGCAGCGCCGGCTTCACCATCAGCATGTCGGCGCCCTCGTCGACGTCGAGCTCGCACTCGCGGAGCGCCTCGCGCACGTTCGCCGGGTCCATCTGGTAGCCGCGGCGGTCGCCGAACGCCGGTGTCGACTCGGCGGCCTCTCGGAAGGGCCCGTAGAACGCGGATGCGTACTTCGCCGAGTACGCGATGATCGGCGTCGTCTCGAAGTCGTTGTCGTCGAGCGCCTCGCGGATCGCGGCGACGCGGCCGTCCATCATGTCGCTCGGCGCGACCGCGTCCGCTCCTGCCTCGACGTGACTGACGGCGGTGCGCGCGAGGAGCGACACCGTCTCGTCGTTGTCGACCTCGCCGTCCGCGAGGACGCCGCAGTGGCCGTGCGACGTGTACTCGCAGAGACAGACGTCCGTCAGCAGCACGAGCTGCGGCTGCCGTTCGCGCAGCACGCGCAGCGCGCGCTGGATGACACCGTCGTCGTCCCACGCGCCGGAACCGTCCTCGTCCTTCTCTTCGGGGATCCCGAACAGGATGACGGCGCCGACGCCGAGCCGGACGAGGTCGTCGACCTCGTCGCCCACCGTCTCGACGGAGTGCCGCGCGAGGCCCGGCAGGTCGGGGTTCGGGATGGGCGATGGACCGACGAAGAGCGGCATCACGAAGTCGTCGAGCGTCAGCCGCGTCTCGCGGACGAGGCCGCGGAGCCCTTCGGAACGCCGGAACCGGCGCAGACGCGCGATCGGGAAGGAGCTCATGCTCGAAGCGTAGACCCAGGCGGCCGTCAGTCGAGCAGGCGGCGTGTCGCCCAGCGCGCGCCGAGGCCGAACACAGCCCCGAGGGCCGCGAGCCACGCAAGCTCGCGACCGACCGTCGCCCATGGGTCCGCGTCATACAGCGACGAGGCGAAGTAGCGGACCGCGTGGGTGAAGGGGAGCGCCTCGCTGATCCACCCGGCGAGGGGCGCGACCTCCTTGGGGACGAGGCCGAGGAAGACGATCGGCATCACGACGAGCACGGCGACCAGCGAGGCCGTGCGCGTCTCGCGGGCGAGCGCTCCGAGGAGCGCTCCCAGCGCGCCGAGTGCGGCCCCAGCGAGGACGACGCCGACCGCGAGCAGCGGCAGCCGCTGCCACGGCTCGCCGCCGATCACGTTTCCCGCCTCGACGATCACGCCGAACACGAGGGCGATTGCGAGGCCGAGCGCGAGCGAGACGAACGCCGCGAGCAGCACCTTCGCCCAGACGATCTCGCCGAGCGAGACGAGGCCGCGCGCGAGTCGGCCGACCGTGTTCTCGTCGCGCTCGGCCGCGATCGCGCTCGCCGCGAGCAGGAGGGCGAGAAACGTGATCGTGAGCGCGAGCGCATACGCCTGCACCTGCGCCGACAGCAGCGAGCTGCGCGACTTCACGCCGGCGCGCCGCAGCCCGATCGGGCTTGCGGTCGACGACAGGAGGTTGCCCGTTTGGCCGAGGGCGATTCCCGCGACCCGCGCGAAGTCCGCGACTTTGTCGCGCGCAGGCGACGGCGGGAGGCGTTTCAGCAACGCGTGCATGCGGTCGAGCCCGAGGACGTCGTACCTGCGGCCCGCGAACGTCGCCGTACCGCCGTGCAGGATCAGCCGCACGTAGCGCAGGTCTGCGCGCACGAACGCACTCTGCAAGCGCCGGTTCAGCGAGTACACGAGCGCCTGTACCTGCTGTGTCACGCGCGTCGAGATGCCGCCACGCGTCGTCTCGTACACCAGGCTCGGCGACGTGAGGCCACTGCGGAGCTCGGCGAGGAATCCCGGCGGGATGGTCAACGTCGCGACGACGCGTCCTGCGCGCAATTGCCGCGCCGCCTCGTCTGCCGGCATGCGCACGAGATGAACGTTCTTGCCGACCTCGTCGATCGCGTCCGCAATTCGGAACGTGCGGCCTCCGACCTGCGCGACGGCAGGCAGGTTGTCCTCGTCGACGAGCGCGACGCGCGGCTTCGAGCTTCCGTACCCGGCGACGAGGCCGACGAGCGCCGCGACGAGCAGCGGGTACACGACGAGAAGCGCGACGAGCAACGGCGAGCGCTGCAGCACGCGCAGGTCTTTGCGCAGCAGCAATCCGACGCGCGTCACCGGAACACCTCCTCGGCGTGGACGCGCTCGTACTCTTCGACGCTGCCGTCGAACACGAGGCGGCCCCGTTGCAGCACCGCGACACGAGTCGCGTAGAGGCCGATCTCTTCGAGGTTCTGCGTCGAGAAGACGACCGTCCCGTCGCGGACCGTCTCCCACAGCCGCCGTCGCTGTCCGGGATCGAGCGACGCAGTCGGTTCATCGAGGAGCAGCACGGGCGGCGCACCGAGCAGCGCGATTGCGACGTTCAAGCGCTGCCGGTTGCCGACAGAGAGCGTTCCGGCGACGCGGTCGGCCGGGACGTCGAACGAGGCGAGCAAATCCTCGGCGGCCGTCGCCGCGTCCGGAACCCGCTCGAGCCGCGCGAACAGCTCGAGGTTCTCACGCGCCGTGAGCCGCTCGTACAGCGCCGGCCGCTGCGGGACCCACCCGACGCGTCCGCCCTCCGGCCGCTCGACGGCGCCGTCCGAGGGAGCGAGTGCGCCGGCGAGGATCGACAGGAGCGTCGACTTTCCGGCGCCGTTCGGCCCGATCAGCGCGAGCACCTCGCCCGAGCGCAACTCGACGTCCGTGGGCTCGAGCGCAACCTGTGACCCGAACCTGCGCGCGACGCCACGCGCGCGCAGAACGACCCCCGTCAACGGTGGACGGCGGCGGGCGGAGGTGCTTCTTCGAGCTCGACGTCGACCGGCGCAGCAGCCGACTCGTCCCACGCCTGCAGTGCAACGCGCTCGGAGAAGAACTCCCACATCGCGCGGCCCGCCGCGAGCAACGGCAGAGCGACGAGCGCCCCCGGAAGACCGTAGATCTCGCCGCCCGCGAGCAACCCGAAGATGACGAGCAGCGGATGCAACCGCAGAGCGTTGCCCATCACGTTCGGAACGACGACGTGCCCCTCGATCTGATGGATCCCCAGGAACAGCAATGCAACCCATACGGCAGACAGCGGGTGCACGACGAGCGCATAGATGAGCGGCGGCACCGCCCCGAGCCACGGGCCGAGGTATGGGATCAGCTCAGCGACCGCGACCCATGCGCCGAAGAGGAGCGCGTACTTTTCACCGTGCGGCAACCACCCGAGCACGCCGAAGAGCCAGAGCCCGACGCCGGCACTCGTGCCGATGATCAACGAGACGAGCGCCTGTCCGCGCACGTAGCTCGTCAGGGAGTGCTCCATGCGCACGAGGAGGTTCTCGCTGCCGTCACGCGGCGGAAACCGGCGATCGATCGCACGTTGCAGTCGCGGGAAGTCCAGCAGCATGTAGATCGACACGACGAGGATGATGACCGCGCTGAAGAGGAGCTTGCCGATCGAGATCGCCGCGCCCTCGGCGAAGCGGACGACCTTGTTCGTGTACTTGCCGACGTCGTGCTTACGGACGTCGCGGACGAGTTTGTGGCCGCGATGCTGGACGTGGATCGAACCGAGACGGTGCGTGTTCAGCCACTGCTGGAACGTGTCGACGTCGCGGTCCGCGTCGACCTGTCTGGTTCGTCCGTCCACGCTCGTAAAGTAGGAGTCGACCCGCTTGGCAGCGGTCTTCGTCTCGTTGACGACGACGGTGCCAAGAGCGCCGATGGCTGCGATCAACGCCAGCGCGAAGAACCCGTACACGAAGGCGACGGCGAAGCCGCGAGGGATCCGGGACGCCGCGACTGCCCGGACGAGCGGCGAGAGGAGGAGCGCGATCAGCAACGCGACGAGGAACAGGAAGACGACGTGACGCACGGCGCCCGCGACGGCCCACGCAAGGATCAGGACGAGCGGCAGGCCGACGAGCTGGATCCAGCGAGGGACCTCGACCTTCGCCGCGGGAGGAACGGCCATCGCAGCGATCGTAGCGCCGAGGTCGTCCGACTTCGCCCGCCCGACTGGGACTGGGGGTGGGCCGAGGACGGCGCGCTGGCGCTCGATCCGCGGAAGATGTGGACCGAAACGCCGCCACCGAGCCCGGGCGCGCCCTCACGACGCCGGCACCGTCGCCGATTGCACGACCGGCCCACCTTCGTTACGGTGCCGCGGATGCCGGCCCCTTCCCAGGCCCGCGCGGTCCGGCGCCCTAGCCCACGCGTGCAGTCGAACGCCCGTCCTCGACCGCGGCCCCGGCCCTCGGCGCGACCGCGGCGATCGGCGCGGCCACGCGCGCGCCGCCTCGCCGTCTTCGTCGTCGTGACCGGACTCCTGCTCGGCACGCTGCTGGTGAGCGCATTCGGCCAGAACCCGCCGGAGATCGTCCCGCAGACCCTGCCGCCGCCGGCGAACCGGCTCCTTCCGGTCGGCCCGCCGAGCCCCCTGACGGTCGCGCTCCACGGCAGCCTGCGAATCCAGCTGCCGATTCCACAGTCGCGCGTCACGGCGATCGGCTACCACTCGACCTCGGACGGGGCGCTCGCGCTGACGCCGCTCGGCCACCAGGCCAACGAGGGCGCCTTGTCGCGCCTCGCGCACAAGCTCTTCGGGGGCGGCCACGGCCGCTTCCCCTACTACCAGCTGAACGGTGGAGAGACCGACGTGCTCGACGTCGGTGCTTCGCCGGGAACGGACGTGTACGCGCCGGTCGACGGGACGGTTGTCGGGATCTCCGACTACATCCTCAACGGCAGGGCCTACGGGTCGCGCATCGACATCCAGCCGTCTGCGGCGCCGTCGCTCGTCGTGTCGCTGACACAGCTCACGCCCGATCCGTCGCTGACGGTCGGCTCCACGATCGCCGCGTCGAGCACGAAGATCGGGCGCGTGATCGACCTCTCACGCGTCGAGAAGCAGGCGCTCGCCCGGTACACGCAGGACGCTGGGAACCATGCGTCGGTCGAGCTCCGTCCGGCCGCGACGCTGACGCTGCCCTAACGGCGCTCGCTTGGTGCGCTTCGCGCACTAACCTCACGCCTTGGCCGTTCCGTGGGACGGGACGGCGAAATGCACGGACAGATCGGATGCCATTGAAGACGCAGACACGATTGTTGGCCGGGTGAGGATCCTTTTCGTCGCCGATGTCGTCGGCGTGCCTGGCCGCCGGGCGATCGAGGAGCGCCTTCCGTCGCTTCGCGACGAGCTTGGTGTGGATGTTTGCATCGTCAACGGCGAGAACATCGCCGACGGTGTGGGGATTACGCCGAAGCTCGCCGACAAGCTGCTGTCGTGGGGCGCCGACGCCGTCACGCTCGGCAACCACACCTGGCGTCGCGGTGAGATCGCGCCGTACCTGAAGGAGAGCGAGCGCGTTGTCCGGCCGGCGAACTTCTCGCGGCGCGCGCCCGGCCGTGGGCTCGCGTTCGTCCCCGGTGGCAACGGGACGGAAGTCGCCGTCGTCAATCTGCAGGGCGCGCTCTTCATGGACACGCCGACGCATCCGTTCGAGATCGCCGAACAACTCGTCGACGACGCGCGGCGGCGCACGCCGGTGATCGTCGTCGACATCCACGCGGAGGCGACGAGCGAGAAGGTCGCGCTCGCCCGGATGCTCGACGGGAAGGTGACTGCAGTGATCGGAACGCACACGCACGTGCAGACGAACGACGCGCGCGTGCAAGCGGGCGGGACGGCGGCGCTCACCGACGCCGGCATGACCGGCCCGCATGATTCCGTCATCGGCGTCGTGCCCGAGCTCGCGATCCGGCGCATGCGGACGGCGATGCCGGTTCGCTTCGACACCGCGTCCGGCGACGTGCGGATCGAGGGCGCGCTCGTCGAATGCGGCACCGACGGGCGTGCGACCGGATGCGAGACTGTCCGCGTCCACGTCAGTGCCTAGAGCTCGTTTCGGGATACCGCTGCACAAGAGCTCGTTGTGAGCGGACCTCCCACCACGCGCTACGCAGCGAACGGCGACATCCACATCGCGTACCAGACGATCGGCGACGGGCCGATCGACCTCGTCTTCGTCGCGGGCGCGTTCACGAACCTCGACGTTCTCTGGGAGAACCCCGACTACACGCGCTTCTGCGAACGGCTTGCGTCGTTCACGCGGCTGATCCTTTTCGACAAGCGCGGAATGGGCCTCTCCGATCGGGTTCGGATCGGGACGCTCGAGGAGCGGATGGACGACGTGCGTGCGGTGATGGACGCGGCGGGATCCGAGTCGGCTGTGCTTCTGGGCGTGTCCGAGGGCGGCCCGATGTCGATGTTGTTCGCGGCGACGCATCCGGAGCGGACGCGGGCGCTGATCCTCGCGGGCGCCGAGGTGAAGGAGGAGACGACGGAGGACTGGCCCTGGGGTGAGTCGACACCCGAGGAGTTCGAGGCGGCAGTGAACCTCGAGCGCGTCGTCGATCGTTGGGGCAAAGGGCTCGCGCTCGCCTACTTCATGCCGAGCCGCGCCGGCGACGAGGAGCTGCAGAAATGGTTCGGGCGCCTCCAAACACACTCCGCGAGCCCGCACGACGCGGTCGCGATCATGCAGATGGCGTTCGCGATCGATGTTCGGCATGTTGCGCCCACGATCAACGTGCCGACACTCGTCGTCCACCGGACTGGCGACGGTGTCTGCTCGGTCGAGAACGGCCGCTGGCTGGCCCGGACGATCCCGAACGCGCGATACGTCGAGCTCCCCGGCGCCGACCACATTCTCTTCGTGAACGGCGACGACATCCTTGCCGAGATCCAGGAGTTCCTGACGGGCACGCGTGAGCCGATCGACCCCGACCGCGTGCTCGCGACCGTGATGTTCACCGACATCGTCGGCTCGACGGACCGCGCGCGGGCGCTCGGCGACCGCGCGTGGCGAGACCTCCTCGAGCGCCACCATGCCGTCGTCAGGCGCGAGCTGCAGCGATTTCGCGGGCACGAAGTCGACACCGCCGGTGACGGGTTCTTCGCGACGTTCGACGGTCCGGCGCGCGGGATCCGCTGCGCACGCGCGATCGTCGAAGGCGTTCGCAGTGTCGGTCTCGACGTGCGCGCGGGACTGCATACAGGCGAGGTCGAGCTGACGCCCGACGCCGTACGCGGCATCGCAGTGCACACGGGCGCGCGCGTCGCGTCACTCGCCGGGCCGGGGGAAATCTTGGTCTCGGGGACGGTGAAGGACCTGATCGCGGGGTCCGGGATCGAGCTTTTGCCGCGCGGTGTCCACCCGCTCAAAGGGATCCCCGGCGAGTGGCCCCTCTTCGCGGTGGCGTGACCGCCGCAGCCGTCGCGGTCTGGCGCCGAACCGAAGCGGGCGTGGAATGGCTCGTCCTGCACCGCTCCCACTTCGACGCGGAATTCACGGGTGACTGGGCGTGGGGCCCGCCCGGCGGCGGCGCAGATCCCGGTGAGACGGCCGAGGAGTGTGCGCACCGGGAGCTGCGCGAGGAGACTGCCCTCAGCGCCGCATGCGTCGCGACCGACTGCGGTGTGCCGGCCGCCGAGCTGCTCGGCTGGGACTTCGTTCTCTTCCACGCAGAGGTTCCGCCGGATGCGGAGGTGCAGCTCTCCTGGGAGCACGACGCCTACCGGTGGCTGCCGCTGGACGAGGCGCAGCCGCTATGCCGGCCCGGGTACGTCGGCGACCAGCTCGCGTGCGTCGCCGCGCTTGTCGGGGAGCGTTAACAGGAAGGCGAGCGCGACCAGGATCAGGTCACGCGCGAGCAGAAGCCACGACGCCGCAGGATCGAACTCCTCGGCCAGGCGCCAGTACCGGAACGGGAACCACAACTGCGTCAGGACGAGCGCCAGTCCGAGGAGCACCGACGCGGACACGCCCCGGCGCCCGCGCACGAGCGGCACCACCGGAACGAGCCAGATCATGAACTGCGGCGACAGCACCTTTCCGAACGCGACGAAGAACGCGAGCGACGCGGCTGAGAACCGGATGAGCCGCCCGCGCGTCGCCGGCCCGCGCGCGAAGACCACCCACACCACCAGCAGCGACACGGCGAGCAGGGCCGACTCGATAGCGGCGATTGCGTCCGGCA
This sequence comes from Gaiellaceae bacterium, assembly GCA_045806225.1. Classification (GTDB taxonomy): domain Bacteria; phylum Actinomycetota; class Thermoleophilia; order Gaiellales; family Gaiellaceae; genus 3-1-20CM-4-69-9. The sequence continues at coordinate 17,398 of JBJMJS010000106.1, forward strand.
ACGATCCGGCCAGGTTCTGCGAGCCGCTGCCCGTCTCCATTCGGATGTGGAGACCGCCGACGTGGTGCGCGGCGATCAGAACCGCAGACCCGAGGCTCTCGAGTTGCAGCGGCCGCGTGAGCTGGCCCGTGACGCTGTGCCAGACACCGCTCGGCGCGAGCGCAAGGAACGGCGCGAAAACAGCGGCGGCGACGCCGACGCAGACCGCAGCGCAGACGAGCGCCTCACGTCGCCCACCGCGACGCCAGACATAGATCACGGCCGGCGGAACGAGAACTGCCGGGAAGAACTTCGTCGCGACGGCGAAGCCGAGAATCCCACAGCCGAGCCGCCACCGTCCCGTCACGAGCGCAGCGATCGCGGCAGCGACGAGTGCCGTCGGCCACAGGTCGAAGCGACTGAGGATCACCGACCCGATTGCAAGCGGCGCGATCGCGATGAACGCAAGCGCAGCCCAGACGTGCGCACGCTCGGCGCGCAGCGAGAACAACGTCAGCGCTGACGCGAGCACGACCGCCGCGCCACACAGCCACATCAGCGTCTCGAAGGCGTGCCGGAATCCGGTCGTGACCTCGTTCGGCGGTCCGGGCTCGGCAAACCCCGGGATCGTGAAGGCGAAGAGTGCGCCCGGCGGGTACTCGACGGCGAAGTCGCGGTACGGCACCTTGCCGTCCGTGATCGCGTTGCCGTAGCGCTGGTAGATCGGCGTGTCGATCACCTGGTCGCGGCGATAGAAGCCGACGTGCAGCAGCGACCAGGCGACGCCGAACAGCACGACCGCGGCGAATGCGGCCGCGACGACGCGCGTGTCAGGTCGGAGCTGGTTGAGCGTCTGCGTCTGCGCGATCACCGGGAGCGAGCAGAGCGTATGCAGCGAAGGCGAAGAACCATGGGATGTACGTGTAGAGCCAGTACGTCAGGACGAATTCGAAGCCGACGAGCAGGACGAGCGTCAGCGCCGCGAGCTGGAGCGGCGACTTGCGGCGCGGGACGAAGGCAAAGGCGATCGCTGCGAGAACGAGCGCCGCCTGGAGCACGCGCTGGAGGAGGTGGAGATCCGGCAGCCCGTGCGCGTGATATTGGCGCCAGTCCCAGAGCGAGAACGGCGACTCGCGGTCGACCTGGTTCTTGAGCGTTCGGTGGAAGAAGACGCTCGCCGCGTGCAGCGGATGCGGCTCGAGCAGCAGAATCGAGAACGCCGCGACCGTCGCGAGCAGGAACCCTGCCACGTACGCGGTCGTGCTCCTGGGACGCCAGCGAGCCTCCGGATACGTCAGCCACAGCGGCGCGACGATCAGCGACGCGAACTTCGTCCAGCCGGACAGTGCGACGAAAATGCCGCGGGCCCAGGCAGACGTCACGAGCCAGAAGCCCCAGATCAGGAAGGCAGCGGGGATGGAGTCGTTCGTGTTCGAGCTCGAGGCGTACTGCGTGAACGGATACGCCGCCCACGCGAACGCCAGCACGCCGGCGAGCTGCGCGCCGCCGAACCGCAGCCCGACGAGAGCCAGACCGATCAGGCAAAGAAGGTCGAACGCGATCGACGTGAAGTGCGCAGCGGGCAGCGAGTCCCACTTCCCGGACCACCCGCGGATCCAGTAGCCCGGTAGGTACGACTCGTACGACACGGGGCCGTACGTGTCTCCCTGCGGATTCGCCGATTCGCAGTGGCCGTTGGTCTGGATCCGGTCGCGAACCTCGCCTTCGGCGTCCGCCGGCCCGCATGCCTTCAACGTGCCCTCGATCGGAAAGTGGCCGTACGGCGACTGGCCGGCACTGATGCGCTCCGCGCCGATGACACCGGCGTAGCCGACGTCGATGACGTTCGAGTCCTCGAGGTTCAGGCCGATCCGGAAGCCGGCAACGAACACGGCGGCGAAGAGGAGCACCCAGTACGGCCACAGGACTCGCCCACGAACCGCGCGGCCGGTAAGTCCGATCCACAGGCCGCGCGCGATCAGGTACAGCATCGGTGGATACGCGAGGGGAACCGACGTCAGAACGTCGCCGCGGTTGAAGAACCACAGCGAGACGGACAACGACAGCAGCACGAGCAGGTCGAGGTTCCGCCACGAGAGCGGTCGCCGGTAATCCGCGAGGCCGAAGAAGAACAGCGCACAGAAGCCGAGCCAGACGCTGTAGCTGTTGATCTTCTCGCCGCCGAACGCGCCGCTGCCGCCGCGCGCCATCTTCCAGGCGACCTGCGGGCCGGTCCACGCCTCGGTCACGCGCCCGGTCACGTCGTCGACACGTCCTGACGCGATCTCGCCGGCGGGATCCCAGTCGACGCGGACGTTCCAGCAGCCCCGCGTCGTGCCGAACGTGCACTTCTGCGAGCTCGGTTCGTACGTCGCGCTGACGCGTCGCCCGCGGGTCGGGTAGCGCTCGAGCCAGCTCTTCACCTTCGGATCGGTGAGAAAGAGCTGTTCCGCGCCTGCGGTCGTCAGTCGCGCGGGCGCCTGTTTCGTCGCGAGCGGCGGCTGCGCGACGCCGCTGGTTGTCGTACCGACGGCGCTCGACGGGGTCGACGTCCCGGCTCGCGCTTCTGCGCAGACGCTGATCGCCGCGACGAGCGCGGCGGCAAGCGTCAGCGCACGCGCCGAAACGACCAGAGCTTGTTGCCGAGGAAGTTCAGCGGTGTGACGAGAACGACCGCGATCGCCTGCGAGACGATCTTTCCCAGGCCCAGTTCGACGAAGAGGGTCAACAGGAGGAGGTTCGCGCCGTAGACGAGCGCTGAGACGAGAAAGAAGCGCAGCCCCTGATACGCGACATGGCCGCGCTGATGGCGGAACGTCCAGACGCGGTTCAGCACGTAGTTGTTCGTGACCGCGACGAGGAACGAGCCTGTCGCGGCGGCGGCGTAATGCAGGTTCCCCGCGTTGAGCAGAATCGCGTAGACAGCGAGGTTGACGGCGTACCCGCTGACACCGACGACGCAGAACTTGCCGAGTTGCTCCCAGTTGTGACGCTGCCGCAACGCACGCGACGCGCGCGACCGGAACGTCGCGCGCGCGACGATCGCGGGCTGGTGCTCGATCATGCGGCCGATCTCGTCGCGGGAACGAACCGCACGCTTGCGTCGAAGTCGATCCGCTTCTCGACGCCGCCGCGTTCGACGATCATCTCTGCGAGCCTCCCGTCGCTCAGAAGCACGACATCGACGAGCGTGCCAGACGGCCGTCCCCCGCGCTCGACGACGCCGCGCCGAAGGGCGGCGAGCGAGAACGTGCGAGCGCGATAGAACGCGAGCTCGTCTTCCTCGAGCAAGACGAGGGGCGAGGGGATTGCAATCTCGTCGTCGTGGATCGCCGCCGTCGCATACGGCAGGAAGCGATGGATGTCGTCCCCGCAGATCAGGTCGAGGCCGACGGCGCGAAGCTCGTTGCGGTCGAGCAGCACGTCCGCGGGGCGACCGAGGCTGATCCCGTGCAGCCGCACGGGGAGGGCGAGCAGTCTGTCGGCGCGAATCGAATCCACGGCTGAACAATGGTGCCCGACGGATCGGAGCGAAAACGGATTCAACCGAAACCGCCGTCGCCGACGAGCGGAACGAAGCGACATGGGACCGAGCGCGCGACTGCCGGCCCCTCGGGGCTTCGGATCACGACTTGCAAATGTTGGACGCGTCGTTTTCCAACCGGAATCACGAGCCGCCCTCGTGGCTTGAGCTGGTCGTAGAGGGCCGGCGGCACGCCGCGTGCCGCAGCGGCGACGGCGATCCCGTCGAACGGCGCGCCGTCGGGAAGCCCGCGCGTGCCGTCGCCGACATGCACCCGCACGCGCTCGTACCCGGCCTCGACGAGGCTCGCTCGCGCTCTTCCGGCGAGCGCGGGGATCCGCTCGATCGTGTCGACCTCAGCGGCGAGCTCCGCGAGCACAGCCGCCTGGTACCCGGA
>JBJMJS010000107.1:0-29854 GCA_045806225.1 Gaiellaceae bacterium
AAACTCTTACAAAACACGACGCACTTACGTTAAGATCTTGTCGTTGAGCGTGCCCGGCAGGAAGCCGAGCCGCTCCCCGGCCTCGACGGCGGGCCGCGTGAGGATGACGCGCGCGACCTGGCGTTCCTGCAGCGCGGCGACCGCAGCCGCCATCGCGAGGTAGGTCTTGCCGGTCCCGGCCGGCCCGATCCCGAAGGTGACCGTGCAGTTCCGGATCGCGTCGACGTACCGCTTCTGCGTGACCGTCTTCGGCGTGATCTGCTTGCCGCGGTGCCGCCACACGACGTCGCCGAACACGTCCTGGACGTTCTCGGCCTGGTCGATCGCGTTCAGCACCGAGTCGACCGTCCCCGGCCCGATCTCCTGCCCGCCCTCGACGAGCTCGACGAGCTCGTCGAGCACTGCGCGCGCCTCGGCGACGTTGACGTCGTCGCCCTCGATCGTGACGCGGTTGCCCCGGAGCAGAATCGTGCACTCGAGCCGGTCGCGCAGCGCTTCGAGCACGCCGTCGCCGATCCCGCCGAGCTCGACGGCAACGTCGTTCGACACGTCGAGAACCTGCTGCACGCCGCTCAGTGTAGGCGGACGCTCAAGGGTCAGACCCTCCGGGTCTGACACCTTTTCGCACCGCGCTCCTCGCGCCGTCTACGCCAGTTTCTCTTTGACGAGCTGACTCACGACGGAGCCGTCGGCCCGGCCGGAGATCTGCGGCATCACGTCGGCCATCACGCGCCCGAAGTCGCGCATGCTCGTCGCGCCGTTCTCGGCAATCGCGTCGTCGACGATCTCCTCGAGCTCCTCCTCGCCGAGCTGCTCCGGCATGAACTCCTGCAGGACCTCGAGCTCACGCTCCTCGGACTCGGCCTGCTCGGGGCGGCCGCCGCTCCGGAAGGCGTCCGCCGCCTCGATCCGCCGCTTTCGCTCGCGTTGCAGCACCTGTAGCTCCTCGCCCTCCGACAGCGGCCGCTGCAGCTCCTTCTCCGCGGCGCGCAGGCTCGAGAGCAGGAGGCGCAGCGCGTCCCGGCGTTCGTTGTCGCGCGCGAGCATCGCCTGCTTCACCTCGTCCTCCATCCGAACGATCAAGCTCACTGTGGGACTCCGCTGACGCGGCCGCCGAGCACGTGCCAGTGCAGGTGGAAGACCGACTGCCCGCCGCCTTCGCCGACGTTGACGAGCACCTTGTAGTCGTCGAGACCCGCGCCTCGCGCCGTGTCCGCGATGAACTCGAGCATCCGCTTCGACTCGTCCGCCGAGAGCTCGCCGATCTCACGGAACGTCGAGATATGCCGCTCGGGGATCACGAGCAGATGCACGTCCGCCTCAGGGTTGATGTCGTGCAGCGCGGCGAAGCCGTCGGCCTTCGCGACGTGGTCGCCGTCGCGCGCGAGGCGGCAGAACAGGCAGTCGTCAGGCAGCGAGAATCCCCTCCTCCAAAACCGCGGCGCCACGCACGCGCACGAGCTCGCCCACCGGGGCATCGAGCAGCCACGGCGAGTAGTCGTCGCCGTAGCCGCGGCCCGGCCGGTCGACGAGCACGACGTCCTCCTCGCCGACCTTCCGCCGCCAGCGCGCGACGCACGCCGCGTGGGACGCCGCGCGCAGCCGCGCGCTCCGTTCACGCTTCACGTCGGCGGGAACAGGGTCGTCGGCCGCCGTCCGCGTGCCGGGCCGCGGCGAGTAGGGAAACACGTGGACCTTCGTGAGGCCGGCGGCGGTGACGGCGTCGAGTGTGTTGCGGAACGCATTCTCGTCCTCGGTCGGGAACCCGACGATCACGTCGCTCGTGAGGTTGAACTCGTCCCGCAGCGGTGCCACGCGCGCGAGATAGGAGGCGGCGGTGTAACGGCGCGCCATGTCACGCAGGACGCCGTCGTCGCCGGATTGCAATGGAACATGAAGATGGCGGCTGACGACCGGCGTCTCGCGGAGCGCGGCGACCAGCTCGTCGGTTACGTGATTGACCTCGATCGACGAGAGCCGCAGGCGCGCCACGCCGGGAACGGAACCGGCCTCACGCACGAGCTGCGCCAAGCGGTACCCCGCGTCGCGATCGCGGTAGCAGCCGAGATTGATGCCGGTGAGGACGATCTCCCGATGGCCTTGCGCGACGCGGCATCCGATTTCCCGGAGCACGTCGGCCGCGCGCCTGCTGCGCGACGCGCCGCGGACGAGCGGGACGACGCAGAAGTTGCACGAGAAGCTGCAGCCGTCCTGAATCTTCACGAACGCGCGGACGCGGTCCAGGCGCGACTCTGCTCGGACACAGGCAATCGCTCCGACGTCTCCCGCGATCGCGTTCGGCGTGTCCTCGCTGCGGCGCGCGACGACCGTGACGTTCTCGGGAAGCCCCGCGAACGTATCGGCCGACAGGTTCGCGCCACATCCGGTGACATAGACCCGGCCGTGGGTTCGCGCGGCACGCGCCGCGGCGCGGCGAGATTTCCGAACGGCCTCGTGCGTGACGCAGCAGGTGTTGACGACCGCAACGTCACCGTCCGCGGCCACCTCGTGATGGCCGTCGGCGACGAGGCGCTCACGCACGAGCTGCGCGTCCGTCTGCGAGACCTTGCAACCGAGAAACTTGACGGTGAACGACGGCACGGGCGGATGCTACTGCCGCGCGAAGAGATCGGCCGCCCATCCCTCCTCGGTGACGCGGCGGAGATGCCGGTAACCGTCGAGTCGTTCCGGTTCCGTCATCAGGTACCCCGACGCGATGTACTGCGCCGCATCGAGGCGCGGCGCGACCGTCTCGACGAGCGCGCGCGTGATGTTCGCGACCGCCACATCGGTCGCCGGGAGGTCGTCGACACTTGCGTCGCGGCGCTCGACACGTATCTCCACGTCGTTCGCCGCCGCGTTTCGCGCCGTCGCCTCGACCGCAGCAGCCTCGGAGTCGATCGCGACGACCGGAGCGAATCCGAGCTTGGCGGCCGCGATCGCGATCACGCCGGAGCCGCAGCCGACGTCGAGGACGCTGCCGCGGTCGAGTCCGTCGAGCAGCAACAGCGCGAGCCGCGTCGTCGGGTGCGCGCCCGTTCCGAACGCGCGGCCGGGATCGATGACGACGGCGATCGCCCCGTCGGCCCGCGTCTGCCACGGCTGGCCGATCCACAGGCGGCCGACTTCCACGGGCCGGTGGAACTCCCGCCAGCGGTCCTCCCATCCGTCGCCGACGTCGGCCGCAGCGCCGCGGCCGAACGAGCGCCACATCCGCTCCTCGCCCTGCGCGTCGGTGTAGGCGACGAGCTCGACGCCGTCGGAGCGGTCGACTTCTTCGAAACCCCCCGGGAACAGCTCGAGCATCTGCGCCCGCGCCTGCTCCGCGCGGGCAAGCGGCACCTCGACGGAGACGCGCCGCGACGAGGTCAGCGGAACGCGCTCTTCAGCTTGTCGAAGAAGCCGTCGTCCGCGCGGTACGTCGCGTCGGTGGCGCTGCGGTCGAACTCCTCGAGCAGCCGCCGCTGCTCGTCGGTCAGGCGGCGCGGCACGAGAACGTTGACGAGCACACGCTGGTCACCGCGCCCGAACCCCTGCAAGGCGGGGAAGCCACGGCCGCGCAGCACGTGCACCTCGCCCGGCTGCGTCCCCGGCTCGAACGTCAGCTCCGTCTCACCTGCGAGCGTCGGAACCGAAACGGTCGCCCCGAGCGCGGCCTGCGCAACGGTCAGGTCGACCGTGCAATAGACGTCATTGCCTTCGCGGACGAACCGCTCGTCCGGGCGGACGTGCACCTCGACGTACATGTCGCCGGCGCGTCCCCCAATCGACCCCGCGTGGCCCTCTCCCGTCAGCCGGATCCGCTGTCCGTCGTGGATCCCCGCGGGGATGTCGACCTCGAGCGTGCGCTCCTCGATCACGCGACCGACGCCGTTGCATTCCGCGCACGGCTGTTGTATCAGCCGGCCGGAGCCGTGGCAGGAGCTGCATGCCTGCGTCCGGACGAACTCGCCGAAGACGCTCCGCGAGACCTGGCTCTGCCGACCCGTGCCCGAGCAGGCGGGACAGGCTGCAACCTCCGTGCCGGGCTCGGCGCCGTTGCCGGCGCAGCGGCCGCACGTGACCGCGACCTCGAACGGCACGTCGCGCGTCGTCCCGGTCGCCGCGTCGGCAAGGTCGATCTCGACGCGCGCGCCGATATCTGCGCCGCGGCCGCGGCCCGCCCGCCCGCCCACGCCGAAGAGGTCGTCACCGAAGAACGCCGAGAAGAGGTCGGAGAGATTCCCGAAGTCGAACGTCGACGGCCGGAATCCGCCGCTGCGCAGGCCCGCATGCCCGAAGCGGTCGTAGAGCTCGCGGCGCTCGGTGTTCGACAGCACCTCGTAGGCCTCCACGACTTCGCGAAACCGATGCTCCGCGTCGGGCTCCTGCGAAACGTCCGGGTGCAGCTCGCGCGCGAGCCGGCGGAACGCGCGCTTGATCTCGTCCTGGCCGGCATCACGCGCGACGCCGAGCAACTCGTAGTAATCGCGCTCCGTCGTCATCCGCGCAAGCGTACCCCCGGTCTCAGTTGTCCTCGTAGACCTCCTCGACGAAGCGCGAGAGCTCCTGCGCGGCGCCGCGGACCGAGCGGATCGCCTTGTCGTAGTCCATGCGAACGGGCCCGAGCAGGCTCACGGCGCCGAGGGCGCGATTCGTCAGGCCGTACGACGCTCCGACCAGCGCGACCGCCTGGAATGCCGGATGCTCGAGGTCGCCGCCGACACGCACGAACGGCCGGCGCGGGTCGAGCGTCGCGCCGAGGATCTCGAGGAGCGCCGCACGCTTCTCGAGCGTCGCCAGCACCTGGCGATAGAGGCCGAGCTCCGCGTCCGGCAGCTCGTCGAGCAGGCCGGCTGTCCCGCCGACGAACAGGCGCTGCTCGGCGTCGACGAGGTTGACGAATGCCGGCGCGACCACGTCGAGGAACGACCGTTCCGCGACCGACAACGATGCGTCGCTCAACTGCCTCCGCAGCTGGGCACTGCCGAGCCGGACACCGGCCAGTCGGTCGTTCAGGTACTCGCGCGCCCAGTTCGCGAGACCGTGGTCGACCGGCGTGTTGAACGAGAAGACGCGCTTCGTCACGCCGCCGGTCGACGTGATCACGACCACCATCACCGCCTGCGGCTGAAGCAGCAGCACCTCGACGTGGCGCACCGTCGTCGTCTCGAGCCCCGGGGCGGAAACCAGCGCGAGCAGCCGCGTGACGCTCGACAGCATCTCCGTCGTCGCCTGGAGCGCCGAGTCGACCTCGCGCCGGAGTGCCGACAGGTCCAGCGGGAACTCGCCGCCGCGCACCTCCGGCTGGGCGAGCGCCTGCTCGGCGTAGAAGCGGTAACCGCGTTCCGTCGGGACGCGGCCGGCAGAGGTATGCGGATGCGTGAGCATCCCCTTCGACTCGAGCTCCGCAAGCTCGTTCCGCACGGTCGACGGCGAGACACGCAGCCCGACCCGTTCGACAAGGTGCTTCGACCCGACGGGTTGCCCGGTCGCGATGTACTCGCGGACGACGTGCGAGAGGATCTCGCGCTGCCGCGGCGTCAGGGGGAGCGGCTCATCGGCCATTTGCAGGAATTTTACGTGAGGAGCTCGGCGGTCACGCCGCCGCCGAGCAGGCGGCCGCGCGGTGTGAGACGAACGGCGTCCCCTGCGCCCGCGTCGTGCACGAGCTCCGCAAGCCCGAGCGTCCTCATCCGCGCGAGGGCCGCGACGTCGAGCGCCGCGCGGACGCCGCTCAGCTCGAGCGGCTCGTCGAGACGGAGGCCGAGCATCACGCGCTCACGCCGCTTGACGTCGTGCGACAGCGGCTCGTGCTCGCGCGGGGGTGCTTCCCCGGCCGCGAGCGCCGCGATGTACGACGCAAGCCGCGGCGCGTTCCGCCACCGGCGCTCGCCGAGCGTCGAGACCGCGCCGATTCCGATTCCGAGGTAGTCGCGGCCGTGCCAGTAGCCGAGGTTGTGCCGCGACCGCAGATCGCGGTCGCCGGACCGGCGGCAGAAGTTCGCCGTCTCGTACCAGCGGTAGCCGGCGCCCGTGAGCCGGTCGACGACGTGTTCGAAGTACGTCTCCATCGCATCGGCTTGACGCTGCAGCTCCTCACCGTGCGAGTACGTAAAACGCGTACCCGGCTTCGCTTCGAGCTCGTACGCCGAGATGTGCTCCGGAGTCAGAGCGAGCGCGTCGTCGAGGTCGGCGTCGAGGTCGGCCACGCTCTGGCCGGGGATCCCGTAGATCAGATCGAGCGAGACGTTGTCGAAGCCCGCAGTGCGCAGCACGCCCACGGCGCGGCGGATCGTGTCTGCATCCGCCCGACGCTCGAGCGCCGCCAGCAAGTGCGCTCGGAACGTCTGCGCGCCGAGGGAGACGCGGTTGACGCCGTGCGACCGCAGGAGCGCGGCGAGCTCAGGCGTGACCGTCTCGGGATTCGCCTCGACGGTGACCTCGTTCGCGGGCGGAAGCGACTCGAGCACGCGCGCGAGCGCATGGGGCTCGGTGAACGTCGGCGTACCGCCGCCGACGAAGACCGTCTCGAGCTGCTGCGCGAGGACGTCGCGCTCGAGGGCGAGCTCGGCAACGAGCGCCGTCGCGTATGCGTCGTGCTGGTCTACGCGATCGACGAGCGTGACGAAGTCGCAGTAGCCGCAGCGGTGCGCGCAGAACGGAAGATGGACGTACAGATGACGCGCGCCGCTCACTTGCGGTCCCCATTCAGGTTGAGCACGGCGAGGAACGCCTCCTGCGGTACCTCGACCATCCCGACCTGCTTCATCCGCTTCTTGCCGGCCTTCTGCTTCTCCAGCAGCTTTCGCTTCCGACTGATATCGCCGCCGTAGCACTTCGAGAGCACGTCTTTTCGGCGCGCTTTTACTGTTTCACGCGCGATCACGCGCGATCCGATCGCGGCCTGGATCGGAACATCGAACATCTGCCGCGGGATCTCCTCTCGCAGACGCTCGACGAGGGCGCGGCCGCGTTCGTACGCGAAGTCGCGGTGCACGATCAGCGACAGCGCGTCGACCGGCTCGCCGCCGACGAGAACATCGACGCGAACGAGCTTTCCCGGACGGAACCCGACGAGGTCGTAGTCGAAACTCGCGTAGCCGCGTGTCCGCGACTTCAACTGGTCGTAGTAGTCGAGCACGATCTCGGCGAGCGGCAACTCGTACGTCAGATGAACGCGCTCCTCCGAGAGGTACTCGAGGTGGTCGAACCTGCCGCGGCGATCGTTGTTCAACTCCATGACCGCGCCGACGAACTCCTTCGGGACGATGATCGACGCCTTGATGTACGGCTCCTCGACCTCTTCGATCTCGTCCGGCAAGTCCGACGGCGTATGCACCTCGCGCCAGGCCTCCTGGTTTGGCGGCTTCACCCGGTACGCGACGTTCGGTGCGGTCACGAGCAGGTCGAGATCGAACTCGCGCTCGAGGCGCTCGCGAACGATCTCCATGTGCAGGAGGCCGAGGAAGCCGCAGCGGAAGCCGAAGCCGAGGGCCTGCGACGTCTCGGGCTCGTAGAAGAGCGCCGCGTCGTTGAGTTTCAGCTTCTCGAGCGCGTCACGCAGCTCCGGATAGTCGTCGGAGTCCGTCGGGAAAAGGCCCGCGAACACCATCGGCTTCACGTCCTTGTAGCCGGGGACCGGCTCACTCGCCGGGCGCCGCTCCGACGTCAGTGTGTCGCCGACGCGCAGCTTCGAGACGTCTTTGAGGCCCGTGATGACGTAGCCGACCTCACCGGCGGTGAGCGTCCGCGAGTCGGTCCTCGTCGGCGCGAAGAAGCCCAGCTCCTGCGCCTCGAAGCGCGTACCGAGCGCCATCGCGCGCAACGGCTCCCGGGTCGAGAAGGAGCCGTCGACGACGCGGACGAAGGCGACCACGCCGCGATACTCGTCGTACGACGAGTCGAAGATCAGCGCGCGCGCCGGCGCATCCGGGTCGCCGTTCGGCGGCGGGATGCGCTCGACGACGGCGTCGAGGACGTCCTCGACTCCGATCCCCGTCTTCGCGGAGATCCGCAGCACGTGGTCCGGCGTGTCGCCGATCAGGTCCGCGATCTCGCGCGAGGCGGCGTCGGGATCCGCCTGCGGCAGGTCGATCTTGTTCACGAGCGGGACGATCTCGAGGTCGTTCTCGATCGCGAGATAGGCATTCGCAAGCGTCTGCGCCTGCGTCCCCTGCGCCGCGTCGACGACGAGGAGAGCGCCCTCGCACGCCTGCAGCGAGCGGGACACCTCGTAGGTGAAGTCGACATGACCGGGGGTGTCGATCAGGTTCAGCTGGTGGCCCTTCCACTCGACGCGAACCGCCTGCGCCTTGATCGTGATTCCGCGCTCGCGCTCCAGGTCCATCGAGTCGAGCACCTGTTCGCGCATCTCGCGCTTCGACACGGCGTGCGTGAGCTCGAGGATGCGATCGGCCAGCGTCGACTTCCCGTGGTCGATGTGCGCGATGATCGAAAAGTTGCGGATGCGTTGCTGAGGCATGGCTAGACGCGCTTGAAGCGCTCACGCAACGCTAGCAACGCGTCCATTTCGCGAACCTTGATCGCCCGGCACGCGAGGAAGTACACGGCGAGGCCGGCGCCGAGCGCAGCTGCGACCGAGATGAGCTGGGCGCCGAACGACCCGCCGAGAAGCCGATCGAGCCCGTACCAGACTCCGAACGACACCGCGGCGAGCGCAGCCGAGGCGGCAACGATGCGCCCGACCGAGTCCACGATTGCCCCGAGCTCGATCCTGCGCAGCCTGCGTCGCAGCAGGACCAGGAGGACTGCTGTGCCGGCGACGTTGACGAGCGTCGTCGACAGGGGGATCCCCCAGGTCCCGAAGCGATAGAAGACGGCGTCCAGTGCGGCGTTCAGACCGAGGTTCCCGAGCGCGACATACGTCGGGATCCAGTTCGACTGCAAGCTGAAGAACGCGCGGTTCAGCATCAACATCGCGCCGTTGAACGCGAGCCCGCCCGAGAACGCGGCGAGCGCGCCGGCAGTGACGGCGGTCTCGTGCGGCCCCCACGCACCGCGCTGGTAGACCACGCGGGTGATCGGCTGCGCCAGCACCCCGCAGACCACGCCCGCCGGGATCAGCAGGAATGCGATCTGCCGCAGCCCGAGCGAGACGGTGCTCCGGAACGCCGGCACGTCGCCTCGCGCCGCGAGTCGCGCGAGCGACGGAAAGAGGACCGTCGCGATTGCGACCGAGAACATGCCCTGCGGGAGCATGTAGAGCCGGAATGCCTTGTCGATCGCGGTCGGTGACAGACGCGGGTCGATCAGGCGCGACGCGAATGCGGAGTCGACGACCGCGTTGAAGTTGATGAGACCGAGCCCGAGCGTCACGGGGACCATTAGCCGCAGCACCTGCCAGACGGCGGGGTCGCGCAAGTCGAGGACGAGCCGCAGGCGGTCGTCCCGCCCGCGCAACCACGGGAACGGGAGCAGAACCTGGATCAATGTGCCGATCACGATCGACACCGCGTACACGTACAGCTTCGTGTCGATGGTGTCTGCGCGGGGCACGCCGATGACCAGGCCGACGATGATCGCGAGGTTCCAGAAGACCGGCGTCAGCGCCGGGATCGTGAACTCCTCGTAGCTGTTGAGGATCCCGACGACGATTCCCGAGACGCCGAGGAGCGCGACGATCGGGAACAGGATCCGCGAGAGCGTGACCGCGAGCTCGGCATCGCCGCCGGGATCGCCGAACGGCTTGAGCACCCACGGCGCGATCACGATGAAAAGCGCCGTCAGCCCGCCAAGGCCGAGCAGCATCAGCCAGAAGAGGCTCGACGCGACCCGCCACGCGCGCTTACGCTCGCCCTTCTCCAGCAGCTCGGTGAACACGGGCACGAATGCCGACGACAGGGCCGCGTCGGCGACGAGTGCGCGGATCAGGTTCGGGACCTGAAACGCAACCGTGAACGCATTGATCCGGCCGTACGCGCCGAAGTAGTACGCGGCGACGACCTCGCGGACGAGGCCGAGGATCCGCGAGATTCCCGTGGCAAGCGAGAAGATCGCCGTCGACCAGGCGAGCCGGCGGCCCGTGCGCTCGTCCACCGGGCGAGTATAGGAAGGGCCTCTGCTACCATCGGCGCGCCCGCGCTTGCGGGCCTTTTTCACGCCATGCCGAACATCAAGCAACAGGAAAAACGCGTTCGCTCGGCCGCACGTCAGCGGCTCGAGAACCTGCGTTACCGCTCGACCGTCAAGACGCTGACGAAGCGGCTCGAGACCGCTGTGTCGTCAGGCGAGGGGGAGCGCGCGACCGCCGAGCATCGCGAGCTCGTGCGCTGGATCGACCGCGCCGCCGCGCGAGGCGCCATTCATCGCAACACCGCAGCACGCCGGAAGGCGCGCGCGGCTCGGTTGCTGTCGGGCAACGGCTCCCGCTCGTAGCGCCGTCGGCTCAGGCGGCGTTCGCGGCGTCTCGTGCAGCCGTGATGTCGACGAGCGCACGCTCGAGCTCGAGGTCGACCGCGAGGCGTGATCCGCCCTTCACCGCGTGATCGAGCTGCGCGAGTCGGACGACCGCGCTTCGCAGCTCGTCGACGTCGTAGTTCCGCGCCTGCGCGACGAGCTTCTCGACGTAGAACGGATGCCGCTTGAGGCGCGACGCGACCTCCCGGCCGCTCAACCCTTCCGCGACGAGACTCTGCACCGACCGCACGCGCGCGACGTGCCCGACGAGGAGGCCGACGAGCGCCGGGACTGACCGCGAGACGGGGTCCCCCGATCGCTCGAGCAACGTCTGACACGCGGCGAGCGCGCCGCGAAGGTCACGCCGCCCCCAGGCGTCGGTCAGCTCGTAGCCGGGGATCTCCGCGCAACCGGCGGCGAGCCGTTCGACTTCCGGAACGCCCACCGGATCGCCGCCCGACCACGTCGCGATCTTGTCGACCTCGGTCGCGAGCGCCTCGGGGTCTTCCCCCACGACCTCGACGAGCAGCCGACATGCCTCGCCGTCGGCGGCGACGCCTCGATCGGCGAACTGCCGCGCCACCCATTCCGGCAGCCGCTTCTTGACGACGTCGTACGCAAGGACGTCGCCTGCTTTGGCGCACGCCTTCGCGAGCGCCGAGTCCTTCTTCGTTTCCTCGCCGACGAGCGCGAGGACCGTGTCCGGCGTCGGCGCCGCGAGATACGCCGCCACGGCCTTCGCGTCGGCGGCCTTCCAGCGGTCGACCTCGTTCACGACGACGAGGCGAGACCCGGCGCCGAACAACCCCGGCGAGTTGCATGCGGCGACCGCGTCGTCGCCCGAGGCGTCGAATGCGGAAAGGAGCTCCGTCGCGTCCTCGCCGACACGGTCGCGCAGCCGGCGGAGCGCGCGCTGGATCTTCGGCCGGTCGCCGCCGACGATCAGGTAGACGGGCTTCAGCTCTGTCGCCACTGGACCTCAACCGGGACGAGACGCACCGACGTAGCGTTCCTCACGACGTCCGCAAGCATAGGCCGCGACGATGAAGGCGCCCGCGACGAGCAGCAGGAGCGATCGCGTCGACTGGACCTGCGCTCCCGGCAGGCCGCCCGCAACGCGGGCGCACGCGGCGACGTACGCGGCGAGCCAGCCGTTGAGCCACGCGAGCGCCGTGGCGGCCGACGGCGCAAACGGGGCGACGGCGGCTCCTGTGAACGCGACCGCGAGCAGCGGCGCCATCGCCGGTGCCGCGACCGCGTTGGCCGGAATCGCGACGAGCGACACCGCATGGAACTGCATCCACATCACCGGCGCCGTCGCCGCCGCGCAGGCCGCGGAGACGGCGAGGCCCTCGGCCGCAAACGACGGAACCGGATAGCCCTCGAGAACGCGCCGAAGCCGCGGGACGAGAGCGAAGATCGCGGCAACGGCCGCGAACGACAGTTGAAAGCCGGCGTCGAACACGGAATACGGGTTCCACGCGAGGAGGACGAGCGCGCCGACGAGCAGGAAGTGCCAGCGATCGGTGAGGCGACCCGTCAGCCAGGCGAGCGACGTCAGCGCGCCGGCGATCCCGGCGCGGACCACAGACGGCTGCGCGCCGACGGCGAGCACGTACGCGGCGATCGCCGCCAGCGCACCGATCTCGCCGACACGTCGTGACAGCCCGACGAGCCACGCGAGGAGGAGCGCACCGCCGCCGACGAGCGCCACGTTCTGCCCGGATACCGCGAGCAAGTGGTACAGGCCCGACGCGCGGAAGCGCCGTCGGAGCCCATCGGGGACGTCCGCGTCGTCACCGAGCACGATCCCGGTCAGGAGCGCGGCACGCTCACCGTGCTGCCCGCGTGCCACGGCACCTCGGACGCCGCCGCGGATCCGGTCGGAGATACCGCCGATCCCGCGGCGGTGTCCGACGACGACGTGCGTATCGAGGTGGAGCACGGTATGGATGGCGTGTCGACGCAGCCACGTTTGCTCGTCGAAGCCGTTCCGAGGCGGCTTCGGCGCCGCCAGCCGGCCGATACCGTCGACGACTGCACCCTGCGGCGGAGGGCGCGCCGGCGGCATCCGGATCAATGTTCGCTCGTGGACGGACGCCCTTCCGAACCGGACGACCTCGCCCTCCATCCTGACGTCGAAGCGGCCGCGCCTCGGCGGCGACGTGATCACGGCGCGGACACGCTCGGCGGTCCCGATCCGCGGCGCGAGGACGCTGCGGTCGAGCTGGTCGAGGCGCAGACCGCCCCACCACCACCCGGTCGCCGCAGCCGCGATCGCCGACGCGATCGCGGCGTGCCTCGGGGCGGACGCCGCGAACGCAACTGCCGCCGCGGCGGCCGCGAGGATCGACGTCCCGGGGCGCCCGACATTCGACAGTGCCACGCCCACACACGCAGCGGCCACGAGCACCTGCACGGGTCGTCCCTCGAGCACGCTCACGGCACGACGAGGCCCTTCAGCTGCTCGAGGCGGGCCGGGCCGATGCCGGGAACGGCGTCGAGCTCCTCGACCGATCCGAACGCACCGTGCTGCTCGCGGTACGACAGGATCTTCTGCGCCGTCACAGGCCCGATTCCCGGGAGGGCGTCCAACTGCTCGAGCGTCGCAGTGCTCAGCTGGACCGGCCCGGCGGACGGCCCGGCGCCTGCTCCACCCGCGCCTGCTCCACCACCCGCTGCCGCAGCAACTGCGCCGCGCCGCGGCACGACCACCTGCTCGCCGTCCGCAACGGGCGCGGCGAGATTGACCGCGTCGAGTGCGGCCTTCGGCGTGACGCCGCCGGCGCGCAGGACCGCGTCGGCGATCCGCGCGCCGCGCGCGAGCCGGTAGAGGCCCGGACGGCGAACCGCCCCGGCCACGTCGACGACGAGGCGGGACGGCGACGCGGCCGCCGGCGCGCCCGCGTCGGTCGCGGTCGGAATCGGAGGAACGGCTGCGCCCGAGCGATGCGCCATCAGCTTGCCGCCGAGCACGAGGACGACGAGGACTCCCGCTGCGGCGAGGGCGGCATGACGCCGCGTGATCGGAAGGTCGCGCACACGTCGATGGTCGCGCGAGAACGCGCGCGTGTCTGTGCCGGATGTGTGCCGAGACCGTCGCTAGGCGACGACGATGTTCACGAGCTTGCGCGGCACGACGATCGTCTGGCGAATGTTCCTGCCGTCGAGCTGCGTCTGGACCTTCGGCGATCCGGTCGCGCGCGCGACCAGCTCCTCTTCCGACAGGTCGGTCGACACCTGGATCCGGTC
This sequence comes from Gaiellaceae bacterium, assembly GCA_045806225.1. Taxonomy (GTDB): domain Bacteria; phylum Actinomycetota; class Thermoleophilia; order Gaiellales; family Gaiellaceae; genus 3-1-20CM-4-69-9. The sequence continues at coordinate 13,651 of JBJMJS010000107.1, forward strand.
ACGGACGCGGCCGTTCACCTGGACGACGAGCTCGAATGTGTCCCGCTCGAGCAATGCCGCATTCGCCTCCGGCCACGGCGCCGACCACAGCTCCTGATGGCCGAGCCGTTCCCACAGCTCCTCGGCGATGTGCGGCGCGTACGGCTGGATCAGCGACACGGCCGTCTCCGCCGCGAAACGCGCACCTTCGTCGTCGGGTGTGCGCGTGATCTCGTTGACGAGCTCCATCACCGCGGCGATCGGCGTGTTCATCACGAACCGCCGGCCGATGTCGTCGGTGACCTTCGCAATCGTCTGATGCGCTTTTCGCGCGAGCGGTGTGTCGACGTCGGGCGACGGCGGCTTCTCGGCAGCGGCGAGCCCGGCGCGCCACAACCGCTGCAGGAAGCGAGACATGCCCTCCATCCCGTCCTCGTGCCATTCGGCGTCCTGGTCGACCGGACCGAGGAAGGGGCACCACAGGCGCACCGCGTCGGCGCCGAAGCGCTCGATGAACGGCTCCGGGTCGACGACGTTGCCTCTCGACTTCGACATCTTCGCGCCGCGGTAATAGACCATTCCTTGGGTGAAGAGACGGGCGAACGGCTCGCGGAACCCGACCAGGCCCATGTCGTTCAGCGCCTTGACGAAGAAACGCGCGTACAGGAGGTGCAGGATCGCGTGCTCGACGCCGCCGATGTACTGGTCGATCGGCAGCCAGTAGTCGACGAGCGAGCGCTCGAACGGCGCATCGGTGTTACGGACGTCGCAGTAGCGGAGGAAGTACCACGACGAGTCGACGAACGTGTCCATCGTGTCGGTCTCGCGTCGTCCCTCGCGCCCACAGCGCGGGCACGGAACGCGCACCCAGTCCTCGGCGGTCGCGAGCGGCGACCGGCCCTTCGGCAGGTAGTCCTCGACGTCGGGCAGCAGCACGGGCAACTCATCCTCGGGAACGGGAACGATCCCGCAGTGGTCGCAATGGATCACGGGGATCGGGCAGCCCCAGTAGCGCTGCCGTGACAGGAGCCAGTCGCGCAGCCTGAAGCCGATCGCCGCGCGCCCGGCCTGGCGCGTCTCGAGCCACTCGACGATTGCCCGCTTCGCATCGGGGCTCGACAGCCCCGAGAACTGCGCGGAGTTCACGAGCTTCTCGTCGGCAGTGTGCGCGGCGAAGACGCCTTCGTCCGCTGCCCCCTCGTCGGCCGCGGGAACGACGACCGTCCGAACCGGCAGGTCGAACCGGGACGCGAACTCGTAGTCGCGTTCGTCGTGGGCAGGGACCGCCATGATCGCCCCTGTCCCGTACTCCATCAGGACGTAGTCGGCGACCCAGATCGGAATGCGCGCACCGTCCGCGGGGTTGACGACGAAGCGGCCGGTGAAGACACCGTCCTTCTCCTTCGTCTCGCGCTCGACAGACGAGTGCGCGGCTGCGACGCGGACGTAATCCATGACGTCACGCTCGTGCGTCGTTCCGGCAACCAGCCGCGGAACCAGCGGATGCTCCGGCGCCAGCACGAAAAACGTCGCACCGAACAGCGTGTCCGGGCGAGTCGTGAAGACCGGGATGTCGATCTCGTCGCCGTCGACGCGAAAGACGACCTCCGCACCCTCGCTGCGACCGATCCAGTTGCGCTGCATCGTCAGGACGCGGTCCGGCCACCACTCGAGCGTGTCCATCTCGTCGAGCAGTGCGTCGGCGTACGCCGTGATCCGGAACAGCCACTGCTCCAGGCTCTTCGACTCGACCAGCGCGCCGCAGCGCTCGCAGTGGCCGTCGATCACCTGCTCGTTCGCGAGCACGGTCTGGTCGTTGGGGCACCACTTGACCGGAACCTGCTTGCGATACACGTGCCCGTGCTCGAAGAACTTCAGAAAGAGCCACTGTGTCCACCGGTAGTACTCCGGCTCGTGCGTCGCGAGGACGCGGTCCCAGTCGATCGCCCACCCGAGCCGCTGCATCTGCGCACGGATCGACGTGATGTTCCGCTCGGTGACGTCGCGCGGGTGACCGCCCTCGCGGATCGCAGCGTTCTCGGAGGGAAGGCCGAACGAGTCGAAGCCCATTGGCCGCAACACCTGGAAGCCGTGCCGCCGACGGTAGTGCGCGACGACCTCGCCGAGCATGTAGTTCCTGACGTGGCCCATGTGCAGCTCCCCGCTCGGGTACGGGAGCATCTCGAGGACGTAGGTCTTCGTCGTGTCGCCGTCCCCGTCGCCGACGGGGTTGGGAACGTGGAACGCGTCGCGCTCGCGCCAGACGCTCTGCCACTTCTGCTCGATCGCCTGTGGGTCGTATCGGTCGGTCATTGCATCTCCGGAAACAAAAAAGCCTCTCGAATGAGAGGCCACGGGGAGCTGACGCGGCGCGGCCGCGGTGGCTCCCTGGATTACAGAAGGAGCTCCTTCATTCCGCTCGGACTGTAGCAAGCGGTTACCGTCGCGTCACCCTGCGAAGGAGAGGAGGACGTGGCCGTGTACACGAAGGTCAACCTCAAAGAGGTCGAAGACCAGGCGGAGCGCTTCGGGCTTTCGCCGAACATCGAGTTCCGGATGGGCCGCGTCCCGCTCGAGCTCGAGAACTCGGGGGTCAGCTACCAGCGCCTTGCGCCGAACTTCCGGATCCCCTGGGGGCATACGCACAACCAGCAGGAGGAGGTCTTCGTCCTCGTCAGCGGCACGGCACGGATGAAGCTCAACGACGAGGTCGTCGACCTGAAGCAATGGGACGCGGTCCGCATCCCGAAGGAGACGATGCGCGGGATCGAGGCAGGCCCCGACGGCGCGGAGCTCATCGCGTTCGGCGCGCCGAACACCGGCCCCGGCGACGCGAACCTCGAGCAGGGCTGGTGGAGCGACTAACCGGCGTCTTCCGCCACCGGTAGCCGGGCTCGCGTGCGGCGGGCAAGGGCTGTCCATCATCGCCGGGCGCTACCCTCGTCGTGTGCGGATCATCGAGCGCGTCTCAGCCAGACTGCAGCCTGAAAAGCGGCAACGGCGGGAGATCGAGAACTTCCACCGGCTGTATTACGAATCCCCACGTCAAACGTGGCAGAACACGCGATGGCTCGGCGTCAGCGCGTTCAAGACCCCGCTCGATCTCTGGGTGTATCAGGAGCTCCTGGTCGAGGTCCAGCCGGCCCTGATCGTCGAGACGGGAACCGCGCTCGGCGGCAGCGCATATTTCCTCGCGACCATCTGCGACCTGCTCGGTCGCGGCGAAGTGGTCACGATCGACATCGAACCCCGCGTCGACCGTCCGCCGCATCCCAGAGTCACGTACATCGTCGGGTCTTCGACCGCACCCGCGACGGTCGACGCTGTCTCGAAGCTCGCGGCGGGCAAGTCACCGGTGATGGTCTTCCTCGACTCCGACCACAGTCGCGACCACGTCCTCGCGGAGCTTCGACACTACGCCGAGCTCGTGACGCCGGGGAGCTATCTCGTCGTCGAAGACACGAACGTCAACGGCCATCCAGTCCTCCCGGACTTCGGACCGGGACCGATGGAGGCGTTGCAGGATTTCCTCGGCGAGCGACCTGATTTCGCCCCGGACGTCGCCCAGGAGAAGTTCCTCTTGACGTTCAACCCGCGCGGGTACCTTCGCCGCACGGCGTAGTGCGGCGTACGGCTCGACGAAGCTTCGAGCCAGACTCACCTGCGATAGCCACACTTCCAAGATGGAGTCGCCGCTCCCCGTTACTGCACGCATCGCGGAAGGAACGCTCTCCGTCGGCGGTGTCAGCGCGACGGCACTCGCCGCGGAGTTCGGCACGCCGCTCCTCGTCTACTGCGGCGAGACGCTCCGCGCTCAGGCGCGCGCGTACCGCGCGCTCGACCGCGATGCGCTCGTCGCCTACGGGACGAAGGCGTTCGCGAACGTCGCGCTCCTGCGCCTGTTCGCGACCGAAGGCGTCGGTGCCGACGTCTCGACGCTCGGCGAGCTCGAGTTCGCGCTGCGCGCGGGCGTCCCCGCCGACCGGATCGTCTTCCACGGCAACAACAAGTCCGACGCGGAACTGGCGGCCGCCGCCTCGCACGACATCCTCGTCGTGCTCGACGCGGAGGAGGAGGTCGAGCGCGCCGCATCCGCCGGGATCCGCCGCGCGCTCATTCGGTTGACACCCGGCGTCGAAGCCGAGACCCACCGGTCGATCCAGACGGCACACTCGGAGTCGAAGTTCGGCCTCGACCCGGACCAGGCGCTCGCCACGGCGGCCGCTGCCCGGGCGTATCTCGACCTCGTCGGCGTCCACGTGCACGTCGGGTCACAGCTGACGCGGATCGACGCAAGCCTCGCGGCAGTCGACCGCCTCGTCGAGTTCTGCACCCGCGCGCGCGAGGAGCTCGGTTGGCGGCCGGAGATAGTGGACCTCGGCGGCGGCCTCGGCGTCCGGCATGTCCGCGACGAGGCGGTACCGGATGTGGTCGGGTTCGTCGGCGGCGTCATCCGGCGCTTCCGCGACGCGTGGACGGAACCGGCGCGACTCATCCTCGAGCCGGGCCGTTCGCTCGTCGGTCGCGCCGGCGTCACGCTCTATCGCGTCGGCGCGACGAAGCGGAGCGGCGGCATCGACTATGCCGCCGTGGACGGCGGAATGTCGGACAACCCGCGTCCGCAGCTGTACGCCGCGCGGTACGAGCCGCTCCTCGCGAACCGGGCGTCCGGCCCGGTCGACGGGATATTCCGCATCGCGGGGAAGCACTGCGAAAGCGGCGACGTGCTGGTCGACGCCGCCGAGCTGCCGCGGCCCGAACGGGGAGACCTCCTCGCCGTTCCCGCAACCGGTGCCTACACGCTCGCGATGGCGTCGACCTACAACAGCGTGCCGCGGCCTGCCGCCGTCCTGGTCGAGCGCGGCGAGGCGCACCTGATCCGTCGCCGCGAGACCGTCGACGACCTGCTGGCGTACGAGATCGGATGAGAGCGCTCGCCGTACTCGCCGCAGCCGCGTCCCTTCATCTGCCCGCCGGCTATCACGCGCAGCTGTACGCGTCGGGGCTGACTCACCCGACTGCGATGGCGTTCCGGCCCGGTGGAGCCCTGTACGTGACGCAGGACGTTGGGCGAGTGGTCGCCGTGCAGCGCGGCACGCGACGGGCGCACGTGGTGGCGCGCGGACTGCCGGTGCCGCTCGGCCTCACCTGGCTGAACCGGCGGCAACTCGTCGTGTCCGCCCAGGGCCGGCTCGTCCGGCTCGATGTCGCAAGCGGCGGCGGGGTCACGGCGGCGCACACGCTCGTGTCCGGGCTGCCGTTTGGATTGCACCAGCAGGACAACGTGCTCTACGACCACGGGCGGCTCGTGTTCGGCAGCGGGTCGACGTGCAACGCATGTCGAGAGAAGAACGCCAGGAGCGCGGCCGTGCTCTCCATTCGGCCGGACGGATCGGACCTGCGCGTCGTCTCGCGGGGGATGAGGAATCCCTACGGCCTCGTCCGCGAGCCGCGCACCGGCCGGATCTACGTGTCGGTGAACGGGCGCGACGACGTCGACCGACCCGGAGATCCCGAGCCCGCGGAGATGGTCGTCGAGCTCCGCTCCGGCCGGAACTACGGCTGGCCGGCGTGCTGGCCGAGCGCTCGGCTGCTCCGGCTCGTCGGCGCGTGCCACGGCGTCGCTCAGCCGATCGCGTTCCTGGAACCGCATTCCTCAGCGGACGGCATGGCGTTCTGGCACGGGACGCTCTACCTGGCGGAATGGGGTCAGTACGACAGCCACGCGTTCGGCCGCCGGGTCGTCCGCATTCGGCTCACCGGCCCACAGCGGTCGCGCGTCTCGGTGTTCGCGAGTGGCTTCGACCATCCGCTGGCGCTCGCGGTCGACAGAACGAATGCGCTCCTCGTTGCCGACTGGGGTCGCGGCGTCATCTATCGCATCACGGGGAACGGCAGATGAGCGACCACGAGGTCGTCGTCTGGTCCGACTACATCTGACCGTTCTGCCGCGTCGGCCAACCCACGGCCGAGTGGCTCGAGCGCCGGTTCGGCGCCGACGTGACGTGGTTGCCGTTCGATCTGCATCCGGAGTATCCGCCGGAGGGCATTCCACGCGAGGAGCTGGTACGCCGGTACGGCGCGGGCATGACCGACCACGTTCGCTCGATGTTCGAACGGGGCGGGCTCGCGTACAACCCACATCCCGACGTCGTCCCGAACACGCAACTCGCACTCCGGCTGACGGAGCTCGCACGCGACCGCGACCTGCACCGGCGATTCCACGACCGGGTGATGGACGCATACTGGGCCGAGTCGCTCGATATCGGCGACGAGCGGATACTGCGCGCGTTGGCGGATGAGGTCGGGATCGACGGCGCCGACGAAGTGTTCAACGGCGACGGATACGCTGCGCGCGTCGCCGCGTCGACCGCCCAGGCACAGTCGATCGGCATCCACGGCATCCCCGCGTTCCTGCTCGACCGCAAGCTGCTCGTCCTCGGCGCGCAGCCGCGCGACGTGTTCGAGAACGCGTTCGCGCAGCTCGCGGCCGGCTAGCCGGCCGCTGCGAACCCCGGGCGCACGAGGCGCGGCGGCGCTTTCAGCCCGGCGTCCTGGACGGGTGGATTCAACGGCTCTGCGAGCGGCGCGGCGCCGAACGACGCACTCATGCGCTCCTGCGGCGCATCTGCATAGAGCGTCGTCCGCTGGCGCGGAGTGCGCCCGCAGGCGCGGATCAGGGCTTCCATTCGTTCGGGCGGCATCTCCTGGCCATGCTCCGCACCCGCCGAGCGCGAGATCGACTCGTTCATGAGCGTCCCGCCGAGGTCGTTCACACCGGCTCGAAGCGCGGCCTCGACGCCGCGATCCCCGAGCTTCACCCACGACGCCTGGATGTTGGTGATCCACGGATGCAGCGCGAGCCGCGCGACCGCGTGCACGAGCAGTGTCTCGCTCCAGGTCGGGCCGGAGCGTGCACGCCCTTGCAGCCACATCGGCGCCTCCATGTGCACGAACGGAAGCGGGACGAACTCGGTGAAGCCGCCGCTGCGACGTTGCTGGTCGCGCGCGTGGATCAGATGCCGCGCCCAGTGGACCGGCGCCTCGACGTGGCCGAACATCATCGTCACGTTCGAGCGCAGTCCGACCCGATGCGCCGCTTCGTGCACCTCGAGCCACTGCGTCGTCGTGACCTTGTCGGGACAGATCTGCCGCCGGACGCCGTCGTCGAGGATCTCCGCGGCTGTCCCGGGAAGCGACCCGAGGCCGGAAGCGCGGAGCCGCGTCAAGTACGCGTCGAGGCCGACACCGAGCGTCGCTGCTCCCTGCCAGACCTCGAGCGCCGAGAACGCGTGGACGTGCATGTCGGGCGCGGCGTCCTTCACGGTCCGCACGACGGAGTCGTAGTAGTCACCGGTGAATGCCGGGTGGATCCCACCCTGAAGACACACCTCGGTCGCGCCGCGGGCCCACGCCTCGCGTACGCGGCGGACGATCTCGCGATCCGGCACGAGGTACGGCGCGCCGCGGAGGTTCGCGGCGAGGCGACCCTTCGAGAATGCGCAGAAGCCGCAGCGGAAGTAACAGACGTTCGTGTACTGGATGTTCCGCGTCACGACGTAGGTCACGTCGTCACCGCATGTCTCGCGACGGAGCGCGTCGGCCGCCGCGAAGACGCGGTCGCGCTCGCCTGCGCCCGCCCGGAACAGGCGAACGATCGCGTCCTCATCGAGCTCGTCGCGGGTGTCGACGGGGAGCGCGTCGCGCGGGACGAACGGCACCGCGCCGGCTGCGCCGGGAGCCCACGCGTCCTCCCGGGCAAGGCCGTGCGCGTTCACGGCGCGCAGCACGAACGGATGGATGCGCTCGTCCACCCACTCGCCGCCGCGCCATTCGGGATAGACCGCGAGCCGCGGTGCGAGCGCCAGGCCTCGGCTCTCCGTCGCGACGCGCAGTCGCTCGACCGCAGGCCACGGCGCCTCGGGGTTCACGTGGTCGACGGTGACCGGCGAGACGCCGCCCCAGTCATCGATCCCGGCATCGAGCAGTCGCGGGAAATCGTCATAGGAGAGGTTCGGCGGCGCCTGGAGGTGGACGTCGCGCGGGAGAACGATGCGCGCAACGGCGATCGTCCACAACAGCTCTTCGAGCGACGGCTCCTCCGCAGCAGCCATCCGCGTCCCCGGCTTCGCGCGGAAGTTCTGCACGATCACCTCCTGAACGTGGCCGTACGTCTCGGCCACGTCGCGGATGGCGAACAGTGCGTCGAGCCGCTCGTCCCGCGTCTCGCCGATACCGATGAGGAGGCCCGTCGTGAACGGCACGCGCGCGCGGCCGGCCGCAGCGAGGGTCGCGAGCCGCAGCGAGGGAAGCTTGTCCGGCGAGCCGAAGTGCGGTCCTCCGCGTTGCGAGAGCCGCTCCGACGTCGTTTCGAGCATCAAGCCCATCGACGCACTGTCCCGCCGAAGTCGACGCAGCTCGTCTTCGGTGAGCACGCCCAGGTTGAGGTGCGGGAGCAGGCCTGTCTCCTCGACCACCGCCGCGGCTGCGCGCGCGACGTAGTCGACGGTCGTCGCACAGCCGAGACGCGCGAGCTCGTCCCGCGCGACGCGGTACCTAAGCTCGGGCTTGTCGCCGAGCGTGAAGAGGGCCTCTCGGCACCCGGCGGCCGCGCCCGCACGCGCGACGTCGAGGACCTCGTCGAGCGTCATGTATGCCGCCTCGCCGCGCCGCGGCGGTCGCGCAAACGTGCAGTAGTGGCAGACGTCGCGGCAGAGCTTCGTCAGCGGGATGAACACCTTTGGCGAGTACGTCACCAGCGTCCCGAACGCATCGCCGCGCAAACGCCGGGCTTCCGTGCACAACTCGTCGAGCGGCGACGCGAGGAGATCGGCCCGCTGCACGCCGTTGAGCTTAGAGACATCGCGAGCCCGCTTGTAAAGCGGCCGGTGGAGGCGTACCGTCGAGCGCAATCGTTCCTGCGAAGGAGGAGCCGGAGCATGCGCATTTCCTCGTCTGTCACCGCGATCTCGTGGATTCCCTCGGAAGCCGTCGAGGGCTTGCCGAGGCTCCCGTTCAGCTTCGGCGTCGCGCACTACGACGAGGCGCCGCCGGACAAGATCGTCGACCTCGACATGATGGAAAAGAGCGACCTCTTCCGCGAAGCGAACGAGCTGCGCGCGGCGATCGAGGTCGACGACGACGGGAACATCACCGCGCACGGCCATGCGGGCCGCGGCCGGATCGGGGTGACGCGGCTACGGATCGGGCCGAAGGTCGTCTCCGTCCCGGCGGTCGCGATGCCGACGCTCCAGGACACAGAGGTCGGGGACGGCTGGGTGCGGTTCACGCAGACCGCAGGCGGCCGGACCGGCGCGCCCGCCCCACGGTCGGTCCGCGGCAAGCCGTACTTCCAATGGCACTCGGCGATCGCGTGGACGACGCTGTCACTGATCCTGTACGCGGACGGCACGTCGAAGCACTCGCTCGCCGGGGCGAGCCCGTTCCCGCGCCACTGGGTCTACGACGCCAAGGGCGAGCTCGTGGAGAAGAGCGCGACGATCGATTTCGACACCTGGTACCGAGAAGCCCACGAGCTGAACACGCCGTGGGGCGACGTCGACTCACCCGCTGTCGTCACCGCCGTCGAGTCGACGTTCGAGCGGGAGCTTTCACGCGACGTGATGCGCGACGGGTCGACGCCGAAACCGGAGGAGCTTGCGCCGGGAGCGACGCTCGTCGAGCAGGGCGAGGCAGGGGACCAGCTGTTCCTGCTTCTCGACGGCGTGCTGTCGGTCGACGTGGACGGCAAGACCGTGGCGGAGATCGGGCCGGGTGCGGTCCTCGGCGAGCGGGCGCTGCTCGAGGAAGGGAAGCGCACGGCGACACTCCGCGCTGTCACGAAGTGCAAGGTGGTCACGATCGCCGGCGACCGCGTCGATCCCGGCGACCTGGTCGAGCTCACCGCAGGCCGGCGACGCGAGGAAGCGGAAGGCTAGACCGGTCGCGGCGCGGCCGTCAGGGCCGCACCGAGAGCAGCTTGCCGAACGGGCGCCACGCGCGCCGGTTCCAGCGCTGCAGCTTGACCTGCGTCACGGGGAACCGTGACGACGGCGTGGTCTTGACGACGATGCCCGGGAGGAGAAACGGATTGCCGCGCTCGGTGAGGTGCGTGGCGGCGCGCATGACGGAGTCGCGAGTGAGGTTCTTCCCCGCCTTCTTCAGCGTGTCGACCATCGTGAACGCCTCGCCCATGCCCGCGACGTAGTAGCCGTCGATCAGGTCGCGCGACGAGATGTTGCTTCCGTACTGCCGCAAGATCTGCCGGAACAGCTTGACTCCCTTGTCGCGCGCCCAGACCGGCGCGGCAGGATCCTTGCCGAACGCGATCGAAATCGCGCCGTTCGCGGCCTTCTGCGGAACGGCGACCATCAACGACGACGCGGCCGATACGTCGTTGACGAAGATCTGCGGCTTCCAGCCGATCCGGCTGACGCCGTTGAACGCCTGCAGCGAAAACTTCCCGAACGCGAAGATGCACAGGACGTTCGCCTTCGAGGCCTTCAGCTGCGCGATCTGCGGCTGCACGTCCGACGCCGTCGGGTCATAGCCGACCTTGGCGACGATCGCGCTCGCCTTCTTGCCCAGGCCCTTCCGCAACCCCGCCAGCAGATCGCGCCCGTAGTCGTCGTCCTGGTAGAGCACCGCGATCTTCGCCTTCTTCAGGTGCGAGAGGATGTACCGGCCGTACAACTCGCCTTCCTCGGAATACGGCGGGATGTAGCCGATCGTCCACGGGTACTGCCGGAAGTCGCGACCGAACGTCGTTGCACCGGCGGCGACGAAGAGCTGTGGGACGCCCGCCTGGTTCAGGAACTTGCGGATCGCGAGATTGTTGTTCGTGCCGAGCGTGCTGAACATCGCGAACACCTGCTCCTGCTGCACGAGGCGGATCGTGTTGTTCACAGCACGGCCGGGGTCGTAGCCGTCGTCCAGATAGGTGAATCTGATCTTGCGCCCGAGCACGCCGCCCTTCGCGTTGACGTACTTGAAGTAGGCGTCGGCGCCGCGCGCGACGTTTCCTGCCGCCGCAGCTTCGCCGCTCAGAGGCACGCTCGACCCGAGCCGGATCTCGGTCGAGCTGACGCCAGGGGTCGCTGCGCGACGTGCGCCGGCCGTCGTCGCGCACACCGCCGCGACCGCGACACAGAGAAGGAAGACCCGCATGCCCATCCTAGGACCGACTGTACAACCGACTTGTTAGGGGGTACAGGACGCGGCGCAACAGGCCTCCGATCCCCGTCGGCAAGACGAGCATCACGATGATCAGGACGGCGCCGAAGACGATGCTCGGGATGCCCGGCTGCTTCGGGTCGACCGCCAGTCCCGGGAGATGGTTCGCCCAGCGGGCGACGGCGTCGGCGTGGTTCTGCAGGTAGTAGACGAGCGCGGCGCCGCCGATCAGGCCGGCGAGCGATCCGAGCCCTCCGACGGCGAGCCCGACGAGCAACCAGACGGAGAGCAGGATCGGAAACGTCTCCGGATTGACGTAGAACACCGAGATCGCGTACAGGGCGCCGGCGACGCCGGCGTAGAACGCGGAGACGCCGAACGCCAGCGTCTTGACGACGGCGATGCTGACGCCGGACGACGACGCGGCGACCTCGCTGTCACGCACGGCCTGCATCGTCCGCCCGGGCCGGCCGCGCACGAGTGCCCAGGCCACCGCGAGGAGGACGAGCGCAATCGTCCACGCCAGGTAGTAGAGCCAGCGATTCGGCGTCGTGTGCACGCCGAGCTCCGCCCTGGGCAGCGTGAGGATCTTGCCCGTCGTTCCGCCCGTCAGGTGCTCATACTTCTTGAGCAGTTGCGGGAAGGCGACCGCGATCCCGAACGTCACGAGCGCGAGGTAGACGCCGGACAGGCGTAGCGCCGGGATGCCCACGAGCAGGCCGGCGACGCCCGCAACGACGCCGGCGATCGGGATCGTCCACAGATCACGCACGCCATGGTCGACGGAGAGAATCGCGGTCGTGTAGCCGCCGATCGCCATGAACGCGCCGTGCCCGAGCGAGATCTGCCCGCTGTAGCCGGTGAGGATTGCGAGCCCGAGCAACGCGATGAAGTAGATGCCGACCGACGCGAGCTCGCGCGCGTGGAAGTCGCTGACGTGATGCGGGACGAGCCACACGATCACGGCGAGCGCGACGAACGCGAGCGCTTCGAGGACGAGCTTCGCGCGCGGCATCAGACGCGCCTCGCGGCAACGCGCCCGAAGAGACCGCCCGGGCGGACGACGAGCAACCCCAGGATCAGCAGCAGCGCGACCGGAAGCTTCAGGGTCTGGCCGACGTACCCGACGTAGCGCCCGACCAGCGTGATCACGAGGCCGAGCAGCAGCCCGCCCACGACGGCGCCCACAGGACTGTCGAGACCTCCGAGGACTGCGGCCGCGAATGCGTACAGGAGGATCACCTGCATCATGTTCGGCCCGAGCGACTCGATCGGCGCGATCAGCAGTCCCGCAATTGCGCCGACCACGGCTGCGAGCCCCCAGCCCAGCGCGAACATCCACCCCACGCGGACGCCGACGAGGCGTGACGACGCGGCATTGAGCGCCGAGGCTCGGAGCGCGAGCCCGACCTTCGTGAACCGGAAGAACAAGGCCAGCAGGACGACGAGCACGGCGAGCATGCCGATCATCCCGATGTACTGGACGCTGATGTGCGCGCCCGCGAACTTGATCGTGCGCGTCGAGAAGCCGCCGTCGAAGGTCCGGTCGCCGCCGCCCCAGATGACGCTCATCAGGCCGTTCAGCACAAGCGCGAGACCGAGCGTGACGATCACCGACGTCACGACGGGCCCGCGCTCGAAGGGCCGCATCACCGTTCGTTCGATCGCGATCCCGCCGACGAATGCAATCGCGATGACGATCGGGCACGCCTCCCAGAACGTCAGCCCGTGGTTCATCAACGACCACGCGATGAACGTCGTGAACGTCGCCATCTCTCCCTGGGCGAAGTTGATCGTGCCGGTGGTCCGGTAGATCAGGACGATCGCGAGCGCGAGGCCCGCGTACACGGCGCCGGAGGCGAGGCCCGCGACGACCTGCTCGGCAAACTCGGACCAGGTGAACGCCGCGACGATCACGTCGACCGCGTCACCCGGCGGTTCCGAGATATGCCTCGATCACGGCCGGGTCGGCCTGCACCTCCGCCGGCGTCCCCTCGGCGATCTTGCGCCCGAAGTCGAGGACGTGCACGCGCTCCGCGAGGCCCATCACGAGGCCCATGTGATGCTCGACGAGCAGGATCGTCAGCTCGAAGTCGTTCCGCATCCGACGTAGGAACGTGCCGAGGTCCTCGACCTCCTCGTGGTTGAGGCCGCCCGCCGGCTCGTCGAGCAGGATCATCCTCGGCGACGATGCGAGAGCGCGCGCGAGCTCGACGCGCTTCTGCGTGCCGTACGGGAGGCCGTCGGCGAGCCGGTGCCGTACCGACGAGATGCCGACGTAGTAGATGACGTCGTCGATCGTGTGGTCGCCGCGGCGCGCGTGCGCACCGATGCGGACGTTCTCGTCGACGGTGAGGCCGCGAAACAGCTCGACGTTCTGGAACGTGCGCGCGATTCCGCGTCGGATGACGCCGTTGCTGCGCGTGCGGAGGAGCGTCTCGCCGTTGAAGCGCATGTCGCCGCCATCCGGCGCGTACAGCCGGGTGATCACGTTGAACATCGTCGTCTTGCCCGCGCCGTTCGGCCCGATCAGGCCGACGATCTCGCCCGCCTCGACCGCGAGCGACACGTCGTCGAGCGCCACGACACCCCCGAAGTGCTTGCTGACGTTGTCGACCTCGAGGAGCGGCACGTGGGCGTACCCTAAAGCGGTGCATCCGACGGCGAAAAAGGTGGCGGAGCGGCTCCGCGACCGAGGCCTCGCCGTCGACGTGCAGGAGCTCGACAGCTCGACGCGGACGGCGGCGGACGCCGCGGCCGCGGTGGGCGTGACGGTCGGTCAGATCGTGAAGTCGCTCGTGTTCACCGACGGCACGGACGGCCCGTTCCTCGTCCTCTGCGCGGGTGACCGCCGCGTCGACACGGCGGTGTTCGGCAGCGGCGTCCGGCCCGCGACGGCCGACGAGGTCCGCGCAGCGACGGGGTTCGCAATCGGAGGGGTGCCGCCGCTCGGCCACGATCGGCCGCTCAGGACCGTCGTCGACGAGTCGTTGCTCCGGTTCGAGCGCGTCTGGTGCGCGGGCGGGACGCCGCGCTCCGTGTTCGAGGTCGCGACCGCGGATCTCGTCGCCGCAATCCCGGCCGTGGACGTTCGCGCCGTCGGCTGATGCTGGCCGTCCTCCTCGCGGCGGCCGCCGCGATGCCGACGCCCGCGCAGCTGCCGACCGTGCCGCGACTGGTCCAGGACGCAGAGCCGGTCTTCTGCGCGGGCGCGCGCGGCCGGAGCTTCGCGCTCACCTTCGACGACGGCCCGAGCCCGTATACCCCTGCGCTCGTGCGCGTGCTGCGTCGCGCGCACGCGCGCGCGTCGTTCTTCGACGTCGGCAGCCGCATCGGGATCTGGCCGGACGCCGCGCGTTCGTCGGCGACCGTCGGCGAGGTGGCGAACCACACCTGGAGCCACGCGCACCTCCCGGGGCTCTCCGCACCGGAGGCCCGGCGCGAGCTGGTGGAGGCGCAGCACGCCGTCGCGCGTGCGACCGGCACGGCGCCGCGGGTCTTCCGGCCGCCGTACGACGAGTCGACGCCGCGGATCGAGCTGCTCGGTCGGACGCTCGGCCTGCTCGACATCCGCTGGAGCGTCGACAGCGGCGATTCCCGCCCCGGCGCCTCGCCCCGAGCGGTGGTGCGAACGGTCGTCCGCGCGCTCCGGCCCGGCGCGATCATCCTCCTGCACGATCCGCACGCGTCGACGCCGTCCGTCGCCGGGGCGGTGCTCCGGACCGCGGCCCGCCGAGGGCTCGCCGCGGTCACCGTGTCGGAGCTCCTGGCGCGCCAGCCGCCGTCGCGGCGGCAGCGCGGTTCGACCGGCGCAGGCCGTTGCCCGCCGTGACGATTGCGTGCAGGGTTTTGCCCTCCGCGCGAGTCTCCTTCGCTGAGGGGACGTGCCCCCGCCGGTTGTAGACCTGCTAGGAAGTCACAGCTGCGGTCGCGTCCCCTCGTTTTACACTCCGTTCGGGGGCGCCCCTCCGCTGGTTGTCGACCTGCTAGTCACGACCTCGTAGAGCGCCCCCGAACCCCCTTTGTAAAGAGTCCCTGAAGGCGTTTCGGGCATCAGGCCGGGGGTACCCCAAAAGCGACTAGCAGTCGACAAACCGGGTCGCCACTTCGGGTGATCCAAAGGGAGGTACACATGTTGCGCAGCCCCAAGCGCGCGCTTGCGGCGCTCTTTGCCGCGGCTTCGCTCGCGACCATCGCCGTTCCGGCGGCGACGGCCCAGCCGAATCCGAACAACCAGTCCGGCGGCGTCGCAGGTCTCGTAGCCGCTCTGGTCAACGTGAACGTCCAGGACGTCCTGAACAACGTCCTGAACGGGAGCCTGAACGGCAACAACGTTCAGCTCGTCAACGTCCCGGTGAACCTGACGAACGTGCTGAACAACAACGCGATCCTGAGCAACAACACGGTGGTGATTCAGGACTTCCTCAACAACTTCCTGAACAACCCCAACTGCTCCGTCGTCGCGCTTTGCAACTCGCTCGACAACATCCTGAACAACAACAACGTCGCGATCGGCCAGGTCGTCGGCCTGAACGTCCTCAGCGGCGGGCTCGTCGTTTACGTCCTGCCGCCTGCCAGATCGAGGCGCTCGGTGGAGAGGGGGTTCTCGCCCCCTCTCCGCCGTCACTTAGCGAGCGCAGTCGCGTCCGTGACGGGAGCGCGGCAGGCGAACCGCTCGCAGACGTAGACCGTCGGGCGTTCGTCGACGTAGTCCTTGCCGGCGAGCAGTGGCACCTCCGCCGCGGGGCCGAAGGCAACGACCGCGTTCGGCTCGAACGGCGTCAGCGCGGCGCGGGCGACGTCGCTGTCCGGCGGCCCGAGGATCGCAACCTCCCGCGGTGGCGCAAAATGGAGGTCGAGCGCGCACAGGAGGTGTCCGAACGACGACGGCGCCTGCGCAAGAAGCGGTGCCGCCAGGCGGAAGACGCCCACGGCGCGGCGCTCCAGCTCGTCGTCGCCGTACACTCGCGCGAGCCGTAAGAGAATGTAGGCGAGCATCGAGTTTCCCGACGGCGTCGGATGATCGTCGAGCTCCTTCTTGCGGGTGACGAGC
>JBJMJS010000108.1:0-23472 GCA_045806225.1 Gaiellaceae bacterium
GCCGAGCACCGCGAACGCCGCGCCGACGAGGAACGCCGCGTGGTACCCGCCCGTGAGCGCGGCACGGGCGCCGTCACCCGACGCGCGGAGCGTGTCGCTGCGCGACGCTGCGACGCTCGCGAGAGCGGCGAGACCGAGCGCGCCCCCCATCATGAACGCCGTGTTCACGACGCCGGACGCGAGCCCCGCCTCCGCCGGCTCGACCTCGCTCATCGCCGCGAGCAGGACCGGATTGAACGCCATTCCGGCGCCGACGCCGAGCAGAATCATCCCCGGCAGGACGTCGGCGACGAAGCTCCCGCCGACGGGTGCGCGCGCGAACAACACGAGACCGGCAGCCGCGAGCAACAGCCCCGTCGCGAGCGGCACACGGTTGCCGAACCGGATGACGAGCTTCGCCGACAGGCCGATCGAGAAGGCTCCCATGATCAGGTTCGTCGGCAGGAACGCGAGCCCGACCTGCAACGGGCGATAGCCGAGCACGAGTTGGAGATAGAGCGCCGAGAGGAAGAACGCGGCGAACATCGCGGCAGACCAGAGCACGCCGACGACGTTCGACGCCGCCACGCTCCGCAGCCGGAAAAGGCGGAGCGGCATCAGGGGCGACGACACGCGCGCCTCGATCGCGACGAACGCCGCGAGCGCGGCGGCTGCGACGCCGAGAAGCCCGAGCGTCCGCGCGGACGTCCAGCCGTTCTGGTTGCCGTTGACGATCGCGTAGACCGCGAGCATCAGCGCGCCCGTGACCGTGATCGCGCCGGCGACGTCGAGCCGGCCGCGCGCCGTCGGCGATCCTGCGGGAAGCAGGCGCCGCGACAGCAGGACGACGAGGACGCCGATCGGCAGGTTGACGAGGAAGATCCAGTGCCAGTCGAGCGAGTCCGTGAGCACGCCGCCGAGCAGCACGCCGAGGCTGCCGCCGCCCGACGCGACGAAGCCGAAGATCCCCATCGCCTTCGCACGCTCTCCCGGCTCCGTGAACAGCGTCATCATCAGCGACAGCGCGACCGCCGACGCGACCGCGCCACCGATGCCCTGAACCGTGCGCGCCGCGACGAGGAACCACTGCGTCGTCGCCAGCCCGCAGGCGAGCGACGCGAGCGTGAAGAGGGAGATGCCCGCGAGGAACAGGCGGCGGTGGCCGAACAGGTCGCCGAGGCGACCGCCGAGCAGGAGGAAGCCGCCGTAGGTGAGCAAGTAGCCGTTGACGACCCACGCGAGCGACGTCTCGGAGAAGCCGAGATCCTCACGGATCGACGGCAGCGCGACGTTCACGATCGTCACGTCGAGGACGATCATCAGGCTGCCGAGGCAGAGAACGTAGAGGGCAAGCCAGCGGGTGCGGGTGTCAGCGATGGTCATGGCGTCTCCTTGGGCGCGGTCATTTGACGTGTAGACGGCACCAGGCGCCGGAACTCATCGGTCGTGCGATCGTGCGTCGATGGCGCCGCCGGAGTGGACGGATTGGACGCAGCACGACCCGGGGATCACGCTCCTCGAGCTGTTCGCGTACCTCGGCGAGGGTCTGGACTACGCCGTCAGCTCGCGACGCCGGCGACGGACGTTCGCGCTCGTCGCCGCGGCGGTGGCGTGGCTTGCGTGGCGCCGGCGCTGCGGCGGGCGTCAAGGGGCGTAAGGGGGTCGGGCCCGGAGGGTCTGACCCCTTGCTCCCTGCTCGCTACGTGCGGGCGGCGGCGAGTCCGCGGGCCTTGCGCGACGCAGCGGTCTGGCGCTTTTGCCCGGACAGCACGACCTTGCGCAACCGGACGTGCAGCGGCGTGACCTCGACACACTCGTCCTCGCCGATGAACTCCAGCGCCTGCTCCAACGACAGCGCGCGCGGAGGAATCAGCCGCACGAGCTCGTCCGCGGTGGACGAGCGCATGTTCGTCAGCTTCTTCTCCTTCGTCGGATTGACGTCGAGATCGTTGGCACGCGCGTTCTCACCGACGATCATCCCCTCGTAGACCTCGACGCCCGGGCCGATGAAGAGCTGGCCGCGCTCCTGCAGATTCAGCAACGCGAAGGCGGTCGCAGGGCCGCGTCGATCGGCGACGAGGCTCCCGGTCGGCCGGCTGCGAAGCTCCCCGTACCACGGCGCGTAGCCGTCGAAGACGTGATGGAGGATGCCCGTCCCCCGCGTCTCGGTCAGGAACTCCGTGCGGAAGCCGATCAGACCCCGCGCCGGCACGCGGTAGTCGATCCGCACCCAGCCGGTGCCGTGGTTGACCATCTGCTCCAGATTTCCCTTCCGCAGCGCCAGCAACTGCGTGATGACGCCGATGTACTCCTCGGGAGCGTCGATCGCCAACCGCTCGACGGGCTCGTGCACCGTGCCGTCGATCTCGCGCGTCACGACCTGAGGTTTGCCGACCGTCAGTTCGAAACCTTCGCGCCGCATCAGCTCGACCAGCACCGCCAGTTGCAGCTCGCCGCGCCCCTGCACCTCCCAGGCGTCGGGGCGTTCGGTCGCCACGACGCGCAAAGAGACGTTGCCGATCAGCTCGCGGTCGAGCCGCGCCTTCAGCATCGTCGCCGTCAGCTTGTCACCGTCCCGTCCGACGAGCGGCGAGTTGTTTATGCCGATCGTCATCGCGAGGCTCGGCTCGTCGACGCCTATGACCGGGAGCGGACGCGGATCGTCCGGGTCCGCAAGCGTCTCGCCGATCGTCACCTCGGGAATGCCGGCTACGGCGATCAGCTCGCCGGGGCCGGCCTCGTCGGCGTCGACCCGGTCGAGCGCTTCCGTGACAAAGAGCTCGGTGACTTTCGCGCGCGTGATCTCGCCGGTCGAACGACACCACGCGATCGGTTGCCCCTTGCGGATCGTGCCCTCGCGGATCCGGCACAGCGCGAGTCGACCGACGTACGGCGACGCGTCGAGGTTCGTCACGTGCGCCTGCAGCGGATGACCGTCCGTGTACGACGGCGCTGGAATCCGTGCCAGGAGCACGTCGAACAGCGGTTGGAGATCCGCCGCGAGCTCGTCGGGCTCGAGGCCCGCCCTCCCCTCGCGTGCGTTGCAGTAGACGATCGGGAACTCGATCTGCGTCTCGTCGGCATCGAGATCGAGGAAGAGCTCGTACACCTCGTTGACGACCTCGTCGATCCGAGCGTCGGGACGATCGACCTTGTTGACGACGAGGATCACCGGCAGCCGCGCCTCGAGCGCCTTGCGCAGCACAAACCGCGTCTGCGGCAACGGGCCTTCGCTCGCGTCGACGAGCAGGAGCACGCCGTCGACCATCGTCAGCGCCCGCTCGACCTCCCCGCCGAAGTCCGCGTGGCCCGGTGTGTCGACGATGTTGATCTTGACGCCGCCGTGGCGGACGGCCGTGTTCTTCGCCAGGATCGTGATGCCCTTCTCGCGCTCGAGATCCATCGAGTCGAGGACACGCTCCGCGACCTCCTGGTTCGCACGAAACGAGCCCGACTGCCACAGCATCGCGTCGACGAGCGTGGTCTTTCCATGATCGACGTGCGCGACGATCGCGACGTCGCGGATGTCTTCGCGCAGCGGCATCGAGCGAGCGTAGCTACAGCAGGCGAGTCCCGACCGGTTGCAATCGGCCGCCCCGCGTGACATACAACCGGCGCTGGCGACGTTCTGCCTCATCCACGGCAACTGGCACGACGCGTCGTGCTGGGCGCCGCTTGTCGATGAGTTGCGCTCGCGTGGGCATGACGCCGTCGCACCCGATCTGCCGTTCGACGATCCGCGCGCCGACTACCAGCAGCGTGCGCGCCCGGCGCTCGACGCGCTCGAAGGCGCCGACGACCCCGTCGTCATCGTGGGCCACTCGGCCGGATCCGCAGAGGCGGCGCTCGTCGCAGCGCAGCGCCGCCCCGCCCTGCTCGTCTACCTCTGTCCTCGGTTCGGCGCCTTTCCGACGCCTCCGCATGCCCCGCGCGTCTTCCGGCCGAAATTCCCGTTTCCGCCGAAAGACGCCGACGGCCGATCGGTCTGGGATGCCGGTTCCGCGATCGCGACGATGTACCCGCGACTGCCGCCGGACGTCGCCACAACGCTCGCCGAACGCCTGCGGCCGGGCGCGGCCGCGGCCGGCGATTACCCGCTCGCGGAACATCCGAACGTCCGGGCTTCGCTGATCTACACGACCGACGACGAATTCTTCGAGCCCGAATGGGAGCGGTACGTCGCCGAACTGCTCATGGTCGAGCCGATCGAGCTTCGCGGCGGCCACTTCCCGATGGTGGAAGACCCAGCGGGCCTTGCAGAGGTGCTCGACGGCCTCGCCACCGGGACCGTGCCCGAGGCGTCCTCGCCGTAGACACGCCCGAATCGACTGCTACGGTGTGACTACGCGCCGGCAATCCCGCCGCCGCCGTGAGATCGCTTCTCGTTCCTCCTTCGGGTGATTCGAGGTCGGCAGTCTCGAACCCGTAAGGAGTCGAACAACATGTCTCAGCAATCTTTCCGCGAGCTCGGCGTGTCGCCTGACATTGCCGATGTGCTCGCCCGCCGTTCCATCCACGAGCCCTTCCCGATCCAGGCGCTCGTCCTGCCGGACGCGATCGCCGGCCTCGACATCCTCGGTCGCGCGCCCACCGGCTCTGGCAAGACGCTCGCCTTCGGAATCCCGCTCGCCCAGCGCATCGACCGCTCGAGCCGCCGACCCGCGGCGCTCGTGCTCGTGCCGACGCGCGAGCTCGCAGCGCAGGTGCGCGAGGAGCTCGCGTCGCTCGCGAAGCCGAAGAAGCTCGTCGTCGCCGCGGCGTACGGCGGTGTCCCGCTCGGCGCGCAGGCGAAACAAGCGAAAACGGCGCACATCCTCGTCGCGACGCCGGGCCGACTCGAGGATCTCGCGAACCGGCGTCTGATCGACCTCTCCGAGGTCCGGACGCTCGTCCTCGACGAGGCCGACCGGATGCTCGACATGGGCTTCCAGCCGCAGGTCGACAAGATCGTGCGCCGGCTGCCTCGCAACCGGCAGACGATGTTCTTCTCCGCGACGCTCGACGGGCGGATCGGCGAGCTGGCGCGCGCCTACACGAACAGTCCTTCGCGGTTCGATGTCGATCACGCCGAGGACGCCCCCGGCGAGATCGTGCATCGGTTCGTCTCGGTCACGGCCAACACGAAGGTCGACACGCTCGTCGAACACCTCCGCGCGTCCGACGGGCTCACGCTCGTGTTCGTGCGGACAAAGCGCGGCGCGGAGCGCCTCGCGCACAAGCTCAGCCGGCTCGGCGTAGACGCGGTCGCCATGCACGGCGACATGTCACAGCGCGCACGCGAGCGCTCACTCCAGCGCTTCGAGAGTGGCAAGGTCACGACGCTCGTCGCGACGGATGTGGCGGCGCGCGGTCTCGACCTGGACGACGTCACGCATGTGATCAACTTCGACCCGCCCGCAGAGGACAAAGGCTACGTCCACCGGACCGGCCGCACCGGGCGTGCCGGGCGCGACGGGACCGCGATCACCTTCGTCCTGCCCGAACAGCAGGCGGAGACGAGTCATGTCGCCCGCAGGCTCGGGCACTCGGAGCAGTTCGAATCCGCCGGGATGAAGTCAGCGAGGCCGAAGGTGCTCTACACGAGCCGCCGCGGTCGCCGCTCGAAGTGGTAGACGGCGCCTGCTGAAACAGCGTCGACGGGAATGCGGCTCTGCGAGGGCCTCGATTTTCGTAGCACTTCCGCTGACGCTACGCGAGCTCGACCAGCAGCGGGCGGAGCCGCGCGCCGAGCGCGGCATCCGTCCGGTCGAGCTCATCCGCGAACGCGCCTAACGCGACGCTGAGCGCCCGGCGCAGCTCGTTCCGGTCGAGCGAGCGCACGAGCGCCGCCTCGAGCGGCTCCGTCAGCTCAACCGGGAGCAACTCGGCGCCCTTCGCATAGCGCGGGAGGTACCCATGACGCAGCGAGGCGAGCGCGATGATGGTGTCGCGCAGCGCGCTGACCGACCACTCGGCCTGCCACGGCCGGCAGCGCTCGATGCACGCACGCCCGTGACGCGCGTACAACCAGCAGAGCCCGATCAGCTCGCTCTGCGAAGGCGGGCTCTGCCGAAGCTCGACCGTCTCGCCGAAGACGGTTCGCCAATTCGGCCCGCGCGGGCCGAAGTCCGCTTCGGGCGTGAAGGCGATGTCGACCTGCAGCCACTCAGGAAGAAGGAAGACGCGGTAGATCGTCCTTCCCCACGGTAGATCCCAGTGGTGGATCGCTCCGTGCTCCGTGAGCAACGTCTCGGTCCAGCGGGCGAGCGCCGGCTCGAGCTCGCCGCGGATGCCGAAGGCGACGTCGATGTCGGACCACTCGTCCCCGCCGTCGACGACGTACGAGCCCGTGATCGCCGCCGCGACGACGTCAGGGTCGGCCTCCGCGAGCTCGAGCAGTCGCGCACGCGTTCGGTCGCGCTCCTCGACCGTGAACACGCCGCGACTCTATGCGCGCCGGCGAGCCGGGCGCCACGCCGGCACGGCGACGCTCGAGCCGCGCAGGGGGTGCACGCTGGCCACTTGGGCGGTTGACGGCAGCGGCCGCGTGACGAGAATTAGTGTCGCCGGCTCCGTCGAAGGTGCCGGCTACTGCGGCCATGTTGATCGGAGACCCTGTCGTCTATGACGGGCGGACGTACGTCGTCGTCGGGTTCACGCCGACGAGCGTTACGCCTGCCGAGGTTCAACTGCGCCGTGACGACGGCCGCGCGGCGTTCTGGGTCGAGCGGCGGCTCGTCGTTCCGAGAATCGCGCCTGAGCGCGCCGCGCTACGCACTCACCGCGAGCCTCCACCGCGCGACGACTCGTAATCCGGCCGGGCGGCTCCGAGACCGCTCAGGTCGCCGCGGCGGGCGTCAGGCAGCGCGCGGATCGGACTCGGCGACGACCTCGCCCGCAACGCCGTGCTTTTCGACGACCACGTGGTCGTCCGCCTGTCGCACGACGTGCTCGATGTCGCGACGCGCATGCCCGGGCGCAAGCACGAAGCGCGTGCCGTCGGCACGGATCTCTTCATAATCCGCCAGCGTCAGCGTGATTCGCTCGGCGCATTCGGGGTCGGAGCATTCACAGACGTACTCGTACTGGTCCGAGCCCAGCGATCGGCTGAACTCGACGGCGAGGCCGTTGATCCGCTCGTTGACCTCTCGGAAAAGCGCTTCATTCCGTCCGAGGCGCTCTTGCTCGACTACACCCATCGGCCGCGCAGAATAGCCGGGACCCTCGGTCTCGCGCAAGAAATATTGTCGAAAGCTTCGTCAGCCGTGCGCGGCCGTGCGCCACTACCGGCGCGCCTCAGTCCTTCCAGGGCGGACGCTCGAGCGCGCGCTCGAAAGCGGCGCGGTCGTGCGCCGGCTCGCCGTGCGACACGATCACGAGCTCGAACGGCAGGTCGAGCATCGCGCGCATCGCCGGCCGCACACGCTCGTCGAGCCACGGCGAGTCCCAGATCAACAGCTCGCCGTGCGGCGCCGTCATCCCGTCGGCGAAGACGATCGCGCGCTGCTCGGGCAGCCAGAGCGGCGTCTCCATCTTCCAGCGGCCGTCGTAGAGCGCGACCGGGCCGCCCGGCAATTCACTCCCCGGCTGGATCGGCTCGAGCTCCGATTGCGGGATGTTCTGACGCCAGAACAGCCACGGCCCGAACGCGCGCGCGCCGTAGCGCTCGACGAAGAGATCGACGTCGCGGACGTGGTCCGGCTTCAGCACGACGGCCGCGGTCGGCGGCCGCTCGTCGAGCCTGGCCCACACATCGGTCGCGTCCGGAGGAGGCGCGAGCGGATCGAGGACGAGCACTTCCCCGCGCGACTCGACGCAGGTCGACGCGACCTCCGGGCCCCAGCCGACGCCCGGACGCCAGTCGGGATACTCGCGCCGCCAGAGCCAGAGCCCGGGGGCGACGTCTCGCACCTCGACGTCCACGACCCCGATTCTTCCGCACCCCGAGCGCTCATATGTTAGTTGACTCTTACGTAAGTTTATGCTTACACTTCGCGGCATGGAGGCAGCTCTCAAGGCGATCGCGGCGCCGCGCCGGCGGCAGATCCTGACGCTCGTCCGTGACGGCGAGCTGACCGCAGGAGAGATCGCGTCGCACTTCGACGTGACGCGTCCGGCGATCTCGCAGCACCTGAACGTCCTGAAGGAGGCGGGGCTCGTGAGCGAGCGACGCAACGGCACGAGACGCCTGTACCTGGCGCGGCCCGAAGGGCTGGTCGACCTCAAGGAGTTCCTCGAGGAGTTCTGGGATGTCCGCCTCGAAGCGCTCAAACGCGAAGCGGAGAAGGAGGAGAGGAAGAAGCATGGACGCAGCAACTGAGACCAAGGTCTACGACCGGACGCTCTCGATCGACGCGGCACCCGAGACCGTGTGGGAGTTCCTCGTCGATCCCGAGAAGCTCAAGCGCTGGAAGGGAATCGACGCCGACCTCGACGCGCGGCCCGGCGGCATCTACCGCTGCCAGGTCATCCCCGGCCACACCGCGCGCGGCGAGTTCGTCGAGGTCGATCGGCCGAACCGGCTCGTCTTCACGTGGGGCTGGGACGGTGAGGAAGGCGTTCCCCCCGGTTCGTCGACGATCACGATCGACCTTGCGCCGGAAGGAACCGGCACGTCACTGCGGTTCGTGCATGCGAACCTGCCGAGCAGCGAAGCGGTGACGTCGCATGCGCAGGGGTGGGATCACTACCTGCCGCGGCTCGAGATCGCGGCGGCCGGCGGCGATCCGGGCACCGACCCGTGGGTCGAACAAGCACCGTCGATGTGAAAGGAGACGAGATGGCTCATCCTGTCGTGCACTTCGAGGTCTCCGGCAAGGACCTGGGGAAGCTGGAGCAGTTCTACGCCGACGTCTTCGGCTGGAAGACGCAGAGGGCTTCGGGCGACATGCCGTATGCGATGGTCGAGAAGGAGGACGGAGGCATCGGCGGCGGAATCGGTCAGGCGCCCGACGGGGACGGGCACGTGACGTTCTACGTCGGGACCGACGACCCGCAGGCGACGCTCGACAAAGTCGAGCAGCTCGGCGGGAAGACGATCCTGCCGGTGACGGAGCTGCCGCAGGTGACGATCGCCTTGTTCGCAGATCCCGAAGGCCACGTCGTCGGGCTCGCGAAAGGCATGTAGCGCAGACGAGCGCGCGCTCGTCATGATTGCCGGGATGGACCTTCCGACGATCGAGGCGAGCGCGCTGCTCGAGAAGATCGAGGCGGCCGACGCGTTCGCGCTCGTCGACGCGCTCGCCCCGATGGTGTACGCACACTCGCACTTGCCCGGCGCGATGAACCTGCCGCCGTCCATGGTCGACGCGACCGTGCTGGGGAAGCGCATCCCGGACCGGAATGCCGAGATCGTCGTCTACTGCAGCAGTCCCGACTGCGACGACTCACACGAGACCGCGCAGCGGCTGTGCGAGCTCGGCTACACGAACGTCCGCAGATACGCCGGCGGCAAGAACGAGTGGAAAGAGCTCGGCTTCCCGCTCGAGCGCGCCGGACGGCCGTACGTTCCGGCGCCGTAAACCGGAAGTAGCAGGCCCTTTGAAGGCCTGCCACTTCGTCTACGACAGGTGTTGCGAGAAGAAGCCGACGATCGCGTCGTAACAGCGCACGCGGTTCGGCAGTTTCAGCACGTCGTGTCCCTCGTCCTCGAACATCAGGTAGTCGACGTCACGGCCCATGCCGCGCAGGTCGTCGACGAGACCGTGTGACTCCGGCTCGACGACCCGGGGATCGTTCTTCCCCTGGATCACGAGCAGCGGGCATTCGATGTCGGAGATGTAGTGCTTCGGCGAGCGCTCGACCAGGAAGTCGCGGTCGCGAACCGGATCTCCCACGGCCATCGCGAAGTAGGGCTTCCACGTCTCGGGTAGCCGTTCGGTGAACGTGATCAGGTCGTACGGCCCGAACATGTCGACCGCTCCGCGCCACAGATCGGGGTGACGCGCCGCGAGCGTCAGCGTCATGTACCCGCCGTACGAGCGGCCGACGACGCCGGCGCGCGACACGTCGACGCGCTCGTCCTGAGGCAGGACCTCCGTCATCGCGTGCACATGGTCGAGCCGGTCCTGTCCACCCCAATCGCGGTCGACGCGCTTCGTATACGCCATCCCGTATCCGGTCGAGCCACGCGCGTTCGGGACGAAGACGGCGAAGCCCTCGAGCGTGAGGATCTGGATCAGCGGCATCGAAAACCACGCGAAGTTCGGCCGCTCCTGCCCCTGTGGCCCTCCGTGCACGTAGTAGACGAGCGGCCGCGGGCCCTCGTAGCCGAGCTCGTCGGACGGCAGGTAGAGCCGCGCGGACACGCGTAGGCCGTCATGCGACGCGAACGATGCATCCTCTCCCGGCGACAGAAGCGCCGGGTCGAGGCCGAGCGCGCGCTCCTGCGTTCGCCTCGAAACGTCGTCGCCGATCACGTAGAGCTGCGTCGGCATCGTCGCGGTGCAGAACGAGACGGCGAACCGGCCGCTCTGCTCGTCGAAGTCGACGCCGTGGTGCACGCCGCCTGACAGCGCGTCGCGGCCGACCACGACACGCTCCACGTTCAGCGTCCGCGCGTCCTCGTCGAAGTGCGCGGTGTACGACCACGAGCAGCCGTCGATGTTGTAGTCGAGGATGTACTCGTCGTCGTGCAGGTGCTTCAACCGGTCAAGCTCGCCGACGCCGCGATGGCCGGTCCCGGTCACCGACACCGGTTCGAGCGTTCCGGGACGATCGAGGGCGAGATAGGCGGGCGCGCCGGCATCGTCGTGGAGGCTCGCCACCATCAACAGGCCGTTGCCGCTCGCGGTCCCGTACGGCCAGCGGATCCCCGACAGCGGATAGTCGCCGCCTTCCTCCCGCTCGTCCATCGGCGTCCCGTACAGGACGCGACGCTCCCCGTCGACGACCTCGTACAGCAAGGCGTCGCCGACGAGGTACTCGTCCTGCAAGACGACGCGAGCATGATCGGGTGTCCACGCGACCGGAAATGCGCCGTACGTGCTGCGGCCGAGCTCCACAACGGTCTCATCCGTCAGATCCGCGCGCAGCGCGAAGAACACCGCCTCCTCTTTCGACTCGGCGGCGAAGTACGCGACGGATGCGGCGTGATCGACGTCGATCAGGTGCGAACGACGACCGTGGAACGCGTCACGCGCGATCGGCTCCGGGAAGCCGCCGTCCAGCGGAACGAAGTAAGGCTCGTAGTTCTCGTCGCCGTCGTGGTCGATCATCACGAGGATCCGCCCGAGATCCGGCAGGACGTGGAACAGGTGACCGCCTAGCAGCTCCGGATTCTGGAGAGCGATGCGCGACGGGAGGAGCGGCGTCGGAACGGCTCCTTCCTGCGGCATCGAGTACAGGCTGAGCTGCCCGCCGAGGTTCGAGACGAAGAAGAGGCGGTCGCCGACGAGCTGCGGCTCGACGAATAGGCGCGCGGAGAGAAGCGATTCGATGCGATCGGCTCGGGAGCCGCTGGCTTGCGTTCCGACAGCAGTTGACGTCGATGTGGTCATGCCTGCATCCTCCCACACCTCACGCGCGCGGCGTGAACCACGTTTCCCCTTTGATGCGCCTCTACGACTACGGCCCGTCGGCCAACTGCTACAAGGCCCGGCTGCTGCTCGCGCAGCTGGCGCGGCCGTACGAGCGCGTGCCGATCGACATCTTCGGCGGGGACACGCTGACGGACGCATTCGCGACGAAGAATCCGGCGCGGTCGACGCCGGTGCTCGAAACCGACGACGGCCGCTACGTTCAGGAGTCGAACGCGATCCTCTGGTACCTCGCAGAGGGAACACCGTTTCTCCCGGACGAGGCGTTCGAGCGCGCCCACGTGGTCAAGTGGCTGGTCCTCGAGCAGACGGACGTGATGCCCGGGATCGGCGGGCTCCGCTTTCGGCTGCTGACCAAGCGGTGGCGCCCGGACGAGCCCGACGCGATCAACCGGCGGGCGCTCGGACGCAGCGCGCTGGAGCTGCTGGACGGCCACCTGCGGGAGCGGGAGTTCCTCGTCGCGGAGCGCTACACGATCGCCGACATCGCTGCTTACGCGTACACGCACACGGCGCCCGGGGCGGGCTTCGACCTCGGCGACTACCCCGCGGTCGCGCAGTGGATCGAGCGCGTCGAGGCGCAACCGCGCTTCGTGAACGATCTCCAGCCGTACCCGCCGAACGCGGAGCGTGGCGTGGGGTCGTCGGTCTACGGCTGACGAGACGAGCCGGGCGCGCCGGTTGGAGCTAGTGACCGAGCCGCGTCTTGCGACGAATCCCGAGGCGCCGCTGGACCGCCTTGTCCTCCGCACCGTCGCGGATCGCGGCCCAGACGAACGCGGCGCCGATGACGAGGAGCGGCAATGCAACGAGGACGACGAGCAGCACCCCCGCGATCGTGTTCACGGGGTGATCACGAATCGCACGGTGTGTCCGTGGGGAGCGAACCGCCCGTCGAGCTCTCCGGTCACGACCTCGAACGTCAACTCGCCCTCCGCGTCGCGTCGCTGACGGACATACGACGCCGACTCCGCGATGCTCCCGACGAGCGCGTAGATCCCTCGCCGGATCTCCCCTACGCCTGGCGCACCTCGCCACTCCAGCTCCACCTCGAACGTCCCGTCGCCCGACGTGCGCGAGGCGCGGAGCGCGAGCGGCAGCGCCTCACATGCGGCCGCGAGGTGCGGCAGGAGGTGGGCGTCGGGATTCTCGGCGACCCAGCCCGGCGCATCCATCGCCTCGACGAGCTCCGATGCGCCGGCGGCGTACGCACCCGCATCGCCGACGCCCCGGCCGCGCTCGTCATCGTCCCACCTCTGCGCCATACCGAGAGGAATCCTACGAGTCGCGGCAGGGGGCTGCGCGCCGTCGCTGCGCGTACGTACGATGCCGCCATGTGCAGAAACATCCATACGCTTTTCAACTTCGAGCCGCCGGCGACCGAGGACGAAGTTCGCGACGCCTCGCTGCAATACGTCCGGAAGGTCAGCGGGTTCACCAAGCCGTCACACGCGAACGAGGAAGCGTTCGACCGGGCCGTCGACGAGGTTTCGGCCGCGACTCGGCGATTGCTTGCGGAGCTCGTGACGTCGGCGGCGCCGAAGGATCGCGAGCGCGAGGCAGAGCGCGCACGTGCGCGCGCTGCGAAGCGCTACGCCGCAGCCTGACGGCGGCGGCGTGACGATCCTGACGCGCGAGGAGTGCGAGCAGTGGCTCGCGTCTCGCTACGGCGACCGCTCGATCGACGGCGCACTCGCCGCTGCGTTCACGAAGTCGAACACGTTCGACCTCCCGGCCGATGCCCACGCTCGCACGACGCTCGCACGCTCGATCGTCCGCGCCGTCAGCACGAGCGGCGGCGGCCTCCTCTGGATTACCGCATGGGGGATTTTCCCGTCGGCGCAGAACATGACGCTCTTCGACGGCTATCGCGCGTCGCTCGGAGAAAACCGCAGCCTCATGGACGCACCGGGCCACGGATTCGGTGAAGACGACTCGGACGAGGTCGAGTCGGTGCTCGACCTCGCGCTCTACTTCTTCTGGGACGCGACGTTGTTCGCGGGTACGACCGCCGTCCGCGTCAGCCACGACGAGTGGCTCGAGGTGCACGGCGGCGACGATCTGCAGCTCCGGCAGATCGAGAAGCACGTCGGTCGCGCTTAGCGCAAACGCTCGGCGCGCCCGGTAGGCGGTGGTCGGAGCTACAGGTGCGCCGCCGCGAACGCGCGCATCGCCTCGACGTCGTCGAACTGGACGATCGCGCCTTCGGCGCCCGCCCCGAGCATCAGGTCCACGTTCGCCGCGGCCGTCCGCGGGATCACACGCAGCTCGGGGTGCTCCTCCTTCACGCGTGCGACCGCGGACGCATCCGACCCGCGCGACGGATGCCACACGTCGCCGAGCGTCCGCGCCCGGCGGATCGCCGCAGGTGAGCTCCCCCCGACCCAGATCTCGGGTCGCGGTGACGGATGCGGCTCCGACGTCGCCCCGTGGAAGGACCACAGCTCGCCGTCGAAGTTGCCCTCCCCCTCCCACAGCGTGCGGATCACGCGCAGCGCCTCGTCGCCGCGGCGGCCGCGTCGCGCAAAAGGCACGCCCATGAACCCGTACTCGTCCTCGTGCCAGCCCATGCCGACGCCGAGCGTCACGCGTCCGCCCGAAAGCTCCTGGAGCGTTGCGACCTCCTTCGCGAGATGGATCGGGTGGTGCAGCGGAACGAGCACGATCGAAGTCCCGAGACCGACGCGCTCCGTCCAGCCGGCGATCCAGCCGAGCGTGATCAGCGGGTCGTACACGCGCCCGTAGGGGTCGACGCCTTCAGGCCCGACGATGATGTGCTCGGTCGTCCAGACGGAGTGGAACCCGAGCTCCTCCGCGGCGTCGGCAACGCGGCGGATCCCGTCGGGCGTCGACGAGAGCCCGTAGTTCGGCAGGATGACGCCGAAGTGCACCGCGCGACACTAGCGGCCACGGCGATCGCGCTCGTTACGTGTCTCGGAGCCTGTTCGTCGGCGGAGACCGAGTCCGACTCGACGCTCCACCGCACGTACGTCGACCGAACGGGCAACGGCGTGTTGGTGCGCGGTCCGGGGGAGCGGCCGATTGACCGAACGGACCTCTCGCGTCACGCCGAACCGACGAAGACGCTGGCCGTCTTCGCTCAGATCACGGACGCTCACGTCCTCGACGAGGAGTCGCCGGCACGCGTCGAGTGGCTCGACCGTCTCGGCGACCCGTTCACGTCCGCGTTTCGCCCGCAGGAGGCGCTTACCGCCCAGGTGCTCGACGCGGCCGTGGTCGCCGTCAACGAGCTTCGGCCGAGCGCCGTCGTCGAGACCGGCGACCTGATCGACAACGTGCAGGCGAACGAGCTCGCGACGGCCCTCGCCGTCCTGAGGGGCGGACGTGTCGACCCGAACAGCGGCGCGCCCGGCTACGACGGCGTCCAGGCGGCTTCGAACCCGGACCCGTTCTTCTACCGCCCGGACGTGGATCCGCCACGGCATCCGGGGCTGCTTGCGGATGCAGAACGCCCGTTCACCTCACCCGGGCTGCGCGCCCCCTGGCATCCGGTCGTCGGCAACCACGACGTCCTCGTCCAGGGAAACGTGGCGCCGACCCGGCAGACGCGCGTGATCGCGGTCGGCTCGCGAAAGCTCGTCCGGTTTGACCGCGCCGCGCTCGAGGCGGCTCGGTCACGCGATCTCGGGCTCGTCGGGCGTGTGCTCGCGCGCGGTATCCCCGGCGCAACGGAAGACGTTCGTGCAGACGCCGCGCGCCGCGAGCTCGGCGCGACTGACGTGATCCGGCGGCTACGAGCTGCGAGCCGCACACCCGGCAGTGGCGCGCTGCTCGACTACGCGTTCGATCTCGCGCCGAGCGTCCGGGCGATCGCGCTCGACACGGTCGATCGGCGAGGTGGAACACGCGGCGTCGTCCGGCCCACACAACGCCGTTGGCTGCGGCGCGAGCTCGCACGCGCCGGCAACCGCTGGGTGATCGTCTTCACGCACAATCCGCTCGCCTCGACGACGGGTGGTGACGAGGCTTTGCGACTACTCGACGCGTCACCCCGCGTCGTCGCGGCGATCAACGGCGACACGCACCGCAACTCGATCGAGCCGAGGAGAACCGACGACGGCGGCTACTGGCTGATCTCGACTTCGTCGCTGATCGACTATCCGCAACAGGTACGCGCGTTTCGCCTCGCGCAGACCACGGCGGGGCACGTCGTCCTCGAGACGTGGATGCTCGACACCGACGGGAGCGTCGACCTGGCCCGGGCTTCGAGGGAACTCGCATACCTCGACTTCCAGGGCGGCCGGCCGAATGGATTCGCCGGCGCGCCGCGCGATCGCAACGCGAACCTGTATCGCTGATCAATCCTCGCGAAGGGGGCCGACGATCGCGTCCGCGATCGCGCTGCGCGTCGCCCACCCCGCCGCAAGCGCGGTCGCGACCACGACGCCGGCGAGGACGGCGAGGATCGCGGCGCGTCCTGCACCGAGGGATAGCGTCACATACGTGACGGCGAGGTGCGCGACCGCCGGCCCGATGACGACGCGTTGCACGACGATCCCGACCGGAGTCGCGATCGCCGCGATCACCAGTGCCGCGCCGGCGAAGAGGGCGAAGACCTGTGCGCGGCTTGCGCCGAGCGCTCGGACGAGCGCGACCGCCCGTCGCCGCTCGCGCGCGATCAGCGCAAGCATCTGCGCCAATGCGTACACGCAGACGAGGCCGTCGAGGACCGCGACGCTGCGGAGCAGCGCCGCGAGAACGCGCAGAAACGACGTGCGGCCGCCGGAACCGAGTCCCGTGTCCTGTCCGATGCCGCCGGTCTTCTGCGGGTAGGCGTTGCGGCTGACGAGGATATTCCGCACGCGGTCGAGACTCGCGCTCGCGCGCAGCCGGACTGCGATCTCCGCGCTCGCGAACGGCATCGCAGCGTGGAGCCGGGGCGCGCGCACGTACGCGACGAGACCCTCGTTGCGCAGCGCATCGACGACTCCGACGACGCGAAAGCGTACTTCGCGCCCGGACGGCAACTGTGCTGCGAGGACCCCGCCTACGTGCAGGTCCAGTGCCTGCGCGAGACCGAGGCCGACGTCGGCCTCGTCGTCGCCTGCGACGCGACGTCCGCGTGCGAGCGGCGGCGATTCGTACCGCGAGACGTCGCCGGCGAACCCCACGAGCGTAAATGACTCGCCGAGATCGAAGGAGTCGGCGGCCTCGCTCTCGTAGCGAACGGCCGCGCCGTCCACACCGCGAATGCGCCGCACTTCGCCTGCCGAGATCTCCGACGCAGGCACCGTCAGCTGGTAGCGCGTCCCGAGCGTCTGCGCGTTGCGCTCGAGGCCGCGGAGCACGTCTGCGATCGCAAGGATCAGCAGCACGACCGCGCTCGACGCTGCCAGGACGGCGACGAGTGTCGCCGCGCGGGCGGGTCGGGCGAGCGCGAGACGCGCACCGAACCCGGCCAGCGCTGGAAGCGGCAACCGGCGCGGCGTCCCGACGACGTCCGCGCCGCGAAGGGACCCGACCACCGACGCGCGCGCCGCGCGCCACGCCGGCAACCACGTCGCGGCAGCGACGAGCACGACAATCGCAAGCCAGCAGGCGACGAGGAGGACGCCCGTCGCCAAGCGAGACGGCGCCAGCTCGTTGAGGATCGCCAGCAGCCGCCGTGTGGGGCCACCGACGATCGCGGCGCCGCAGACGAGACCGGCGGCGGCCGCCGGCGCCGCGACGACGACCGTCTCGAGCGCGTAGCCGCCGGCGACGGCGGCAGGTGACGCACCGAGCGCGCGGAGAACCCCGATCGCCTGACGTCTTCGCTGGACCTCCGCCCCGGCCGATGCCGCCAGCATCACGCCGGCAGCCGCGAGCGCGATCAGCGAGAACGCAACCAGCAGCGCGACGACGAGCCCTGCGGCGCGCCCGATCACGTGGCGGTAACCCTCCTTGGTGACGAAGCGCAGATCGCGAAGCCCGTAGCTGGCCGCGCGCGCCTGGGCGAGCGTGACGTCGAGTTGCAACGGATCCTTGGCCCACAGCAGCACCTGGTTCACCGCTCCCCCCGCGCCGGCGATGCGGCGCGCCGTTGCCTCCGCGACGTAGACATGCGGCGAGCGGCTCAGCGGGAACGCGACGCCGCCCGGCGTGACCGCGACGCCGACGATCCGCACCGAGCCGCTGCCGAGGCCGATGGACTGCCCGACATGCAGGTGCCAGCTCCGAGCGACGCCACGTTCGACGACCGCCTCGCCGTCGCGTGCGACGTCGCGGCCGGCCGTGATCGCATAACCGCGCGGGCCGTCCCCGCGCACGCCGTCGACGGTCGCGGTGGCGTAGTTCGCGCCGCCGCGGAGATCGGCACGCGTTTCGTCGCGATACGCCGCTGCGCGCACGTTCGCGAGGGTCTCGACATGCGACCGAACGACCGCGAGCGGTTCGTCCGCGAACCGCGCGGTGATGTCCGGCATCTGCGACACGGCCGCAGTCCGATCGAATGCCGTCGCAAGTGCAAAGACGATCGTCGCCGCCGCGCCGACCATCGCCGCGGCCGC
Source organism: Gaiellaceae bacterium (assembly GCA_045806225.1). Classification (GTDB taxonomy): domain Bacteria; phylum Actinomycetota; class Thermoleophilia; order Gaiellales; family Gaiellaceae; genus 3-1-20CM-4-69-9. Next base: position 18,005 of record JBJMJS010000108.1, read on the forward strand.
CGCCACTCCGATCGCCGTGAGCAGCGTCCGCCCGCGGTCCCGACGTGCGCGGGCGATGCCGTGCAGGAAGACGGATCTCATTCGACGAGACGGCCGGCGTCGAGGCGGAAGACACGGTCGGCGAGCGCGGTCGCAGCGCGGTCGTGCGTGACGAGGACGACCGCTCGGCCGGCATCGGCGGCGCGGCGGAGCAGCTCGAGGACAGCTGCACCGGATTCGTCGTCGAGGTTCCCCGTCGGCTCGTCGGCCAGTAGCAGCACGGGATCGTTCACCAGCGCGCGGGCGACGGCGAGCCGCTGCTGCTCGCCGCCGGAGAGCTCCGACGGTAGCCGCCGCGCCACGGCCGCGAGACCGAGCTGCTCGATCAGGTCGGCCGCGCGCGGCGCCGCCTCGACCCCGTCACGGGCGAGCCGCGCCGGGAGAAGCACGTTCTCGACGCCGCTGAGCTCGGGGAGGAGGTGGAACGCCTGGAAGACGAAGCCGACGTGGCGGCGGCGCAGCTCTGTCAGTCCTCGCTGGTCCAGCCGGTCGATGCGCGTGCCGTCGAGCTCGATCTCGCCCGCATCCGGGCGATCCAGACCGCCGAGCAGATGCAGGAGCGTGGACTTGCCCGACCCGGATCGCCCGATGACGGCGACGAACTCACCACGGCCGACGTCCAGGTCGGCTCCGTCGAGGACGCGGACCGCCGCGTGCGCCTCGCCGTATGTCTTCGCGAGCCCGCGGACACGGACCAACACCGACCCCACCGTCCCAGGATAGGGACTAGGCTTGGTCGCGCCGCCAGCGAAAGGGTCTGCAGAGTGTTCAGGGGTCATCGCCGCCGTCGGGCCGTCGTTCGGCCGCCCCGGCGCGCGCGCTTCGGCGGGACGAGCGACTGGGTCTCGACGCGACGCCGCCGGCGGCGGTGGGGCGCGCTGTCCGCGCCGCTCCGCCTCCGCCCGCGCCTCATCCTCGAGCCGGTCTCCGCAGCCGAGCGCGAGTTCTTCGACCGGCCCGCGTTCTACCTGCGCGTCGGCGGACTCGGTCTCATCGCGGTGACGCTGTTCGCGATCCTCCTGCTTCGACTCTGGGCGCTCGAGGTCATCCAGGGCCGGGAGCTGGCGCATGCCGCGCAGGCGCAATCGTTTCGGACTGTGCACTTCCCGAGCGCGCGCGGGCCGATCGTCGACAGCGGCGACCGGCTGCTCGCGGGGACGACGGGGACCGTCGCCGTGACAGCGGATGCGGCGACGCTCGGAACGATCGACGAGAACGGTCGTTGGACGCCGTCGGCGATCGGGCACGCGCGCCTGCGGCAGCTCGCGCGACTCGCGCACCTGCCTCCGTGGAAGCTGATCGCGAACATCCGCCGCAGCGTGCGCCGCACGCCGTTCGCGCCCGCGATCGCGATTACGCGACCGTCGCGAGGGCTCGCGTTCTACCTCGACGAGCGGGCCGCGTCGTTTCGCGGGTTCGACGTCACAGTGCTGCCGCAACGTTGGTATCCACGCGGATCGTTCGGGAGCGAGTTCCTCGGGCTGCTCGGCGAGGTCGACGCGCGCGAGCTGCACCAGCGCCGCTACTCGGGCTCGCGGCCAGGCCAGGTCGTCGGCCAGTCCGGCGTCGAGGCGGCGTACGACCACGTGCTCGACCGCGGCTTGACGAGCGGTCGCGTACCCGTCGACGCGCGCGGCCGCATCGTCGGGCCGTTGCATACGGTTCCACTTCGAACGAGCGCGCGCTCGCTACGGCTGACGATCGACACGCGCCTCCAGCTGGCGGCCGAGCGCGCGATTCGCGACGGCATCGCGTTCGCGCATCGCGCGGGCCACCCCGACGCGGATGCCGGCGCCGCCGTCGTCCTCAATCCCTGGGACGGCTCCGTGTATGCGCTGGCGAGCTCGCCGACGTTCGACCAGCAGCGCGCGGCGCACGACCCGCAGTACTACGCATCGCTCTTCCACATGCGCGCGACGCCGTTGCTCGACCGCGCGACGCAGGGCCTGTATCCCACCGGGTCGACGTTCAAGCCGATCGTCGCGGAGGCCGCACTCGCGACGGGCATGATCACCCGCTGGTCGAGCATTCCCTGCACGGGCTCGTTGACGGTCGGGAACATCGTGTTCCACAACGTCGAACCGGCAATCAACGCGAACCTCGACCTCGATCAGGCACTCGCGATCTCGTGCGACACGTGGTTCTACCGGCTGGGGACGATGTTCTACGCACGGCAGGCGGCGACCGGAGCGCTCGACATGCAGCGGTGGGCGCACCTGCTCGGCCTCGGGCACACGACGGGGCTCGACGTTCCGGGCGAGTACGGCGGCGTGGTACCGACGCCCGGATGGCTGAAAAAGACGTTCCGCGATCCGGCGCAGCGGATCTGGTACGAGGGCTATTCGGTGAACCTGTCGATCGGGCAGGGGTATCTCGCGGTGACCCCGCTGCAGCTCGCCGTCGCATATGCGGCGCTCGCGAACGGCGGACGGGTCGTCCGGCCGCACGTCGCGCGCACGATCGTCGGCCCCGGAGGCGCCGTTGTCCGACGCCTCCGGTTCCCACCGCGACGGCGGTTGCACCTCACGGACGTCGACGCGATTCGGAGCGGTCTCTACGACGCTGCCCACGCAGCGAACGGCACGTCAGCCGCGGTTTTCGGCTCGTTCCCCGTTCCCGTCGCCGGCAAGACCGGCACGGCCGAGACCCCGAGCGGAAGCGACCATTCGTGGTACGCGTCGTGGGCACCCGCAGATCACCCGCGCGTCGTCGTCGTCGTGCTGATCGAGCACGGCGGATTCGGCGTGGAAGCCGCCGCTCCCGCCGCACGCGAGATCTATTCCGCGTTCTTCCACGTGCATTAGCTCGGCGCAGTCGCGAAGCCGAGATCGAGCAGGCGACGCGCGTCGGCGGTCGCGTTCGCGTCGTGGAGCACGACGGCGACGATCGTGCGTCCGTCACGGGTCGCGGAGGCGACGAGGCAGTGGCCGGCGAGCGTCGTCCAGCCGGTCTTGACCCCGTTGGCGCCGCGGTAGCTGCCGAGAAGGGGATTCTTGTTCACGTAGACCTTCGCGTACGTCGGTGCGGACCACGGGACGTGCGCGATCCGGGTTCTCACGATTCGCCGGAACCGTGGATTGCGCAGCGCCACGCGCGTCAGCGCCGCGAGGTCCCAGGCGCTCGAGTAGTTGTCGAGATCGATGACGCCGCTTGGCGACGAGAAGTGCGTGTCGGCGAGGCCGAGCTCACGCGCCTGGTCGTTCATGTCGGCCACGAACGCGCGGCGCGTTCCGGCCGTGGCGACGGCGAGCGCAAGCGCGTCGTCGTTCCCGGAATACATGAGCAGCCCGTCGAAGAGCTTCCACGCCCGAACACGTTCGCGCGGTCGCAACCCCTCTTTCACGAGCGGAACGCGCGCCACGAGCGGCGAGACGCGCACGACGTCGCCGGACCGCAGCTGCCGCAGCGCGATGAACGCGGTCATGATCTTCGTCGTGGACGCGATCGGGAGGCGACGGTGAACGTGGAGCGCCCAGAGCACGCGCCCCGTCGCCTGCTCGACCACGATCGCGGCCCGCGCGGCGACGCGGGGCCTCGGCACGCGGTCGGACACAGGCGGTCCCGCCAGGAGCGGGGCGGCCTGAGCGCGTGCCGGCGGCCGCCGGCGGGCATGCGTGGTCGTCGGCACGACCGCGACGTGCGCAACCGCGCGAGCGGGCTTCGCGGAGCTGTGCCGGACGAACAGGACGACGCCGGCCGCAGCGGCAACCACGACCGCGAGAAGCGCGAACAGCGGGCGGAAGCGTCGGCGGGGTCGCCGGCCTCGGCGGACGGCCGGCGTCAGCACACCCGCCGGCACCCGCGGCCCCTCGTCCACGAACCGACGGTACCACCACTCCCTGTCGGCAATCGGTAAAACCCCGGCGTGGCCGACGAGCGATTACCGCTTCCAGGCTCTGCCGAAGCGGTCGTGGCCGTGCCGGCGCCCGGCTCGGGACAGGGGTGGTGGGCCGGCTCGTCGAGCGCCGTCGTGGACGACGACGGCGGCGTGGTCCTCGCGTACCGGCTGCGAATGGGAACGGGGACCTACGATCCTGCCGCGACCGTGGTCGCGCGCTCCGACGACGGCGAGCGGTTCACGACCGTCGCGACACTCGACAAGTCGCGGTTCGACGCGATGTCGATGGAGCGGCCTGCGCTCGTGCGAACGGGCGAAGGCCGGTGGCGCCTCTACACGTGCTGCGCGACGAAGAACAGCAAGCACTGGTGGATCGACGTCCTCGAAGCCGACGATCCAGCGCAGTTCGAGTCGGCGGACGCACGAACTGCGTTCGCGGGCGACGAGAACTGGGGCGTGAAGGATCCGATCGTGCAACGCAGTGACGACCGTCGCTGGCGCGCCTGGATCTGCTGCCATCCGCTCGACGAGCCAGACGAAGAGGATCGGATGTTCACCGGGTACGCGACGAGTGACGATGGGCTTGCGTGGGACTGGCACGGCCTCGTCCTGTCGCCGCGGCCCGGCAAGTGGGACGCGCGCGGAGCACGTTTGACGGCAGTCCTGCCCGACGGGCGCGCGGCATACGACGGTCGCGCCACGAAGGAGGAGAACTGGTTCGAGCGAACGGGCGTGGCGCGGCGCGGCCCGGACGGGATGTTCGAGCAGCTCGGCGACGACGCCGTCGCGAACGTGCGCTACCTCGACGTGGTCCCCCTCGGCGGCAGCTACCGGATCTATTACGAGGCGCCGCTGCGCGACGAGAGCCACGAGCTGCGCACGGAGCTGATTCCCGCGGGGGCGCTCAGCCGCTGACGGCCGCGCGCGGCGCATGCACGAAGCCGCGTGCGCCGCTGATATACTTGAGTCCTCAACTAATGGACCTTGGCATCTACACCTTCGGCGAGCTGACGCCCGATCCCGTGACCGGGGCGACGATTACGCCCGCGCGGCGGATTCGCGACCTGATGGACGAGATCGAGCTCGCGGACGCTGTCGGCCTCGACGTCTTCGGCGTCGGAGAGCACCACCGCCCCGACTTCGTCGTCTCCGCGCCCGCGGTCGTGCTTGCAGCCGCCGCGGCGCGTACGCGGCAGATCAGGCTGACGAGCGCCGTCAACGTGATCAGCTCCGACGATCCGGTGCGCGTCTTCCAGCAGTTCGCGACCGTCGATCTGCTGTCGAACGGTCGAGCGGAGATCATGGCCGGCCGCGGCTCGTTCATCGAGTCGTTCCCGCTGTTCGGCTACGACCTCGGCGACTACGACGAGCTCTTCGCCGAGAAGCTCGAGCTGCTGATCGCGCTGCGCGAGTCGGAGCACGTGACGTGGTCCGGTCGCCACCGCGCGCCGCTCGACGGCCTCGGCGTCTATCCGCGTCCGGAACAGGAGAGGCTGCCGATCTGGGTCGCGGTCGGCGGGACTCCGGAGTCGGCGGTCCGCGCCGGCGCGCTCGGGCTCCCGATGGCGCTCGGGATCATCGGCGGCATGCC
>JBJMJS010000109.1:0-9606 GCA_045806225.1 Gaiellaceae bacterium
CGCGGAGGCACCGCAGCGGCGCGATGAGGCCGCGGCGCGCCGCGTCGGCAAGCGGCAGGTCGTCGACCGAAGCCGGGAAGACGTCGGAGACCTGCTTCGCGATCAGCTGCTCGGTCGCGGTCATGCCGACGTAGATCGGCTCCGGGAACGCGCGGATCGCGCTCGACGTCTTCTCGCCGAGCGCCGTGTGCGCCTCGTCGCAGATCACGAGTTGGTACGCGTCGCGCGACACGTCTGCCTGGTGCCGCGCGAACCAGGCGTACGTCTGGATCGTCAACGGGTTGGGCTCCTTCGGCTTCGTGCGGCCTTCGATCGCGGGCGAGAAGCGGTCGGCGTAGCCCTCGTCGGTGAGATCGCGGTCGAACTGCGAGACGAGCAGGCGCCGGTGGGTCAGGATCAGGACGCCGAGTGTGCGGGCGGCTTCGACGAAACCCGCGGCGGCGATCGTCTTGCCCGAGGCGGTCGGGTGGCGGAAGCGGTACCGGCGCACGGCGCCGGGGTCGGGGCCGGTGAACTCCGTCGGCTCGCCGTCCTCAGCCTGGTTGTCGAGGACGTCCTCCGCCGACTCCTCGGCCGCGTCCTCGTCGTCCTCGTCCTCGGCCTGGTCTTCGGCGTTCGTGCCGTTGCCGGCGGTGCCGCTGCCGTTCTGATGCTCCTCGTTGGCGGCGATCAGCTCGGTCAGCATCCCCGCGAGCGCATCGACCTGGTGGCGGCGCAGCTCCGTGCCGGAGGCGAGGTGCGGCGGCTGCTCGGCGAGCACCCGCTCGAGCCCCAGCATCAGCGCGTAGCGCACCTTCCACTGCGACGACGGCACTCGCTCGCCCGCATCAATCTCGGCGAGGGCATCGTCGAGCGCCCGCCGTCGGGACGTCCCGGGAGCGAGCGCATGCGCCGGATCCTCGCCCTCCCGCAGGAAAGGCTCGCCGGCCCAGGCTTCGGCTCGGAGGGCGGCAGCCGCAAGGCCGTCCGTCGCCTCCGACGCATTGGTCGGAATATCTGTCGTCTCTTGCATGCGCGCAGCGCGTAGAGGCGCTGCAAACGATCAACAAAGGGCGAGCCCGCAGAACCCCAGCGGCGAGCTGCCCCCGCAGTATAGCCGGGCTTTAGGTCCCCAGTCCTCCGAAGACGGCGAACGGGTTATGCGGCTGTACCTCGTAGACCAGCTCGCCGCCCGGCTCGACCTCGCCGTGGACCCGCCGGGCGAGCTCCACCGCCTCCTCGCGCGTCTCCGTCCCGGCGATCACGTACGTGAACGTGCGCGACACGCCGTACCCCTCGGTCTTGAGCTGCTCCGCGAGGTCGTGCGCCTCGGCGAGCGTCTTGGACTCGACCCGCACTTCCCAGGGCGCATAGCCGCGCTGGAGGAGGTCCTCCTCGATGTCGGGCGTCGGTGCGTCGTCATCCCACCGCTCCTCGTCGGCGAGCCATCGCTCGGTCACGAACCGGGTCGGCGTCCACCCGGCATCCTGCAGCTCCCGCTCGACAATGCGGGACGCGTGTTCGGCCTGCATCCCGGTGGCGGCGTAGACGAAGACGAGGTTGCCGTCGTGCGAGACGGCGAGGCGATGCTCGCGCAGCTCGTGCGCCAGCTCGTCGGCGTCGCTGTGCGAGAGCCCGATCCGCTCGAGCACGCCGCGCGCCCCCTCCTCGTCCGGCAACTCGATCCGGATCCGCCAGTCGTCGGTCGCCACGGACGGAGCCTACGCCACCCGGGTCAGACTCGAGGCCTGGCGGTTCGAGCCATGGCCCGCGCCCTACGGCGTCTCGGGGGAACCTCCCGGTTCCCCCGAACCCCCTCCACTGGTCCGCTTCGCGGACAGGCCGCTTCGCGGCCGGGTCAGACCCGGGCCGTGGCCGTTGGGGCCATGGCGGCGAAGGGCCGGCCGAAGAGGCGCTCGGCTCGGCCGGACTGGTCGAGGTGCTTCGTGATCCCGCCGAGGAAGAACGGCCAGCCGGCGCCGAGGAGGAGGCACGTGTCGACATCGGCTGCCTCGGCGACGACGCGCTCGTCGAGCAGACGGTGGATCTCGTCCGCCACCGCGTCGAGGACGCGGTCGACGACCTGCTCGTGCGTCCACGGGTCGTCGTCGACGATCACCACCTCATCGTTGCCCGCGGCGTAGTTCGCGAGCGTGGGCGAGAGGTCGAACCGCTCGGGAAACGCCTCGTGCATCGTCTCGAGCACGTGGTTCGCGACGCGCGGCCCGACCATCGCGAGCAGCACGGACGGCGCCATCGGCATCCCGAGCGACATCACGGCCTCGTCGACCGCTTCGACCGGCGACCCGTGCTCGATCGCATCCATGATCACGCGCGTCATCCGCGTCAACACGCGGTTGACGACGAAGCCGGGTGCGTCGGCGACGAGGACCGGACGTTTGCGCAGCTTCGTGCCGACGTCGTAGGCCGTCGCAAGCGTCGGCTCGTCGGTCTCCTGCGCGCGGATGATCTCGAGCAGCGGCATCAGCGCGACGGGATTGAAGAAGTGCATCCCGACGACGCGCTGCGGGACACGCAGGTCCGCAGCCATCTCCGTCACCGACAGCGACGACGTATTCGTAGCGAGCGTGCAGTCGTCGCGCACGACACGCTCGAGCTCGGCGAACACATCCTGCTTCACGACGAGGTCTTCGAATACCGCCTCGAGGACGAGGTCGCAGTCGGCGAAGCCCGCATAGTCCGTCCCGCCCGAGACGATCGACGCGAGGAACCGCGCCTTTCCCTCGTCCGCGCGCTTGCCCGCCTCGGCCCCGATCTCGGCGATCGCCTCGTCGACGATCTCCTGCTTCACGTCGCGCAGCACGATCGGTACTTCGAGACGCCGGAGGAACAGCGTCGCGATCTGCCGCGCCATCAGCCCCGCGCCGACGATCCCCACCTTCGACACCTTGCGCGGCTCGCCCGCGGGACGCAGCCGTCTCGCGCGCTGCTCGACGAGCTGGAACGAGTAGATCGACGCCTGTGCTTGCGGCCCCGGTAGCAGCTCCGCGATCGCATCCTCCTCGCGCGCGTATCCCTCCTCGACCGTCCACGTCCGTGCGCCTTCGATCAGATCGAGCGCGACGTACGGCGCCGGCGCAGCGCCGTGCACCTGGTCCTCGACCGACGTCCGCGCGCGCCGCAGGACCGTCTCGCCGTCGCTCCAGTCGGGCGCAGCGCGGTCGAGCGGACGTTCCGCGAGCTCCCGCGCGAACGCAACGGACTCGTCGACGAACTCGACCGCTGGAAGCAGGCGGTCGGCGATCCCGAGCTCCGCGACCTGCGCGCCGCTCAGCATCCGGTTCTGCCGCAGCGGGTTCGCGACGATCACCTTCACCGCGGCGTCCGGCCCGACGAGACGGGGCAGCAACTGCGTCCCGCCCCACGCGGGAAAAAGGCCGAGAAAGACTTCGGGGAACGCGAAGTGCCGAACCACCGGCGAGACCGTGCGCGCGCTGCAATGCAACGCGAGCTCGACGCCGCCGCCGAGACACGCACCGTTGATCGCCGCGACCGTCGGGATCGGCAGCGCACGCAGGCGCGAGAAGAGCTCGTGGCCCGCGCGGCTCCCCTCGCGCGCGCGGTCGGGTGTGATGTCGGGGAACTCCGTGATGTCGGCGCCGGCCGCGAAGAAGAACGGCTTGCCGGTGAAGACCGCCGCGGCGAAGTCACCGCGCTCGAGCTCGTCGAGCGCACGGTCGAGTGACAGCAGCGCGGCTTCGCCGAAGAACGTCGGCTTCTGCCAGTCCTCGCCGTTGTCGATCGTCACGAGCGCGACGTCGCCGGCGCGCGCGACCTTGAACTCAGTGACGGGCGCCAAGGTTCTCCCACAAAACAGCGGCGCCCATGCCCATCCCGATACAGAGCGCCGTCAATCCGTAGCGCACCTCCGGCCGCTCGCGGAACCCGTACGCGAGCTGCGCCATCAGGCGGACGCCGGTTGCCGCGAGCGGATGCCCGAACGCGATCGCGCCGCCGTACGGATTCAGCCGCGGATCCTCGGGATCGACACCGACGCCGTCGCACCAGCTCAGGACCTGGACCGCGAACGGCTCGTTCAGCTCGAACAACCCGATCTCGTCGATCGTCAGCCCTGCCTGGTGCAGGACGCGCTGCGTCGCAGGGATCGGGCCGATGCCCATCAGCTCCGGCTCGACGCCGGCGAATGCAAATGCGACGAGCCGCATCGACGGCTCGAGCCCGAGCTCGTCGGCGGTGTCCTCCGCCGCGAGCACGCACGCCGTCGCACCGTCGGTCAATCCCGCCGAGTTCCCCGCCGTCACGCGCCCGCCGGCGCGGAACGGCGTCCGGAGGTCGGCGAGCGCGTCGATCGTCGTGCCCGGCCGCAGGAACTCGTCGCGGTCGGCGGGCCGCCAGCCATCGTCCGTAAACACCGTCATCGGAACGACGGTTTCGCGCATGACGCCGTTCGACCACGCAGCGGTCGCACGCTGCTGCGAACGGACGGCGAACGCATCGGCCGCCTCCTTCGTCAGCTGCGGAAAGCGGTCGTGAAGGTTCTCGGCCGTCGCGCCCATCGTCACCGCGGACGGATCGACGATCCGCTCCGCGACGAAGCGCGGGTTGAAGTCGACTTCCTCGGCCATCGGATGATGGCCCATGTGCTCGACGCCGCCGGCGACGACGATGTCCGCGGCGCCGAGCGCGATCTCGCCCGCGCCCGACGTCACCGCGGTCAGTGCGCCCGCGCACATCCGGTCGAGCGCAAATCCCGGCACGGTCTGGGGGATGCCGGCGAGCAGCGCGACGTCGCGGCCGAGCGTGAGCCCCTGGTCGCCGACCTGCGCGGTCGCGGCGAAGATCACGTCGCCGATGCGGTCCGGCGGGATCGTGGGATTGCGCCGTAGAACCTCGCGGACGACCTTCACGGCCATGTCGTCGGCGCGCGTGCGCCAGAACATCCCGTTCGGCCCAGCGCGCCCGAACGCGGTGCGCAAACCGTCGACGAAGACGACTTCGCGGAGCGCTCGGGGCATGCGAACGAGTCTACGCGGCTGCTTGCGCGCGTTGCTCGAGGCGGCCCCGGAGGTCCTCGAGCTCCCAGCAGTTCGCCGCGAGCGCCTCGCGGTGGAACTGAATCAGCACGACCCCACCCGGCGTCACGAGCTTGCCGTCGCGGCACGCGTTGAGGAGTCGCCGGTACGGATCAAGGCCGTCGCCGGGTGCATAAACCGCGTCCGGCGGCTCGCGATCGTAGGTCGAATCGTGGAGCGAATCCGGAAGGTACGGCAGGTTCGCGACGACGACGTCGACCGGGACGGGCACGGGCTCGAGGAGGTCGCCTTCGAGTGCGTGCACGCGCGCGCCGACATCGTGGAGGTCGGCGTTCGCCTGCGCGAGCGCGACGGCGTCCGGGTTCTTGTCGACGGCCCAGACCTCGATCAGCGGGTTGTGCACGGCGAGCGTGACCGCGATCGCGCCGGTACCCGTCCCGACGTCGGCAACCTTCTTCGGCCCCTCGCCGATCGCGGTGAGCGCTCGCCGAACGAGTCCCTCCGTCGAGCGTCTCGGGGAAAGGACACGGCCAGGCGCCGTCGTGAACAGGAGGTCGTAGAAGGTCGTCTGCATCGCTCTAAGCTCCAGGCGTGCCCGATTGGCGCGAACGCGCAACGAGAGCAGAGTCACGTTACCTGGACGGCGAGCAGCGGCGGCCGGACGACCCCGACACGTTGCAGCGACAGCTGACGAGGATGGGGAACGCGGCCGGCGCGGCCGGGCTTTCCTTGCTGATGGCGGGCGATCGGGCCGCCGCGAACGAATGGTTCGGCCGCGCGGCGGATCGGTACCGCGAGAGCTACGGCGATGCGCCGGCCGGGAGCTGGGGGAGACCGATCGGGGCCGTCAAGGCGCGCGTCCTCGCCGGGGACTGGGACGGTGCGGCCCGCGACGCGACCTGGGCGCTCGACGAGGGCGCGGCAGCCAGCGATTCGGCGATCGGCCGGTACGCGGCGTGCCTGGCCTCGCTCGTGCTCGGCCGCTGGGAGGATGCGCGCGTGCTGGCCGACGGGTTGCGGATCCATGACGGCTTCCCGCACGCGGTCGGCGACTCGCTCGCGGCGATCGCCGCCGACGACCCGATCGGCTACATCGAGGGAATCGAGGCTGTCCTCGAATCGTTCGAGACGCGCGCCGAGTTTCTCGAGGACATTCCCGTCGCGGACACGGTCATCGTCCTGCAGGCGCTCGCCGCGCGGCGCGGCCTCACCGCGCCGCTTTCGTCGCCGTTCCTCCCGGCCGACTAGCTCGGGCGGTTCGCGAGCGTCACGGTGACCGTGCGCTCGTTGCCGTTCCGCCGGAGGTGAACGGAGATCTGATCACCGGGCGCGTGCGAGTCGACGACGCTACGCAGATCGTCTGCCGACGCGATCGCCTTCGTTCCGATCCTGGTGATCACGTCGCCCGCACGGATGCCCGCCTTCGCGGCCGGCGTGCCGGGGCGCACCGTCGCGACTCGCGCGCCGCCGGCGACGGCGCCGTCGACGCGGACGCCGAGGTACGCGTGCTGGACGCTCTGTCCGGTGAGGAGCTGCGACACGACGTTCTTCAACGTGTTCGACGGGATCGCGAACGCGACGCCCTCGTTGCCGCCGGAGTCGCTTTCGATCTGCGAGTTGACGCCGATGACATCACCGGACGCGTCCAGCAATGGGCCGCCGGAGTTGCCGTGGTTCACGGCTGCGTCCGTCTGAATCGCATCCTCGATCGCGAAGCCGTCCGGCGCGTTGATCGTCCGGTGGAGGCCGCTGACGATCCCGGTCGTCACCGTGTTCTGGAGCCCGAACGGGCTGCCGATCGCGACGGTGCCGTCGCCGACGGCGACGTTGTCGGAGTCCGCCAGCGCCAACGGGTGCAACTGATCGGCCGGCGCGTCGACGTCGAGCACGGCGAGATCCGAGGAAGTGTCCCTGCCGACGACGGTCGCCGAGTAGGTGTGGCCGTTCGAGAACCGAACGGTGACGTGGTCGGCGCCGTCGACGACGTGCGCGTTCGTCACGACGTGACCGTCCGAGTCGTACACGAAGCCCGAGCCCTGCCCGGTCGTCTCCTGCCGGCCGCCGAAGGGGAACTGTGACGCCCTCGTCGCCCGGACGGTGATCTCGACGACACCCGGCGAGGCGTTGCGGTAGATCGAGTTGACGCTGAGCGTCTGCGACTGTGCGCTCGCGGGGGACGAGGCCGGCGCCTGGCGAACCACGGTCGTCGTGGTGGTGCGGCCGCCGGCCGCGGCGAACGACCCGACGCCGACGGCCGCACCTGCGACTGCGGTTACGAGGAGGAGAGGGAGCAGCGGTCTCACGGGGGACACGATCGCAGCCGATCCTGCGGCGATCGTGTGACTTGCCTGAGAGCTTGCTGAGAGCCCCGCGACTACGCGTGTTCCAGGAACGGATACGCGCCGCGGCCCTCGAGGCAGTCGGCCGCGAACAACGCGACGCCGATGTCGCCCGTCCACAGCGAATAACGCGGAGGCACGCGCGCCGCCTGGGTGAGCGCGTGCATCGCGAACCGGCGCGCACGATCGAGCCAGACGTCGTCCTGCGTACGCTCGAAGGCCTCGAGCAGCGCGTAGCCGTTTCCCGCTGTCCCGTGGCAGATACCGGGCCCCTTGTCGTCGCCGTGCGCGCCCGCCCGCCAGGTGAGCTGTGCGCCGGCGAGGATCAGGTCCTCGTCGAGATACGACGCGGCGGCGGCGACGATCCCGGGGGCGCCGGCGCACCATTGCAGCCGGATCTCGCCGTCCGGCCCGGCGAGCGTCGGACGGTCGCGCGGCGGCCAGTTCGCGAGCCCGTCTTCGCGCACGGCCGTGCGTACGAGGACGTCGTTCGCGTCGCGCTCGAGAGCGCGGGCGCGCTCGTCGTCGAGCAGCGGCACAAGCGCCTGCACGTTCCCGACGAGCCCGTGCGGCGGGGTCAGGCTCTTCAGTTCCTGCCCGTACAGGCGCTGCGTCCAGAGCCCGTCTTCATCGCGCCGCGCGAGCAGCGCATCGGCGCTCGCGTTCCACGTCTTCCGCCACCGGTCGTCGCCTGTTGCCTGCAGCATCGCGTGCGCGAGCAACAGCGTCCCGGGAGATCCCCACATCACTTCTTCTGCTTCGTTGTCGACGTTGGCGCGCACGAGCGCGTGGAGCTCGTCTGCGAGGTCGTCGCTCGGCGCGAGCTGCCACGCAACGAACAGGATCCCCGCCTCGCCGCAGAGCAGCGACGACGCGCGTTGCTTCGGGAGCTTCATCCCTTTCAGGTAGTCGGGCCGTGCACGAAACAGCTCGAGGTTGCGTGTCGCGACGGCGCCGAGATCGAGGTTCGGTTCGGCGTGGCCGCGGCGGCGGAGCGTCTCGAGCGCCCATACGACGCCGGCCGCGCCGACATACAGGTTCTTCATCGGGCTCGTCCCGTGCCACCGGTCCCAGTCGTTCGCGCGCCACATCAACGTGGGGCCGCGAAAGCCGGCTTCCGCGCGCGCGACGATCTCGCGGATCGCGACGCGCGCGCGGTCGTCGTTCCAGCCGTCCTCGAGCAACGGCTCGAAGGCATCCGGCCGGTAGAGCGCGGTCATTCCTGTGCGGCCGGCGGATGCGCGAACATCGTCAGGACGATCTTGTCCGTGTCGTCCTGCTCGACGTCACGCGCGGCGCTCAGGAATGCGGTCATCATCTCGAGCGCCCGCTCGAGCGGGAGGCGAACCTCGAGCTGGGCACTGCGGAACTGTCCCTGCGGCGAGTAGGTCGCATGCGCGCGCTGGACGTGGTCGATCATCGCGGCCTGCAGGTCGCGGGCACCCCCGGAGGCGAGCAGCTCCGGCGCGACGCGGAACGTCCGGGCGACCGCGCGGTACGGCTTCTCGCGCCCGCGCGCGCCGTTGTCGACGAGCTCGATCAGTCCCGCCTTCAGCAGCATCCGGACGTGAAAGTGGAGATGGCCGGGATCGACGCCGAGCCGCTGCGCGAGCTCGCGGTTCGTCAGCCGGAAGTCCGTGTCCTCGGCGAGCATCTCGAGCACGCGGACGCGGAGCGGGTGCCCGAGCGCCTTCAGCTGCTCCGGCTTGTTCAGTACGAGTGTGTCTTGCACGGTCTGCCCCCGCGGCACTTCTACATATAGGCCAACCGTTGTCAACCCTCGAAGCCGGCGGCCGCGGGCCGGTCCACGACCGCGGTCGTCCGTCCGGCAGCCGCGCGGACGAGGCTCGCCGGCGCGTCGTCGCTCGGCTCTTCGACGAACGCGCGTCGCGCTGCGTCCGCCTTCACCGCGCCTGAGACGATGAACAGGATCTCCTTCGCACCGCGGAGCGTCGGGAGGCTGAGCGTCACGCGGTCGACGTATGGCTCCCAGCCGGGCTTGGCCGCCAGGACGCGCTTGCGTTGGCGCAGCGTCGGCGCGTTCGGGAAGAGCGAGGCGATATGCGCATCCGGGCCGACGCCGAGCAGAAGCAGGTCGAGGTCGGTATTCCCCAGCTCGCGCTCGTACGCTGCAGCCGCCTCGTCCATCCCGAGCTCGCCCTGGATGCGGTGGATCTCGCGCGGCTCGACCTCGAGGTTGTCGAGCAGCGATTTCTTCGCCGCGCCGTAGTTGGAGTTCTCGTCGTCGGGTGGGACGCAGCGTTCGTCGCCCC
>JBJMJS010000110.1:0-27972 GCA_045806225.1 Gaiellaceae bacterium
CGAGCGACGCTCGCGTGGGATCGCGCGCGCGAGACGCCGCGCGCGGAAGGCGTGGGCCTGGCGCCGGAGCGCGAGCGCGAGCTGCTCGCCGATGCCTGAACGCGACTATTCCACCACGCCCCTCTCGACGAAGCTCGGCGCGAAGCCCGGCAGCGACGTCGTCGTCCTGTTCACGACGAGCCGCGCCGAGCTCGAACGCCGCTTCGAGCCGCTGAAGCGAACGCTCGCACCGGCCGATGGCCTCTGGATCGCGTGGCCGAAGAAGGCATCGAAGATCGAGACGGACCTCGATTTCGACACCGTTCAGCGCGTCGGCCTCGATGCCGGGCTCGTCGACAACAAGAGTGCGGCGGTCGACGGCGCGTGGCAGGCCGTGCGCTTCGTCTACCGCCGCGAGGACCGGCCTAGCTAGCATCGCCGCATGAGTTACGGCCTCGAACGCCTCGACAACGGCCTGCGGATCCTGACCGCGCCGATCGAATCTGCGCAGTCGGTGACGTGCGCGATCATGCTCGCGGCGGGCTCGCGCTACGAAACGGCCGAGACGAACGGCATCGCCCACTTCGCAGAGCACATGTTCTTCAAGGGCACCGAGAAGCGGCCGACGGCGCGCGACATCTCGATGGAGATCGACGCGATCGGCGGCGAGTTCAACGCGTTCACGGGCAAGGAGTACACCGGGTACTACGTCAAGTGCGCCGCCGAGTCGCGCGACGTCGCGCTCGACGTCCTCGTCGACATGCTCCGCAACTCGAAGTTCGCCGAGGATGAGATCGAGCGGGAGAAGGGCGTGATCATCGAGGAGATGAACATGTACTTCGACACGCCGCGCGACTTCATCGGCGGCGTCTACGAAGAGCTCCTGTACGGCAACCAGCCGCTCGGTTGGGACATCATCGGCCGCAAAGAGACGGTTCGCGGCGCGAAGCACGACACGTTCCTCGACTACGTCGACACCTGGTACAAGCCGAGCCGCATGGTCGTCGGAATCGGTGGGAACCTCGGCGACGGCCTCCACGGACGCATCGCCGAGCTGCTGGGCGACCTCCCGGCGGGCGAGACCGGCGAGCCGTCTCCGATCGACGTCAGCGCCAACGGGACGCCGCGCGTGAAGCTCCACACGAAACAGTCCGACCAGGCGCACATCTGCCTCGGGGTCCACAGCTACCCGCTCGACCACCCCGATCGCTATCCGCTTCAGGTGCTCGCGACAATCCTCGGCGGCGGGATGTCGTCGCGGCTGTTCACCGAGGTGCGCGAACGGCGCGGCCTCGCGTACTACGTCTTCGGAATCAACCACAGCTACACCGACGCGGGATCGCTCTTCGCACAGGCCGGGGTCGACATCAACAGGATCGACGACGCCGTCTCGACGGTTGCAGCCGAGCTGCGGAAAGCGGCGGAGGAGCCGATTCCGGCGGACGAGCTCGAGAAGGCGCGCGCGTTCGCGAAGGGCCGGTTCGTCCTGCAGCTCGAGAGCCCGCAGGGGCTGATCATGTTCGGCCTGCGGCGCGAGGTGCTCGAAGGCGCGACGCCGGACCCGCACGAGATCCTCGCCGAGCTGGACAAGGTCACCGCCGACGACGTCCAGCGCGTCGCGCGGGACGTGATCGAGAAGACGGGGCTGAACCTCGCGGTGATCGGGCCGTTCGACGATCCAGGCCGCTTCGAGCGCCTGCTGGCCTAGCTGTGGAACGTCGCTCGACCCAGATCCTCCTTTAGTTTCCGGCTCGCGGTTTGCGAGCATCACTCCCGGCGTGCGGGCGTTCCTGCCGACACTCGCGATCGTCGCCGTCGTCGTCGCCGGATGCGGCGGCGGCAAGGGCGCGCACTCGGACACCCCCGCGGTGACGTCGCCGGCGTCGAGCACGGCACCGGCGAACACGACGCACGGCGCCGGTTCGAGCAGCGTGAGCACATCGACGACGGCGACCGGCGCGGGCAACAACGTCGTGACGCACGGCCGGTACCACTATCCGCCCGTCCTGATCCGGAACTACATGAAGAGCTGCGTCGGCGCTGCAGGAGGCGGCAGCAAGAAGCGCGGGTACTGCGCCTGCACGCTCGACAAGCTCAGCAACAACGTGTCCACGCGCGACTTCGCCGAGATCGGCCTGTCGCACGGGCGCATCCCGCCGCGGATCAAGCGCTTCATGACGAACGCCGTCGCCGACTGCGCGAACCAGCTCTAGCGGCAGACGTACGGCAAGTGTCAGACCCTCCGGGTCTGACACCTTTTGAACGGCGCCGCGGTTCCCGAAGAAAGGGGTCAGACCCGGAGGGTCTGACCCCTTTGAAACTCAGTCCTCCGACTTCTCGCTCGTCGCGCGGTCTTTGATCTCTTCGACGACCGTCGGGTCGGCGAGCGTGGTCGTGTCGCCGAGCGCGCGGTTTTCCGCGACGTCGCGGAGTAGACGGCGCATGATCTTCCCGCTCCGCGTCTTCGGGAGCTCCGGTGTGAAGACGATGTTCGCCGGCTTCGCGATCGGGCCGATCTTCTTCCCGACGTGGTTCCGCAGCTCCTCGAGCTTCTCGACCGAGCCCTCGTTGCCGCCCTTCAGCGTGACGTAGGCCACGATCGCTTCGCCGGTCGTCGAGTCCTTGCGCGAGCAGACCGCCGCCTCGGCGACTTCCTGGTGGTCGACGAGCGCGGACTCGACCTCGATCGTCGAGATGCGGTGGCCGGAGACGTTCATCACGTCGTCGACACGTCCGAGCAACCAGAAGTCTCCGTCCTCGTCGATCCGCGCGCCGTCGCCGGCGAAGTAGACGTCGTCGTACTTCGACCAGTACGTCGACCGGTAGCGCTCATCGTCCTTGTAGATGCCGCGCAGCATGGCCGGCCAAGGACGCTTGAGCACGAGATAGCCTCCGCCGCCTGGGCCGACGTCGTGACCCTGTTCGTCGTACACCGCTGCGAGGACGCCCGGGAACGGCTTCGTCGCCGAGCCCGGCTTCGTGGTCGTCACGCCGGGGAGCGGCGTGATCAGGACCATCCCGGTCTCGGTCTGCCACCAGGTGTCGACGACCGGTGTCCGATCGCCGCCGATGTGCTCGCGGTACCAGATCCATGCCTCTGGGTTGATCGGCTCCCCGACCGAGCCGAGCAGCCGGAGCGACGACAGATCGTGCTTCTGCGCGTACTCCGGCCCCCACTTCATGTGCGAGCGGATCGCGGTCGGAGCCGTGTAGAGGATGTCGACCTTGTAGCGCTCGATGATCGCCCACCAGCGGTCCTTGTCCGGGAAGTCCGGCGTGCCTTCGTACAGCACGGACGTCGTCGCGTTGCAGAGCGGCCCGTACACGATGTAGCTGTGGCCGGTGATCCAGCCGATGTCGGCCGCGCACCAATAGATCGACTCCGGCTTGATGTCGAAGATGTAGCGGTGCGTCGACGAGGTGCCGACGAGGTACCCGGCGGTCGTGTGGACGATGCCCTTCGGCTTCGCGGTCGTCCCGCTCGTGTACATCAGAAAGAGCAGGTCCTCGGCGTCCATCGGCTCGCACGGGCACGTTTGCGGGTCGTCCGATGCGTCGGCGGCCAGGTCGTGGTGCCAGGCGTCGCGCCCTTCGCGCATCGGCACGTCGTTGCCCGTGCGTTGCACGACGAGGCACCGCTTGACCCCGGGCGCGGCGTCCATCGCCTCGTCCGCGGTGCGCTTGAGCGCGACGGTCGTGCCGCGCCGCCAGGCCTCGTCCTGCGTGATCAGAACCTCGCACTCCATGTCGTTCATCCGTCCGGAGAGCGAGTCGGCGGAGAACCCGCCGAAGACGACTGTGTGCGGCGCACCGAGACGCGTGCACGCGAGCATCGCGATCGGGAGCTCGGGAACCATGCCCATGTAGATGGCGACGGGCGTCCCCTTGCGGACGCCGAGTTCCTTGAGCACGTTGGCGAAGCGGGTGACCTCGCGCTGCAGGTCCGCGTACGTCAGGTCGCGGCGGTCGCCCTCGGGCTCGCCCTCCCAGTGGTACGCCACCTTGTCGCCGAGGCCGGCGTCGACGTGACGGTCGACGCAGTTGAAGCAGACGTTCAGCTTCCCGCCGACGTACCACTTCGCGTACGGCGGCTCCCACTCGCAAACGGTCGAGAACGGCTCGAACCACGTCACCCGCTCCCGGCCCTCCGTCTCCCAGAGCTCCTGCCAGTCACGGTCGTAGATGTCCGCCTTCGCGTTCGCCTCGCGGGCGAACTCTGCCGACGGCGGATACCGCCGCTCCTCGAGGAGCATCGTGTTGATCGCGTGCTGCGTCTCGGTCGCCACCCTCTATACCTCCGTTCGTCGCGGCATCGGCGAGCCGAGCCTAGAGAACATCGGCAAGCGACCCCACACGGGCTCGCCCACGGGAAGCACGGGTGCCGGCGACATCCCGTTCACGACGCCGGCCGCCGACGTGTACCAGGCGACTGCCGCCGTGATGATCCCGGCCCATCCGCCGGCGTGCGTGATCCACGCCGAACCGCCGTGCGCCTCGTTGAAGAAGCCGATCACGAGGAGAACCTCGGTGATCTGCAGCGTCAGGAAGACGAGGAACGTGGCGACGTTGATCCGAGCGCTCCAGAGGAGCATGTAGAGGTTGAAGAAGGCGAAGCCCATCACGAACCACGCGAGTGCATTCGGAACGTCGGTCCCGTGCAGCCCGGCCCCGAGCTTCGTCGTCCCTGCGAGCACGACGAACGTCCCTAGGGCGAGCCAGAACCCGCCGTACGTGGAGAACGCGGTCGCCCCGAAGACGTTTCGGTTCCGGAACTCCCACATGCCCGCCAGCAGCTGGGCCAGGCCGCCGTAGAAGAGCGCGGCGCCGAGCCAGATGACGTCGGGGATGAACGACGCGTTGTGCCCGCTCAGCAGGAACGTCGTGAGCGCGAACGCGGCGAGCCCCAGGGGCGCCGGATCGGCCACGGCCGTTGCATAGAGAGCGGGTGCGACCGGCCGTTCAGCAACTACAGCCATGATCCCTCCCTCATTGCCCGCCCCTCGAACCTGGGCGGCGCGGAGCAGGCGGGCAGATAGATCGCGCTACGATTTTACGCGCCTGGGGGACGGGCTAAACGTGACCGGATCGGCTACGGCTCGAGGTCGTACGGGTAGTCCGTGATCACCTCGTGCCCGTCGTCGGTGACGAGCACCAGGTCCTCGAGCCGGAGGCCGCCGAAGCCGGCCCTGTACAGGCCGGGCTCGACCGTGACGACGTCCCCTGCGACGAGGTCGTGCCCGGTGCGCGACATCGACGGTGCCTCGTGGACCTCGAGCCCGACGCCGTGGCCGAGCCCGTGGAAGAAGCCGTCCTCGAGCACCTCGCCCGGCTCCTTGCTCAGTTGGGTCTTGTAACCGGCGGTCTGGAAGATGTCGCAGACCAGCTCGTAGAGCTTGCGGCCGTTCGCGCCGGCCTTCACCCCCGCCGTCGACCGGTCGAGCGCTTCCTTCACCAGCCGGTGCCACTCCCGCACCTCGTCCGGGGGGTCGCCGAGGAAGTACGTCCGCGTCATGTCCGCGTAACACGCCGTCTCCTTGTCCCGCGGGAACAGATCGAAGACGACGAGCTCGTTTGCCTGGATCTGCCCCGAGCCGCCGTCGTGGCCGACCGCCGTCTGCGGTCCGTGCGACACGATCATGTCGCCGCCCTCGACGCCGAAGTCGGAGAACACCGACTCGATTGCCTGCTTGAGACGCTCCGACGTCAGCGGCTGACCGTCCACCTCGAGGCCGGCGCCGTTGCGCTGCGCACGTCGAAGCAGCGCACGCGCCTCGTCGAGCGCTGCCTCGCACGCCTTCTGTGCGTTGCGAATCCCGCGGAGCTCGATCTCGTTCTTCGCGCGGCGCCGGTCGTCGAACAGGTCGCGGTCGACGCTCACCTCCACGCCGTTGGCGCGGAGGTGGTCGGCGAGCTCGAGCGGGAACGACGCCGGCACAGCCGCGCGCTCGACGCCGACCTCCTTCACCGCGCGGAGCGCGAGCTCGAGCGAGACGGCCGGGCCTTGCATCCCCTGCGCGTACAGCTCGTCCTGGCCGAGCTGCTCGAGCGAGATGATCTCGACGCCCGGAACGTCGGCGCGGACACGGGGGATCTCGAGCGAGTGGAGCGCGACCGCTCTGCGCCCGTCGCGCTCGAGGTAGAGAAATGCGTCCGGGACGACGATCGGCACCTCGTGGCGGAGCTCCGGCGAGCGGACGGTGTCGCCGTAGATGAGGAGGTCGGCCACGCGCGGGATCCTAACCGTGCGAAGGCCCGGTTCCGGCACGTCGGGGGCCCGGACGGTCACGGCGTGGGCCGCTCGCGCGTCACTAGACTCCGAGCGTGGACGAGGCGCTGCAGCGTGCGCAACGGTTGATGGCGCAGTGGGACGACGACCTTCGCGGCCAGCTGCCCGAGGGCGCCGAGATCTTCGACGCGCACACACACCTGGGGACCGACATCGACGGCATGGTCGGGATCTACGACGACCTCGAGCGCGGGATGGCGAAATACGGGATCTCGCGCTGCTTCGTCTTCTGCCTCGACGAGCCGGACCGGCATCCGGCGTTCCGCGCCGGCAACGACCGCACGCTCGCGTACGCCGAGCGCAGCGGCGGCAAGCTGATCCCGTTCGTCCGGCTCGACCTCTCCGAGGATCCGATCGCGGAAGCGGTGCGCTGTCTCGACCGCGGCGCACGCGGGATCAAGCTGCATCCCCGCGCGCAGAAATTCCTGCTGAACGACGAGCGCCTTGCCCCTGTCTTCGAGCTCGCCGCCGACCGGAAGGTGCCGATCCTGATCCACGGCGGGCGCGGGCTGCCGCCGATCGCGGACGACCTCGCACGCAGCGTCGACCGCTTCCCCGACGCCCAGCTGATCGTCGCACACGCCGGGATCGCCGATCTCGCCGCGCTGGCCGACCGCCTCGGCGGCAAGGCCGGTGTCTTCTTCGACACGTCGGTGTGGAGCCCGCTCGACCTGCTCGGGCTCTACCGGCTCGTCGGGCCCGAGCAGGTGGTGTACGCGTCGGATTACCCGTACGGGCAACAGCCGGCGTCGCTCCTGATCGCGCTGCGGACTGCGCGGCTCGCGCAGCTCGACGAGCAGCAGGTCCGCGACGTGCTCGCCGGAAACGCGAACCGCATCGCCGACGGCGAGCCGCCGCGCGAGCCGTCGGCCCCGAAGGGCGTCGACATCTTTCAGCAGCCGATGGCGCTCGCACGCATCCACCAGTACCTGTCGATGGCGACGCCTCTCCTCTGGACGCGGCAGCAGGACAACATCGGCGTGCTCGGCCTCGCGCTGAACGCATGCAACGACCGCGCGAACGGCCACCGCGCCGAGCTCGAGCAGATCCGCGAGCTGCTGCTCACGGCGAGGGAGATGTGGCGCGCGCTTCCGGAGGAGGGAGACGACCGTGATCGCATGCAGCACGCGCGTGCCACGTTTCGTCTGATCCACCTCGCGGACATCCTGGCGGTGACGACGCATGCCTGATCTGACAATCAATGGTGAGCGACACGAGGTGGACGCACCCGTCGGGCGTTCTCTCGCGCAGACGCTGCGCGAGACGCTCGGGCTGACCGGAACGAAGGTCGCGTGCAACGAGGGCCATTGCGGCGCGTGCACGGTGCTCGTCAACGGCGTGCCGACGCTCTCGTGCATCACGCTCGTGCACACCGTCGACGGCGCGGAGATCACGACCATCGAAGGCTTGCGCGACCATCCGCTCGTCGACGCGTTCGTTCGCGCCGACGCGGTGCAGTGCGGCTTCTGCACGCCGGGCCAGATCGTGTCGGCATCGGCGCTCGTCGCGGCGTCGCCGTCGCCGGATCGCGACGAGATCCGGCACGCGATGTCAGGGAATCTCTGCCGCTGTGGGACGTATCCGAAGATCGAGGAGGCAATCGCGAATTGGCAAGGCTGATCCGGACCGAGAAGGAAGTCGAAGGCCGCTACACCGAGCAGTGGATCGTCGTCGAGGAGGACGCACTCGATCAATGGCCCGAAGGCCCGCTGACGCACGTCGGCCGCGACGTCCCGCGCATCGACGGCGCGCAGCGCGCACGTGGCCAGGCGCCGTTCACCGCCGACCTCCAGCTGCCGGGGATGTTGCACACGGCCGTGCTGCGCTCTCCGTATGCGCGCGCGCGCGTCAAAAGCTTGAACCTCGACGCCGCGCGTTCGCAGCCCGGCGTGCGCGGCGTGCTCGGGCCGCAGGAGCTCGAGCAGTTGACGGACGAGCCCGGCTACGTCGGCCATGCCGTCGCGGCAGTCGCCGCCGAGACGTTCGGCGAGGCGCAGGCGGCGCTCGACGCGCTCGCGCCCGAGTGGGAAGAGCTCGAGCCGCTGCTCGATCCGGAGGAAGGCGTCCGCCGAAGCTCGTGGGTCAACGACGGCCCGGAAACGTACGAGCGGGGCGACTTCGACCGCGCCGTCGCGCAGGCGGACGTCGTCGTCGAAGCGGAGTACCGGACGCAAGTCGTCCTCCACAACTCGCTCGAGACCCACCAGGCGGTCTGCCACTGGGAAGAGGACGGCATCACGATCTACATCTCGACGCAGTACATCTGGGGGATCCGCGACGCGATGGCGCAGCGCCTCGACCTTCCGCCGGACAAGGTGCGCGTCGTCTGCCACGCGATGGGCGGCGGGTTTGGCGCGAAGAACGGGCCGGGCGACTACACGTCGATCGCGGCCGAGCTCGCGCAGCGCACGGGCCGGCCCGTGAAGTGCGCGCTGACGCGGCGCGAGGAGAACATCGCGACGGGCAACCGGAACGCGACCATCCAGCGGCTGACCGCAGCCGCGACGGCAGACGGAACACTGACCGCGCTCGGCGGCGAGTTCATCAACGCCGTCGGGTTCGCGGGCTGGTCCCCGTCGACCGAGGGCCCGATGCAGATGCTGTACTCGTGCGAGAACGTGCGCACGACGCAGTACGGCGTGAAGCTGAACATGCCGCCGAACGCAGCATTCCGCGCCCCCGGCTTCGTCGAGGGGACGTTCGGCCTCGAGTGCTTGCTCGACGAGCTCGCGGCGAAGCTCGACGTCGACCCGCTCGAGCTGCGCCGCCGCAATTACGCGGACTCCGACCGCATCGACGACCGTCCGTTCTCGTCGAAGAACCTCGCCGAGTGCTACCGCCGTGCGGAGCCGCACTGGGCAAAGCGCGACGAGATCCGCGCACGCGCCGACGGGCCATGGAAGCACGGGATCGGCCTCGCGTCGCAGATCTGGTACGGCGGCGGCGGGCCTCCGTCGTATGCGTGGATCCGCGTCGGCGGAGACGGGCGCGCGCAGGTCGTCACCGCGATGCAGGACATCGGCACGGGCACGCGGACGGCGATGGCACAGATCGCGGCCGAAGAGCTCGGCATTCCCGTCGAGCACGTGCAGGTCTCGCTCGGGGATTCCGCGCGCGGTCCGTACGCGGCGATCTCGGCCGGCTCGTCGACCGTTCCGTCGATGGGCCCGGCGGTGCGCGCGGCCGCAGCCGACGCGAAACGGCAACTGATCGAGATCGCGGCGCAGCGCCACCACGTCGAAGAGCGCGTGCTCGATATCAAGGACGGCGCGATCGTCTCCGCCGACGGCGGCTCTTGGCCGCTCACCGAGATCACCGGCCTGCTCGAGGACGGCCAGATCCTCGGCAAGGGCGCACGCGGCCCGAACCCGACCGGGATGCGCGTCCTCACCTTCGGCGTCCAGGTCGCCGAGGTCGCGGTCGACACGGGGACGGGCGAGGTGCGCGTCGACAAGGTCGTCGCGATCCACGACGTCGGCCGCGTGATCAACACGCTCGGCGCGTCGAGCCAGGTCGAGGGCGGGATCATCCAGGGCATCGGCCACACGCTCTCGGAGGAGCGGATCACCGACCCCCACACCGGCGCGCCGCTGACGCGGACGCTCGACGCGTACAAGATGCCGACAATCGCCGACGTGCCGGAGATCGTCACCGACCTCGTCGACGTCCCCGACCCGCATCTCACGAACCTCGGCTCCAAGGGGCTCGGCGAGCCGCCGATCGTCCCGACCGCCGCGGCGATCGCGAACGCGATCCGCGACGCGACCGGGGCCGACATCCGCTCGTTGCCGATCACCAGGGAAGAAATGCTGCGCGCGCTGCGCGAAGCCGAGGAGCGCGCGAAGGAACGCGACAAAGTTGCAGCTGGTTCAGCCTGAGTCGGCCGAGGCGGCCGCGGCCGCGCTCGGGAACGGAACCAAGGCGCTCGCCGGCGGCACGGATCTCGTCCCGCTGCTGCGCGACGGGATCGTCGCGGCCGAGACGCTCGTGCACATCTCGCCGCTACTCCCACGAGGGATCGACGGGACGCGGATCGGCGCGGGCGCGACGCTCGCCGAGCTCGAGGCCGATCCCGGAATCCCGGACGCGCTGCGCGAGGCGTCCCGCCAGGCGGCGTCGCCGCAGCTGCGATCGATGGGCACGATCGGCGGGAACCTCCTGCAGGCGACGCGCTGCTGGTACTGGCGACTGCAGTTCCCGTGCTGGCTGCACGGCGGCGATCGCTGCCATGCGAAGACCGGCGCGCACCGCGAGCACGCGATCTTCGGGAACGAGCGCTGCGCGTCGGCGCATCCGTCCGACATCGCCGCAGCGCTGCTCGCGCTCGGCGCGACGCTCCGCACGACGAAGCGCGAGCTTCCGATCGCCGACCTGTACCGGCTCCCATCCGACGACAACCGCAACGTCACGACGCTCGACGCGAACGAGTTGATCCTCGAGCTCGACGTGCCGCGGCCGGAGAGCTCCATGTACCTGAAAGCGATGGATCGGCGGAAGTGGGCGTTCCCGCTCGTCGGCGTCGCCGTCGCGCGCGCGGCGGGCGAGATTCGGATCGCGCTCGCAGGCGTAGCTCCGGTTCCCTGGCTGCTGTCCTCGATCGACGCGCTCGACCAGGCGACGCCGCTTCCCGGTACCGCGTACAAAGTCGAGATCGCGCGCGCGCTCGTTCGACGCGCGCTCGCAAGCACCGGCCAGACGGCGCCGTAGGAAGCGCCCTTCGCATGCGGCGTATTCCGCGGCTGTCGCTGACGCTCGCGGCCGTCGCGGCGCTGAGCGGCTGCGGCGCGCACGCGAAGCCGAAGCCGGCGGCGAGCCGCTGCCCTGTCCAGGGCAAGCAGGTCTCGTTTCCGATTCTCGATGCAAAGACGCCGCGAACCGTCGCCGTCCAGACGAACCTCGGCATGTTCGCCTTCGCGCTCGACGTGAAGGACTCGCCGTGCACGACCTCATCCTTCGCGTCGCTCGTCCGCAAGGGGTTCTTCAACGGCCTGACATTCCACCGCATCGTGCCCGGCTTCGTCATCCAAGGGGGCGACCCGAACGGAAACGGCAGCGGCGGCCCGGGCTATTCGGTCGTCGACACCCCGCCCGCCAACGCTGCGTATACGCGCGGCGTCGTCGCGATGGCGAAGACGGGCGCCGAGCCTGCAGGCACCGCGGGGAGCCAGTTCTTCGTCGTCACCGGCGCGGACGCGGGCCTCCCGCCCCAGTACGCGCTGCTCGGGAAGGTGACGGAGGGCCTCGACGTGGTCGAGCGAATCGGCCGTCTCGGAAACGCGTCGGAGCAGCCGACCCGCCGCATCGTCATCCGGCGCATGACGCTGACGCCGTAGCGTTCACGGCGTGGTCGCGGCAGTCGTCCTCGCCGCCGGCGCGTCGCAACGATTCGGGTCGCCGAAGCAGCGCGTGCTGCTCCCGCGCGTGCTCGAGCGCCTCCGCCAGAGCGCCGTCGACGAGATCGTCGTCGTGCTCGGCGCGCACGAGGTCGAGACGGACGCACGAACGGTGCACTGCCCGGACTGGGAGCGCGGGCCCGGCGCCTCGCTGAGGTGCGGGCTCGCCGCGCTCGGTGCCGATGTGGACGCGGCGGTCGTCGTGCTCGCGGACGGGCCGGAGCTCG
The DNA here is from genome assembly GCA_045806225.1 of Gaiellaceae bacterium. Classification (GTDB taxonomy): domain Bacteria; phylum Actinomycetota; class Thermoleophilia; order Gaiellales; family Gaiellaceae; genus 3-1-20CM-4-69-9. The sequence continues at coordinate 11,886 of JBJMJS010000110.1, forward strand.
ACCCGCGCGCAGTCGATCGCGTCGTCGAGACCTGGCGCGAGGGCGGCGACGCGCGAGTCGCTGCCACCTATGCCGGCGTCCGCCTCCACCCCCTCGTCCTCGCGCGCGGAGTCTGGGGTCAGACCCCGGACGCTGGGCTTCGGGACGTGCCGGCCCGGCTCGTTCCCTGCGACGACTTGACGGCTCCAGGAGACGTCGATTTTGCCGATGAAGCGTAGAAGGTGGCCACGTACGAGAGCAGAATGGGATTCGGCATGGAGCTGGTGCATCCGCTCGAGCCGACCGGCGAGGATTCCCCGCTCGCACGTGCCCGGCTGCAGCGACAGCTGACGGTCGAGGAGACGGCGCGCCGCGCCGGGATCTCGGTCGAGGAAGCGCAGTGGCTCGAGGAAGGGCGCGTCTACCGATTTGCCGCGCCTGACGATGCGCTGCTTGCGGCCCTGCTCTATGGAACAGCGCTCGGGATCGACAACCGCGAGGCGCGGGAGCTCGCCGGGATCGCGGTCGACACGCTGCCGGCGCAACGGAATCCGCTGCCACGGCTGATCGTGTTGGGCGCGATCCTGATCGCCCTCGCGATCGCCGGGGCAGTCGTGCTCGTCCCGCATGCCGGCGGCGGCGGCCACGGGAAGGCCGCGGCGACGGCCGCGATCCTGCCCCCACCCTGGCGCGTCGACGTCAACGTCCTCAACGGCAGCGGCGACATCAACTACACGCGTCAGGTGGCGAGCGGCGTGCAGTCACTCGGGTACCAGATCAAGAAGGTCGGTCGCGCCGACAGCTTCAACTATCCGCAGACGGCCGTGTACTTCCCGCCAGGCTGCGAAGCGCTCGCGACGCGCCTCGGCAAGCAGATCGGCGTCGCGACGAAGCCGCTCCCCGGCGGCAGCGGCCCGTGCGCGCTGTTCGTGATCGTCGGCCCCGCCCGCGGCCCCGGCGAGTAGGAGGCGGAGCCCCAGACCGAGCGTGCGCGTGATGCGTGACGTCAAAAGGTGTCAGACCCGAAGAAAAGGGTCTGACACTCGTAAGCAAGGGTCTGACCCTCCGGGTCTGACCCCTTTTCGCGAACCGTGGCGCCTCGTCGTTCGAAAAGTGTCAGACCCGGAGGGTCAGACACTTGTGAGGGACGTTACTGCAGGGGCGTGCGCAGGCTGGCGAGGCGCTGCTTGAGCTCGACGGGCATCGGCTCCACTACGGCCTGGCGCACGAACTGCCGGAGGTGCGCCTCGAAGCGATACCGCTTACGGCAGTAGGAGCACTCGTCGAGATGCACCTCGGCGTCGCGCCGTTCCGCGTCGGTCAGCACGCGGTCCATGTATGGCTGCATCCACTGCTCGCAGTCTTCGCAATTACTCATCAGCGCTCACTTCCGACTGCGGAGTCCGCCATTGCCTTTTTCAGGATACGCCGCCCGCGGTGCAGGCGCGACATGACCGTGCCGACCGGGATGTCGAGGATCTGCGCTGCATCGGCGTACGTGAAGTCGCCGATGTCGACGAGGACGACGACGTCGCGAAAGTCATGCGGCACCTCCGACAGCGCATCGACCACGTCGTTCTGCGACAGCCGCTGCACGACGCGGTCCTCGTCGCTCGCGCCGCCCGACGTCTCCTCGAGCTTGTTGTAGAGGAAGTAGTCGCCTTCCTCGAGCGGCTGCTGGTCGGGCGTCCGCTGGAGCCGTCGGCCACGATCGATGTTGAGATTCGTGAGGATGCGCAGCAGCCACGCGCGAAGGTTCGTCCCGGGCGTGAACGAGCGCCACGAGCGGAACGCACGCGCGTACGTCTCCTGCATCAAGTCTTCCGCCTCCTCGCGGGACCCGACGAGGTGACGGGCGACTCGATAGATCTGATCCGACAGTGCAAGCGCGTCCTCCTCGAAATGGACGCGATCACGCGCGTCCGCCGCCAAGCGCCTCGGATCGGATTCTCGCGTCGTCTCACTCACGCGGGCCACCCTACCAAGGCATCTTCCTGCTCAAACGCTGGGTTCACGCGGCGCATTCCGGGTACTGCAACGGCCATGAGCGATCACATGCAAGAGACGGAGCAACAACGAGCGGAGATGCGTGAACGCCTACCCGAGGAGGCGCAGCTGAACGACGACGAGAGCAACGACCCGGAGGGGCACGAGCCACTCCCGGGCCTCGTCGGCGACCGGATCAAGAAGGCGTCCGAGCCCGACCGCTAGACGGCCGCGAGCTCGCGGAAGCCGCCGCGGGCCATTGCGTCGACCAACGCCTCGCGCGAGGTGCGCTCGTCGTCCCAGGCGAGCGCCACCTGGCCCATGAGGTTGGCGTTCGCCGCCTCGAGGCCGTCGTGGCCTTCGAGCACGTTCGCCAGGCGCATCACGCACCGTTCGCAGCGGATTCCGCTGACCTGGATGGTCTCCTCGCGGATCACGGCTGCACCATAGTCCGCCGGGCGAGGTCTGCGCAGACGGCATGCAAGCCGTCGCGGCGGCCGACTTCGAGCTGGACGTCCCCTTCGCACGCGGTGCCGTCGAGGCCGCACGCCTCGACCGGCAACTCATGCACGAGATCGCGCACCTCGACCGCCTCCGCTCGCTCGGGATGGATCAACCGCCCGTGCGGCCCGAACCGCGACGCCGCCCAGCGGTTCTGGTCGTAGATGCCGCGCTCTGCAGGGTCGAATGGCCGCGGCGGCGCGTCGAGCGCCCACGCGCAGAGATCGTGGAGGAGGCGGACGAACGCCGCCGTCTTCTCGGCGGAGGTCGGCTGGTCGGGTGTGCGGATCTCGAGCGTCCCGAGCTGAGGATGCGGGCGGATGTCCCACCAGAAGCTGGTCGGCGTCTGCGCGAGGCCGGTCGCGACCATTCGCTCCACGAACGCCTCCCACTCGGCGTACGACCGCACGGCCGGGGGCGCGCCGTGCCGCGGGAGAAAGCCGAGCACCTCGGTTCGAATCGACCGCATCCCCGTGTCGTGTCCTTCGAAGTACGGCGAGTTGGCCGACAGCGCGAGCACAACGGGCAGCCACGGCAGCACGGTCTCGAGCACGCGATAACACGTGTCGGCGTCCGGCATCCCGACATGGACGTGCAGACCGCTCACACCCTGCCGCTGCGCCGACGGTCCTGCGTAGTCGACGAACGCGCGGTATCGCTCGTCCGGTGCGATCTCCTGCTGCGCGGGGACGCTTGTCGGGTGCGAGCCGGCGGCCGCGAGCACGAGTCCGTGTCGCTCGGCGGCATCATGGGCAGCCGCGCGCAGCTCGAGCACGCGCTCCACCGCCTGCTCGGCCGAGGTGCTCGTTTCGCTCGTCAGCTCGACGACCGACGCGTGCAGCTCCGTCTTCAACACGCCCGGCAGCGTGCGTGCGTCGACGGCGGCGACGAGATCGGCGACGCGCGGCGTCAGCTCGAGCGTCTCGGCGTCCAGGATCATGACTTCCTCCTCCACGCCGATCGTCAGCGTGGAGCCGAAGTGCTGTTCGATCACGGAGCGCGAACGCCGTGCACGGGGCCGCCCGCAGCCTCCCACGCGTAGTACGACGCGCTCGGGCCGAACGCCGACTCGTACTCGGTGATCCGCGGGTTCCGGCCGACGTCCTTCGCGCGCGCGGCGTGACGAAGCAGGTTCGGATCGTCGCGCTGCTCCCACACGAGGATCAGGTGCGCAGCGGTCATGAAGTCGGCGACGAACGTGCAGCCGGACGCCGGACACGGAAACGGATTCGTGCGCACGCAGAACCAGCCGCTGTGATCGCTTCCCTCGTCATCCGTCCACAGCTCCTCGTCGGCGAGTAGTTCCTCCTCGACGACGCCTGCAGTGCCGCGCTGGAAACGGCCCTCCTCCACGACGCAAGGCTAGCCGTCCCGCACAGGGGTACGAGTTCGGGCACTCTAGGCATGGGTCCGGTAGTCCGGTCCGCAGCCGCAGTCGGGCCGGGCGCGTGCGCACTTCGTTGCGCACACCGGGCCCGCTTGATTCGTGTCGTGATACGACTTTCCGCGGGGATGGCGAGCCGCTCGGCGAGCCAGGCCGCCTGACGCAGGCGCTCGTGCTCGTACGCGCGCGGCCCGCCCGACAGCTCTGCTGCGCGTGCGGCCGCGAATCCCGCAATCGGGACGCGGTTCGTCGCCCGGAACCGCGCGATGTCGACGACAAATCCGGACAGCACCGGGATCGAGCCGAACCGGCGGCGCGTGTGCGACACCAGCATCGCCGCGAATTCGTCGGCGAGCGCGGGTGTCCACGCGTCGATCCGGCGCGTCAGCCGCCCGCGCGACGCGACGACCTTGCGCGGGTACTCGACGACGTCACCGCCCAGCTCGACCTCCCACAACTCGTCGTCGATCCAGATCGGCAGGTCGCGGACGCGGCAAGCGTGCACGCCGGCTTTGCACGGCGCCAGGCGATCGGCCGAGACCCATTCATTCTCGGGCCATTGAAAGCGCGTAAACGGCGCGATGCGTCCGGCGTCGAGGAACTTGTAGGCGATCACGCGCGGCTCCAGTCGCGGAACGCCGTGAGCAACCGTTCCTGGAGCTCGGGCGGAACGTCCTCGGTGCGCAGCCGCCCCGAGGCGGCGACCGTCGCGCGCATCTGCTCGAGGTAGTTCGTGCAGCCGTCGCAGAAGACGAGATGCTCCTCGACCCGTTCGACGTCCTCCGGAGAAAGCGCGTCCTCCAGGTAGTCGGTCACCAGCTCGACGAGCTGTGCACACGTCAGTTCTCGGTCCAGCCTCATCGCATGTACTCCTCGAGCGCCTGCCGTACCTTCGACCTTGCGCGGTGCAAAAGGACCCTCTGATTGGTCTCCGTGATGTCGAGTGCGTTACACACGTCTTCGGGGTCGAGGTCCTCAACGTCGCGCATCGTGATCACGGCTTGCTGTGCCGGCGGGAGCTTCGCGATCGCCGCGTCGACGACGCCTTGCGCCTCGGCGGAGAGCAGGCGCTCGTCGGGCCCCCACCGCCGCGGCGGCGTCCCCCAGTGGCCGGGGAACCGCTCGCCGCTGCCGAGGAAGCGCTCCGGGTCGACCGCACCGCCGTCCTCGCCGTCCGGCGAGGTGATCGACGAGAACGGGATGCTCCGGCCCTCGCGCTGCGCGCGGGTCTTCGCGGTGTTCGTGAGGATCCGGAAGATCCAGGTCTTCAGTGACGAACGTGCCTCGAAACGACCGATCCCGTTGAAGACGCCGATCCATGCGTCCTGTACGACCTCTTCCGCGACCGCACGCGTCGACACGTACATCAGCGCGACACGCAGCATCATCGGCCCGTACTCACGCATCAACTTCATGAACGCCGCCTCGTCGCCGGCGCGGAGCGCCTCGACGACGCGACGGTCCTCGGGCTGCACCGATCGACTCACCCCCGTGTCGTGCGCGCTCAGGGCGTTCGAAGCTCCAGCGAGCGGACGCCGCGAACGTCGACCCACAGCCGCCGCTCGGAACGAACCACGCTCATGAGCACCGATTCGCAGTGCGGGCAACGAAGCACCGTTCCGGCGGCGAGGTAGACGTGCACCGCTCCGAGCGCCTCCGTCGCGCCGCAGCCGTCGCAGGTCCCGTCGGCGACCGTCACGTCCATTCCGAAGATGTCCTGCAACAGCCCTGCCGCCGCATTTCCGTCGAGCCTCAATCCGTCCACGTCATCCTCCCGTCGGTCCGAACCGTTCGGTCTTGATCCGCTCGGGCGCATGGCCGCGTCGCACGAGCGCCGCCGCGACCGCCTCGACGAACGGGGTCGGGCCGCAGACGAACGTCGCCGCCGGCTCGCCTGGAACGACCTGCTCGAGGAGTGCGTCGTCGACGCGTCCGGTGTAGCCGGTCCAGCCGTCCGGCCGCTCGCGCGTCAGCGTGAAGCTCGGCTCGAAGCCGTTGCCGGTGAGGCGCTGGAGCTCGTCGCGGTAGATGACGACGTCCCACGAGCGCGCCGAATAGAGGAGCCGCGTCGGAACGTCGTCGCCGTCGGCGGCGCGTTGCCGCGCCATCGCCATCAGGGGCACGACACCCGACCCCCCACCGACGAGGAGGACGTCGCCGCGGACGTCCGGGTCCCACACGAAGTAGCCGCCGACCGGACCGCGCAGCTCGAACTGATCACCCGCGCGAACGTCGCCGGTGAGATACGGCGAGACCTCCCCGTCGTCGATCCGCTCGACCGTCAGCTCGAGCATGCCAGCGTCCGGAGCGGACGCGATCGAGTAGCTGCGCTGCGCCTGATACCCGTCCTCTGCCGTCAGGCGAACGTCGACGTGCTGCCCTGCACGATGCCCGGACCAGCCGTCGACGTCGAGCAGGAGCGTCACGGCGCGCGGCGTCTCCGGCCGCACGCCGGCGACCGTCGCAACGCGCCATGTCAGTCGCCCCAGTACCGCTGCTCTCGCCACGGATCGCCGTACAGGTGGTAGCCGTTCGATTCCCAGAAGCCCGGTTCATCGGTCGACGTCAGCCGCAGGCCGCGGACCCACTTCGCGCTCTTCCAGAAGTACAGATGCGGCACGAGTAGCCGCGCCGGCCCGCCGTGCTCGGGATCCAGCGGCTCGTCGTCGTACCCGAAGGCGATCCACGCCTTCCCGTCGAGAACGTCGGCGAGCGGAAGATTCGTCGTGTACCCGCCGTCGCAGTACGCCGTCATGTACTCCGCTTCGGTATCGACGCCGTCGAACAATGCGTCGAGCGCGACACCCTCCCAGTCGGTGTCGAGCTTCGACCACTTCGTCACGCAGTGGATGTCGACGGTGAACGTCTCGCTCGGCAGCGCGCGGAATTCGTCCCACGACCATCGTTTGAGCTCGTCGATCTCGCCCGTGATCGTGAAATCCCAGTCCGCAAGTCGCGTCTGAGGCGTCGGCCCGGCCGAGAGAACGGGAAAATCGTTCGTCAGGTACTGGCCCGGCGGAACGCGGTCGGGCGGGCCCTCGTCGCGACGGCTTCCTTTGAACCCACGCGAGACGATCGGCATGGCGGCCTCCTTCGGTTGGCGTGCTGCACAGACTCGTCGAGGCAGCGCGCCGTTACAACCACTTGTAACGCACCGTCCGTCCGCGCGACAGTGCGGGTGACGACTGAGAGGAGCCTCGATGAACGAGCACTACGACCTGATCGTCCTCGGTGCCGGATCGGCAGCGCGTGACGCAGCGGGAAAGGCGAAGCGGGACTACGGCGCAAACGTCGCCATGGTCGAGCGTGAACGGTGGGGCGGCTCGTGCCCGAACATCGCGTGCCGGCCGACGAAGGCGTACCTCACCGCCGCCGAGCTCGTGCACGACGTCAACGTCGAGGCGGCCGGCCGGGGCATCCGCGTCTCGCGCGCAGAGATCGATGTCGCGCAGCTCCGCGAGTGGAAGAACTCGATCCGGCGCGACCAGGACAGCTGGGTCGAGGTACTCGGAACGCAGTACACGACTGTCGCCGGCGAAGCGACATTCGCCGATGCACGCACAGTGCGCGTCGACGGCCGCGACCTGACGGCCGACCGAATCCTGATCGCGACGGGCGGCCGCACCGCCGTCCCTCCGATCCCCGGGCTCCGCGACGTCCAGTGGCTCGATCACATCTCCGCGCTCGAGCTCGAACGCGTCCCCGAGTCGCTGCTCGTACTCGGCGGTGGTCCGGTCGGGCTCGAGTTCGCGCAGATCTTCGCGCGGTTCGGCTCCCGCGTGACACTCGTCAACCACGGCACGCAGATCGCTGCGCGCGCGGACACCGAAGCAGCGGCGGAGCTGGCGGCGGCGCTCGAGGACGAGGGGATCGAGATCGTGCTCACTCCCGGCGGGGTCGAGCGGTTCACACGCACGCCGCGCGGCATCACTGCCGAGCTGACGGGCGGGCGGATGATCGTCGTCTCCGACGTGCTGCTCGCGACCGGACGTGTCGCAAATGTCGAGGCGCTCGGGCTCGACGCGATCGGGGTCGACGCATCACCGCGCGGGATCGGCGTCGATGTGCACCAGCGGACAAGCGTCGACGGGATCTGGGCTGCAGGCGACGCCGCAGCCGGGCCGCAGCTGACACCGGCGGCCCAGTACCAGGCGCGCGTCGCCGTCGACGACATGTTCGGCAACGTGCGCGACGCGGACTACGCCGTTCTTCCGACCGCGATCTTCACCGACCCCGAGCTCGGCGGCGTCGGGCTTACGGAGGCGGAGGCGCGCGCGGTCGGGTTCGAGGTGGAGGTCGTGAAGCATCCGGTTGCGGCCGTGACGCGCGCACAGTTCTCGTCGTCGAAGCGCGGCCTCTACAAGGTGGTGTTCGACCGCGCGACGCGAAGAGTCCTCGGCGTCCATGTCGTCTCGCGCGGCGCAAGCGACATCGTGGGCACGCTCGCCCTTGCGCTGCGCCTGGGCCTGACCGTCGACGACATGGCAGCGGTGCACCACGTGTACCCGAGCTACAGCGAAGGCCTGAAAGCAGCCGCCGAGCAGGCAACGAAGGTGGAAACCAAGGGTCAGACCCTCCGGGTCTGACCCCTTTTCGTCGAGGCGACTCAACCGGGCCGCGTGACGTCAAAAGTGTCAGACCCGAAGACGGTCTGACACTCGAAGTAGCGGCCGCCCCAAAAAAAGGGTCAGACCCGGAGGGTCTGACCCTTTGAAGAGCCAAGAGCCCGGGCAGGCGGTCGGGCTCTTGGCTCGGTTGCCTCCGCTTGCCGTGCTGGCCTACGGCCGGCGGAAGCGGGCCCCCAGGGGTTCGGGGCCTATGTCGGACGGCTCAGGGGGGACTGTTCGGTTGCCGTCCAAGCTTCACGTGCAATGTCAGCTTCTTGGTGCCGCGGTAGACGTCGAGCGTGACCGAGTCTCCGGGCTTCTTGCGGCCGATGACGTCGCGCAGCGTCTCGATCGTCGCGACGGGTCGGCCGTCGGCGCGGACGATGATGTCGCCGCCTGCCGGCCAGCTTTCACCGGCGACGATCACCGGCGTCTTCCCTGCCTGGAGGCCCGCCTTCGCCGCACCGGTGCCGCCCACGACGTGCGCGACCACCAGGCCATGCTGGACGGGAAGGTGGAGGATCCGAGCGATCTGGCTGTCGATCGGCTTCGCCTCGATCCCGAGGAATGCATGCTCGACCTTCCCGTTCTTGATCAGCTGCGCGGCGACGTCGCGAACGGTGTTGATCGGAATCGCGAACCCGATGCCGATGTTGGCGCCGCTCTCCGAAGGCGCGATCTGCGCGTTGACCCCGACCACTTGACCGTCAGCGTTCAGCAGCGGGCCGCCGGAGTTGCCGTGGTTCAGCGCCGCGTCTGTCTGGATCGCGTGTCCGATGGTCGAAACCTGGTTCGGTGCCTGGATCGAGCGGCCGACGGCGCTGACGATCCCGGAGCTGGCCGAGCGGTCGTAGCCGAGCGGGTTGCCGATCGCGACGACCGCATCACCGACCTGGACGGTGTCGGAGTTCCCGAGCGGAAGCGGATCGAGTGCACGCGACGGCGCGTTCACCTGCAGGACCGCGACGTCGGTCGCAGCGTCCTCGCCGACGACCTTCGCGTTCATGCTCTCGTTGTCGGAGAAGCTGACCTGAACCGACGAGGCGCCGGCGACCACGTGGTCGTTGGTGATGATGTGGCCGCTCTTGTCGATCACGAAGCCGGAGCCGACGGCGCGCTGCTCGCCGGTCCCGCCGGGGGTCCCGAAGAACGGATCGGCCGGCTGCTGCACCTTCGTCGTCGCCGTGATGTGGACGACGCCCGGGGCGGCACGCCGGTAGACGTCATGGATCGACAGCTGCTTCGACTGCGTGAACGCGGCCGGCTCGGCGGCCGCGTTCACCGCCTGCTCGCGGACGACGGTCGTCGTCGCATCCAGCTTTCCCAACGCAGCCGCGCCGCCAAGCACGACGGCGCCGCCTGCAACTGCAGCGACGACCAACTCGACGGCGCGGCGAGGGGTGCGGAGGGTGGGATGCACGCCTTCGTTCTAGCCGAGGCGCCTTTAACGCCCGGTTGTGTTGCGTTAAGGGCGGATTAAGCGTCTACGACGCGAGCGTCAATGCCCAGATTCCGCCGATCACGGCGGTCCCGACGGTGATCCACATGACGTAGTCGCCGACCACGCCCGTGTGCACCGCCTTCAGCCCGGAAACGGCCGGCTCGAGCCAGCGGGCGCCGACGGTCCGTGCGGCGCCGGGGATCCGGCGCCGGAAGAGGCCGAACGCGGCGGTCACCAGCGCGATCGCGCCCGCGCCCAGCCCGTAGGCGATGCTCGACGGCTTCGCCGCGTGCACGAGGGCAGGCGCCGACGGCCCGTACCGCTGCACCTTCGCGAACAGCGTGCGCTGGACGTACGTGTGACGGTCACGGAATCGATCGGCAGCGTGCTCGCTGCGGTCCTCGATGCCGGGGATGACGCTGAACGCGACGCCGATCGCCACCACGACAGCCGTGATCCCGACCATCGCCGGCAGGCTCGACTCGACCTCGGGCGGCTTCTCCGGCGGCTCCGGCGTCAGCAGCGGATCCTCACGCGGCCCCCAGCCGAGGAAGATCCGCGCGCCCGCGCGCAGGATCGCTCCGGACGACACGCCTGCGGCGATCATCAACGGCACCGCAATCCAGCCGTGGCCGTGCTCGGCCGCGCCATCGTCGATCATCGAGTGCCCCAGGAAGCTGCCCACGTACGGGAGCCCGATCAACCCGATCGCGGCGATCCCGAAGAGCACGCCCAGGACCGGCAGCGCGCGCCCGCTGCCGTGCAGCCGCAGCTCGTCCACGTCGCGAAACTGGCGCAACAGGACGCCCGCGGCGAAGAACAGCGCGCCTTTGAGGAACCCGTGCGACAGCACCAGGTTCGCGGTACCGCCGAGGCTCTTGCCGTCGAGCAAGCCGATCCCGGCGAGCATCACGCCGGCGTGGCTGATCGTCGAGTACGCGAGCAGACGCTTCAGGTGGCGCTGGAGGAAGCACATCACTGCGCCGAGCAGCGCCGTCACGACGCCCATCCACACGAGCAGCATCCGGACGTCGCCGGCGTCCGGCCCGAGCGGTCCCTCGAACGCGGTCCAGTACACCCGCGCGACACCGAGCAGTCCGAGCTCGACCATGACGCCGGAGAACAGGACACAGACCGGCGCCGGTGCAACCGCGTGCGCATCGGCGAGCCAGAGGTGGAACGGGACGATCGCGCTCTTGATCAGGAAGCCGACGATCACGAGCGTGAACGCGACGACCACGAGGCCGTTCGGTTTGTGGTGCCCGAGCGTGCGGCCGATCTGCGCGAGGTTCAGCGAGCCGGTGTGGCCGTAGAGCAGTCCAGTTCCGAACAGGACGAAGTACGCGCCGATCGTGTTCGTGATCGCGAAGTTGAGCGCGCCCTGAAGCGGGCCGAGCTGCTCGACCATGTAGCCGGCGAGCGCGTAGGCGGCGACGCCCATCAGCTCGAACCAGACGAACATGTTGAACAGGTCGCCGCTGAGCGCGAACCCGGACATACCCGCGAGGAACACGAGCATCAGCACGCGATAGAGGCGCGGCGCGTCGGTCATGTAGCGCCACGAGAAGATGAGGCTCGCGGTCACGAGGACGCCGACGAGCGCGGCCATTCCCGCCCCGATCGGATCGGCGACGAACCCGACCCCGATCGCGAGCCCGTGCCTCGGCAGCCAGCCGCCGAACCAGTGCACGAGCGACATCCGCTCGCTGCGGACGAGGATGATGATCGAGAACACAGCAGTCGCCGCCGCAATCAACATCGCCGGGATCTCCTTGAGCGCCTTCGGCGTCCAATCGTCGGTGAACGCGACAAACGCGGCGCCGGCGAGTGGGACCGCGACGGGGAACGCCAGAATCGTGCTCATCCGGTGAAGTCGGCGATCTCTTCGGGGTTCACCGAGCCGCTCTCCTTGTGTGCGCCGAGCGCGAGCGCGAGGATCAACGCGATGACTGTGACGCTCACGACGATGTCCGTCAGCGTCAGGGCTTGCACGACCGGGTCGACGGCGGGGTGGCGCGACGGACGGAAAATCGGTGCGGTCGTGCCGTTCCGGTAGCCGATCGCGAGCAGGAGGACGTACGTCCCCGACTGCATGACGGTGAGGCAGAGCGCAAGGTGGATGAGGTTCCGGCTCGACACGACGCCGTAGAGACCGACGACGAAGATCCAGCCGGCGAGCGCGTACGGGAGAAAGCTCACCGCGGGCCCTTTTCCGGCGTCCACTCCGCGGCGGGAACCATGTACACCTTGAGGAACTCGCTGAACAGCACGAGGAGCGCCGCACACACTTCGATGCCGGTCGCCCAGTTCAGCAGCGGAATGCTGCCACCCGAGTACAGCGACCCCGCGTTGCCGATGCCGAGGAAGTTGCCGAGGTATGCCCCGGCATACGCGAGGCCGACGAAGCCGAGGACCGCGAACGCGCCCGCCCCGGCCGCCTCGGTCATTTCGAGCGGCGAGTGCGGCAGCAATTCGTGGTACTGCCTGTACCCGCCGACGACGTAGACCAGCAGAAATGCGCCGGCGAGCGCGACGCCGCCCTGGAACCCGCCGCCCGGCGTGACGATCCCGAAGGCGACGACCCACAGTCCGAGCACGAACAGGAGCAGCACGCCGAGCACGCCGAGCGCACGAATCGGGTCGCTCCGGACGACATCAGGAGGTACGCGTGCCTGGTCGTCCTTGCGCAACAGCAGGGCAACGCCTACGACCGAGGCGAAGAGGATGAACTCCTCGCCGAGCGTGTCGAGTCCGCGGTAGTCGAAGACCGTCGCGCCGACGACGTTGGTCGTATGCCGCTCCGGGGTCGCGATCGCGTTCAGCGCGTTGCCGTAGGGCCAGTGGTAGTGGCCGAAGTCCGGCAGGCCGACCAGACCCCAGAACATGAGTGCTGCGAACCCCGCGCCGGCGAAGAGGAAGCCGACCATGCGCGCGCGCGGTGTCATCGTCCGGTTCGGTCGGTGGTCTCCTCGCCGCGGTCGCGCACCCGCATGATCGCGACCATCAACACGAGCGGATACGCGATCGAGCCGACGACGAGCATCGACAGCGCCACATCGGGCGCCTGGTAGATCATGAAGAGCACGACGAGCAGCAGCGCGTAGACGCTGTTGACGATCGCCTGCCGGAGCGGATCGCGCTGGAGGACGACCGCGAGCGCACCCGCGCCGACGAGCACGATGCTGACGACCTGGAGTGGGATCACCGCGCGCGCTCCGATTCCGTCGCCTCCACCTGGCCGAAGTCGATTCGCCTCGCCGCGCGCGCGGTCGCGATCGCAAGCGCCGGGCCGAGGACGACGAGCAAGACCATGACGACGATCGTCGAGATGCCGCCTGTCGAGGTGGTGTAGCGCGTCAGCACCGCGGCGCCGATCAACAGCGGGCTCACCGTCGTTGCGGTGCCCGCGTAGTGCACGCGGTCGAACACGTCGCGAAACGCGACGACACCGAGGCACGCGATCAGCTGGACGGCGACGCCGAGGGTCAAGAACACGTCGACGAGGATGTCGCTCGTCTTCATCGGAAGCGGCCGACGAACCGCAGGTAGATGAGCCCGCCTGTCCACACACAGAGCGCGGCGACGACGGGGACGTTGAAGTACACGCTCTGGTGGAAGCCGGCGGCGAGGCACAGGAGCACGAGCACGACGGTCGTCCCGACGATCTCGAGCCCGACGAGCGCGTCGATCGGGCGCTCGCGCACCACGACGTACCCGGGCAGCACGAGCAGGACCAGCAATGCCGTCGCCGCGATCAGGAACGCGTTCACACCGGGTTCTCGGACGCGCGGTTCGGGACGAGGTCGTGGAGAAGCGCGGTGTGGTCGCCGGGATCGATGTCCACGACGTACGCGTTCGGCGCGATCGTCGCCAGCACCGACCGGGCTGCTCGGTCGCCTGCGGCGGTCGCGCCGCTGCCTGCGCTCGGGAGGTGCCGGACGACGAACCCGCCCTGCGACGGACGTCCGCTCAACCGCCGCGCAAGCGCACGCGTCACGATCCAGAAATCGAGCACGACCTGCAACGGCACGGTCGCGCCGTCGACAAGCGCTTGCAGGGGCACGCGGAACCGCAGCAGGCGGAGTCGTGCCAGCACGGTCGCGAGCGCGGCGGCGAGCGTCGCCGCACACGCGGCGGCGATCCACTCCACCTTGTTCCATTCACCCTGGTACGCGAGCCAGAGCCAGAACGTCGCGAACCACCAACACGCGTACGTAAGCAGCGTCCGCACGACGCCGGTGTACCGCGTGCCGGATGCGTAAAACGCGGGGAATCGGCGTCAGGACGGACAACAGCGGACCGACGTACGCGGCCGGACGCTCAGGGTCTGACCCTTGCCAGGGCGATGCACTTCTTCGAGCTAGGTCGCGCCATCGGTCGCGGCGAACGACCGCGCGACCGCGTCGAACACGTGCGCGAGCTCGCGGCGCGCATCCTCGTTCTCCACCAGGACGCCCATCAGCCGGCGATCGCCCTCGGGCGTGATCGTGAGGTGCACGACGCGCTGATCGTGGTCGGCCTGCGTGCGGCGCACGAGCCCGACCTCCTCCGCCCGCGCGACGAGCTCGGTCACCGAGTTGCGCGAGAGCTGCAGTCGCCGCGCGAGCTCGGTGACCGTCAACTGCTCGCTGCCATCGGGCGCGCCCTTGATCGCGAGGAGGAGCGCAAACCGCTGTGGCGTCAGATCCCAGCGGCGAGCGACATGCTCGCTGTGGCGGAGGAAGGTGCGTAGGCAGGCCCGAAACTCGGCGAGGTCGATGACGCGCTCCAGCGGGAGAGCGGCTGCTTGGTCGCGTTTTCGAGTCGTCCGGGACTCGCGCGGCATCGGTCTCACGCTACCTCAGATGGAAGAGAACAAGGGCCGCGGGATGTTCCAAGCGGCCCCCGTTCCGCGGGCGATCGGCAGGGAGGAGAAGCCTTAGCTCATTGACCCATCTTGATCCCGGGCTCCGCCCACTCGAGCTCGATCGGACGTGTCGGCTTGCCGCCCGGCTTGTTTGCCGCCTTCGAGTACTTCCCGAGCGGCAGCACGACGCGGCCGCCGGCAAAAGCAAGCATCATCGCGGTCGCGACGTACCAGGCGAGAATCGCCGAGGCGACGAGCACCCAGCCGGCGGCAATCACGAGTTCGTGCGACCCGTAGATCAGGCCGCCGGCGAGCAGCGCCGAGCCGACGGAGAGCGTCGCCAGCACCGAGAACAGACCGAGGTTCTCGGCGAGCGCGGCGAGCGCTCCCGACCCAGTGATCACCGCTAGGGCGAAGAACCAGAAGCCGAACGCCGAATCGTGGTACCAGGGGGTCGGTGCGGTCAGGACGTGCGCGGCGAGCAGGATGTTCAGGATGCCGTAGGCGATCCAGAACGAGCCCCACATGCCGTGCATCGCCGTCGCCACCGCGTCCCGTGCGCGGTACGCCCACATCCCCGCCATGAACTGGGCGATACCGCCGAAGACAGCCGCGAACGGTGCAAGGACGAGCGGCGTGGTCGTGTGGTTCCCGTACCACCCCGCGACGTTCGCGGCGACGATGAACGTCGCAGCGGCGAAACCGAACAGACCCAGGATCGACGGTGCGGCGATCGGCTGCAAGAAGATCCGCGTCGCGAAGCCGTCCGCGGCGCCGTCGACCCCTGCCGTCGCCACCGCCCGTCGCTCTTCGATCGTGCTCATGTTTCACCTCCTCGGATTTACACTCGAGTTATCTCGCACTACGATATGTTTAAACCTGTTGCTGCAGGCAAGGAAGATCGGCGGATGGAGCCGCTGAAGTCGCTCTCCCGGTGGCCGTTGCTGCGCCAGTTCCGCGAGGGGGATCCGCTGGGCCTCGGGAGGGCCGCGCAGTCGCCACGGTCTCATGCGCTGAAGCCGCGGATCGACGAAGCCGACCATGTCGCCCACTCGATCTGCCCCTTCTGCGCGGTCGGGTGCGCGCAGCTCGTCTACGTCAAGGACGGCGAGGTCACGCAGATCGAAGGCGACCCGGCGAGCCCGATCTCACGCGGCCGCCTCTGCCCGAAGGGCGCCGCGTCGAAGGGATTCCACGCGGGGCCGCTGCGCGAGTACAAGGTCAAGTACCGCCGCCCGTACGGCACGCGCTGGGAGGAGCTGCCGCTCGACGACGCGATGGAGATGATCGCGGACCGCATCATCCAGGCCCGGGCCGACACCTGGGAGGAGACGACCGAGAGC
>JBJMJS010000111.1:0-32505 GCA_045806225.1 Gaiellaceae bacterium
CACCGGCGGCTTCTCCGGCCGCTACGCGAAGAAGCATGCGCCCTTCCTGTACTTCCGGGACGTCGTCGCACGACCCGCGCGGCTCAAGAGGGTCGTCCCGCTGACCGGACTGCGCACCGACCTTCGCGCCGGGAAGCTGCCCGACTTCGCGCTCGTCGTCCCCGATCTCTGCCACTCGATGCACGATTGCTCCGTCGCGACCGGCGACGCGTGGCTGAAGGCGACGATCCCGCCGCTTCTCCGGCTCGCGAACACGGCCGTCTTCGTCGTCTTCGACGAAGGGAGCTCGGACGCGCGGGGCGGTGGCCACATCCCGGCGCTGGTCGCGGGGACCGCGGTCCGTCCGCACTCTCGGTTCGTTGCGGTGACGAGCCACTACGGGCTGCTCCGAACAATCGAAGATGCGTGGAGCCTTCCGCGGCTCGGCCGCTCGGCCCGCGCGGGCCCGATCGTCGGCGTCTGGCGCTAGCGCAGTAGAGGGAATGGACGGTCGGCCTGGAACTCGTTCGGGCCGATGGTGGCAGACCTCGCCTCCGCGCTCGCCGCCCGCGATCCAGTGACCGCGGCGCATTCGGCGCGCGTCACCTTCCTGGCCGTCCGTCTCGGGAGCTGGCTCGGGTGGAGCGAGACTCGCCTCGAGGCGCTGCGCTTCGGCGCCCGGTTGCACGACATCGGCAAGATCACGGTGTCGGCCCAGATCCTCCGGAAGCGCGGGCCACTCGACGAGGGCGAGCTCGCCGAGATCCGGACGCACCCCGCGGCGGGCGCGAAGCTGATCGCCCGGGGGCCGGCGAGCGGGGCGCTGCCGTTCGTGCTGTACCACCACGAGCGGTGGGACGGCGCCGGCTATCCGACCGGCCGTTCGCGGGGCAACATCCCCGACGGCGCACGCCTGCTCGCGGTCGTCGATGCGTTCGACGCGATGACGACGACCCGGCCGTACCGGCAGGCGCTACCGACGTCACGCGCGCTCGGCGAGATCGAACGGTGCGCGGGTACCCAGTTCGACGCCTTCTACGCACACGCGTTCCTGTCGGCGTGGCACGCGGGCGCGGTCGCGGGCCCGAACGCTTCGACCGGCTAGAGCGCCGCCCAGACCTCGAGCTTCGACCGCGTCCGGCTGATCACCTCGTCGGTGAACTCCGACGTGCCGGCGTGTCCGCCGAGGTCGGCGGTGCGCACGCCTTGCTGAACTGCCTCGAGGCATGCCTCTCGGATCGCACGTCCCGCCTGTTGAGCGTCGTCGCCGGAATGCGTCAGGAGCGCCGCGCCGGCCAGGATCATCGCCATCGGATTCGCGACGTTCTTGCCCCGGAGCGACGGCGCCGTCCCGTGCGCGGCCTCAGCCATCAGGGCGCGGGTCTCGAACTCGTCGTCGAATGCGACGAGGAGCGACTCTGATCCGGCGATCGACCCGAACAGCGGCAGGACGAGGTCGGAGAGAATGTCGCCGTCGCGGTTCAGCGCCGGAATCACGAGCGGATCCCCGGCGGCTGCGACGAGCAGCGCAAAGGTCGCGTCGATCAGCTGCGGCTCGTACGGGACGTCCGAATGCCGCTCGGCCGCAGCGTCCATCTCTTCCTTCAACATTCCCTCGTACGTCGGCGAGACCGTGTACTTCGGGCCGCCGAACACCTTCGCGCCCGCGCGCTCGGCGTGGCGGAACGCGAACTCGGCGACGGAGTGGCAGACACGGCGCTCGATTCGCTCCGTTCGATAGGCCACCTCGTCGTCGCCTTCGCCCTCGCGCCACTCCTTCGCGCCGTACGCATCGCCGACCGCCATCCGGACGATCGAGATCGGCGCGTGCACGCCGCCGAGCGGCACGACGCCCGGAATGCGGCGACCGGTTCGAACGATGACTCGCCCGCCGATCTCCTCGCGGATGATCCGGTTCGGCGACCCGACGTCGTCGCGCCCTTCAGGCGTGATCGTCGCCGCTTTCAATCCCAGGCCGTGCGTGCGGATCGCCGAGGCGGCCTCGTGCACGACCTGGTTGTCCGTCGCGCGCCGGGACTCGAGCGACAGGTCGTAGCGGAGAAACTCGAGCTCGAGGCCGACGACGTCGGGCGCAAGCACGCGGAGGGCCTCCTCCAGGAGCTCCTGGCCGGTTTCGTCGCCTTCCAGGACGACGGTCGTTTTGGTCTCCACGGTCGCGGAGAGTACCCGGGGGCGATGGCGAGAAAAGGGGGTTGGCGCCGCGTGGGGTCGCGTGGACGGTTCACGTACTACGACGCCCGCGGGAACAAGATCACCGACGAGGCGAAGCTCGAGCGCATCCAGGCGCTCGTGATCCCGCCTGCGTGGAAGGACGTCTGGATCTCGCCGAGCCCGACCGGGAAGCTGCAGGCGATCGGCCTGGATGCCGCCGGCCGGCGGCAGTACCTCTACCACCCGGCGTTTCGGGCGCAGCAGGAGCAGGCGAAGTACGACAAGCTCATCCGCTTCGCGGAGAAGCTGCCGGAGCTCCGAGCGGCGATGGCGGAGCACATGGACCACGACGCGCTCGACCGCCAGCGGGTCAGCGCGGTTGCCACGCGCCTGATCAACCGCGCGTGGTTCCGGGTCGGCGGGGAGCGCTACGCGAAGGAGTCGAAGACGTTCGGGATCACCACCCTGACCCGGCGCCACGTCCGCGTGCGCGGCAACCGTGTCGGGTTCCATTTCCGCGCGAAGCACAAGGTGCTCGTGCGCACGACGCTCGTCGACGCGGAGATCGCGAACGCGATGAAGGAGCTGCTCGCGCTCCCCGGCCGCGGGCCGCTGTTCCGCTACGAAGAAGAGGGCGCGCGATACAACCTGACGGGCCGGCGCCTGAACGACTACATCCGCACCTACCTCGGCGACGAGTTCACGGCGAAGGACTTCCGCACGTGGGGCGGAACGCTCACCGCGGCGATTGCCTTTGCCGAGCGCGGCCCGGTCGAGTCCGCGACGGAACAGAAGCGAGTCGTCGCCGCCGTCATGCGCCGCGTGGGGCAGGAGCTCGGGAATACACCGGCGGTCGCGCGTTCGTCGTACGTCAGCCCCGCCGTCGTCGACCAATATCTCGACGGACGTACGATCGACGATTTCCGACCGCGCCATTTACGTGTCGTGGGTGCACGAGATCTTGGCCTTGATCTCGAAGAACAAGCGCTGCTCAGCCTGCTCCGTTCCTGGAAAATCCGGCAAGCACGCGCGGCCGCCTAGTTTCACTCGGGTATGCTCTTCGCGTTTCGATCGTCAAAGGAGGCGTGAATTGGCTCGGAAGACCGTGCTCGTGTCGGATATGTCGGGCGTCGAGATTCCCGAAGGAAAAGGCGCGACCATTCGCATCACGTTCCGCGACGCGCGCAAGGGCGTGCGCGAACTGGACGTCACGGACGAGGAAGCCGAGGGGCTCGGCGGCCGGGCCGTCGCCCGTCGCGGGCGCCGCCCGAAGAACGCCGCCTAGGGCGCGGTTCCGAGAACTGCGCTCTTTCCGGGGCGCGCGCAGATGCCATCAGGACCCGGAAGTAGCATGGGTCAGTTGGGTCTGACGCTCATCACCGGCCCCGCCAACGCGGGGAAGGTGGCGCTCCTGCTTCGGCGCTATCTGGAAGCGCTCTCGCGCGAGCCGTATCTGATCGTGCCGAACCGTCCGGACGTCGACCGGGTGGAGCGCGAGCTACTGGCAGTGCAGCCTGCGCTCCTCGGCGGCGCGATCGGCACGTTCGACGATCTCTTCCAGCTCGTCGCACGCGACGGCGCGAGCCGGCGGATCGCGAGCGACGCGCAGCGTGCGCTCATAGCGCGGCGCGCCGTCGCGGCGACGCGGGCCTCGATGAACGGCCTCGGCCGCTCGGCGCGGTTCGGCGGGTTCGCCGATGCGTTGCTGACCTGCGTCGGCGAGCTCGAGTCGGGGCTCGTCGAGCCTACGGATCTCGACGGGGACCTCGCGTCGCTGTACAGCGCCTACCGCGCGGAGCTCGAGCGGCTCGGCTTGTGGGACCGCGATCTGATGCGGCGTGCAGCCGCCGAGCGCCTCGCGAGCGACCTCGACGCCTGGCACGGCGAGCCGGTGTTCGCGTACGGGTTCGAGGATCTCACCGGGGCCGAGTGGTCGCTGCTGCACGCGCTCGCAGGGCGGACGGAGGTCACCGTCTCGATCCCGTACGAGCCCGGCCGCGCGCCGTTCGCGTCGCTGGCGCGAACCGTCGACGACCTGGCGCAGCTCGCGGACGGGCGGATCGAAGAGCTGCCGCCGCGCTACGGCGAGGTGGCCGAGCCTGCGCTCGCGCATCTCGAGCGCGCGCTGTTCGTCGACGTACCGCCTGCTGCGCCGGCGCTCGAGGGCGCGATCCGCTTCTTCGAGGGCGCCGGCACGCGCGGGGCGCTCGAGCTCGTGGCCGAGGAGTTGCTCGCGCTGATTCGCGACGGGACACCGCCGGAGCGGATCCTCGTCGTCTGTCCGTCGTTCGAACGGTGGCAGACGCCCCTTGAAACGGCGCTTGCGACGCTCGGTGTCCCGTATGCGATCGAGGCTCGGGCACGCCTCGACCGCACGCCGTACGGGCAGGCGATGCTCTCGCTCCTGCGGTTCGCGTGGCTCGGCGGGACGCGGCGTGATCTCTACGCCTACCTCCGCTCGCCGTACTCCGGATTCAGCCGGACGAACGTCGACTTCCTCGAGGGGAGGTTGCGCGGCCGAGCCGTCGACGCCGCCGACCGCGCCGAGTCGGAAACCGTCCGCCTGCGCGACGGCCAACCGCTACCGGCGCTCGAGGCGCTCCGGTCTGCGCCCGACGCGCTGACGGCGGTCCAGGCGCTCGCGAACACGATGCTGCGCGCGGCGTACGGGCTCGAAGCACCGCCCGTCGGCGAGAGCTCGCGGCAGGATCTCCGCGCGCACGATGCGGTGATTCGGCTCGTCGGCGAGCTGCGCGGCTGGGCCGAGCTCGGTGAGTCGCTGACGGTCGAGGAGTTGTTCGCCGCGCTCGAACGTGCAGAGGTGCGGCGCGCGTCGTCGGCGGAGCCGGGCCGCGTCGCGATCGTCGACCTTTCACGTGCGCGCACGCGTCGGACCGACGTCGTCTTCGTGCTCGGGCTCGAAGGCGGGTCGCTCCCGCGCCGCGGGCACGAGTCGCCGTTTCTCGCCGACGATCTCCGCCGCGAGCTCGACGACCGGCGGCACGCACGGCTCGCGCCGCGCGACGCCGTCGCACGTGATCGCTACCTCTTTTACACGGCGTGCACACGGCCGTCCCGACGGCTGTACCTCGTCCGCGAGGCGGCGGGTGACGAGGGGACACCGCGGGAGGCGAGCCCGTTCTGGGACGAAGTCCGCCGGCTGTTCCCGGAAGACGACGTGAGACGGTGGACGCGTCGCCGCCCACTGTCCCAGCTGACCTGGCCGCTCGAGGGTGCGCCCACCGAGCGTGAGCGGTTGCGCGCAACCGCGGCCCTCGCGGCCGACGACCGCGAGGTCGCCGACAGCGTCGCCGCCGCGAACGGGTGGGAACGACGATTGCAGCGCGCCCTGCGTGCCTTCGAACGTCCGACGCGGCTCTCGCATCCGCTCGTGCTCGAAGAGCTTCAGCGACGCGCGACCTTCGGCGTCACCGAGCTGGAGCGGTTCGCAGACTGCTCCTCGATGTGGCTGTTCGAGCGCGTCGTCGACCCGCGGTCGATCGACGCGGAGGTCGACGCGCGGTTGCGTGGCTCGGTTGCCCATCAGGTGCTGTTCCGGTTCTACTCCGGGCTGCCGAAGCGGCTCGGCGTCGACCGTGTCGACGAGGAACGGGTCGACGCGGCGATCGTGTTCCTGCGCGAGTGTCTCGAGGACGCGATGTCGGGTGTGCGGATGGAGCTGACCCCGTTCCAGCGCCGCGAGCTCGAGCACGGCCTGTGGCGCGATCTCGAAGCGTTCGTCCGGGAGGACGCCGAGGCCGATTCGCCGCTCGTTCCCCGACGGTTCGAGGTCGGCTTCGGGTCCGAGCGCTCGGCGCCGGAGCTTCAGCGCGGCCTCGAGATCGCGCCCGGTGTCGCCCTGACGGGGAAGATCGACCGCGTCGACGTCGACCCGTTCAGCGCACGCGGGATCGTGCAGGACTACAAGTCCGGCAAGACCGCGCATTCGGCCGCCCAGATCGAATCGGAGCTCCGGCTTCAGATTCCGCTCTACATGCTCGTGCTCCGCGATCTCGTCGGGATCGAGCCGCTCGGAGGCCTGTACCGGCCGCTGTCCGGCACGCGGAAGGCGCGTGGTCTGCTTCGCGCCGACGCGCGTGACGACGGGCTGCCTGGATTCGCGAAGAACGACTACCTCGACGAGGACGCGTTCTGGGGTCAGGTCGAACGGGCGCGCGACACCGCGGTCGGCATTGTCGAGCGCATCAAGGACGGCGACGTACGCCACGATCCGCGCGGCGGAGACTGCCCGACCTGGTGCTCGCTCTGGACGATGTGCAGGGTGAAGCGCGCGTGAACGAGCAGCAGCTCGCCGCGGTCGAGGCGCAGGGCGAGGTCTTCGTCTCCGCGGGTGCGGGCACCGGAAAGACCGCGGTCCTCGTCGAGCGGTTCGCGCGGGCCGTGTGTGACGACGGTCTCGACGTCGACTCGGTCCTCGTGATCACCTATACCGAGAAGGCTGCGGGCGAGCTGCGCAGCCGAATCCGCGCACGGCTGGCCGAGCTCGGCCGGCCGGACCTCGCACGTGAGCTCGACGGGGCGTGGGTGTCGACGATCCACGGCTTCTGCCACAGGCTGTTGCGCTCGCACCCGTTTGGCGCCGGGGTCGACCCACGTTTCCGCGTCCTCGACGAGAGCCAGGGTCGGGTATTGCGGAGTGAGGCTTTCGACGCGGCGCTCGACGCGTTTTGCGCGGGCGACGACGCGGAGCGGCTCCGGCTCCTCGCCGTCTACGGCGCAGCGAACCTGCGGCGGATGCTGATCGGCGTCTACGAGACGCTGCGGTCGGCGGGGCGTCCGTTGGTGCTCGAGCTCGGCGAGCGGCCCAGCCTCGAAGAGCGCGTCGCCGAGTGGCGGGAGGCCGCGCGCTGCCTCGCCGACGACAGGGGATCGAGCGACGCCGCGCGCGAGACCGCGGTGCGCGCGCTCGGGTTTGCGGAAGGTGAGCCGTCTGCGCACCGCCTGTTCGAGCTCGGCGACCTGCGTCTGCGCGGCGAGCGCGCAGCGACATACGAGGAGGCGCGCCTCGCCGTCGAGCAGGGCGCGCTCGACGAGCTCGCTGCGCGAGACCGTGACCTGCTGCAGGAGTTGCTCACCGCGTTCGCGGCGTCGTATCAGGATGCGAAGGACGGCGAGTCTGCGCTCGACTTCGAGGACCTCCAGCTCCGAGCGCGCGACCTGTTGCGTGACGACACATCGATTCGCGAGCGCGAACAGCTTCGGTTCCGCTCGATCATGGTCGACGAGTTCCAGGACACGAACCGCCTCCAGTGCGAGCTGATCGACCTGCTGACGTCGGGGCCCGGCGAAAAGTCCGTCTTCTACGTCGGCGACGAGTTCCAGTCGATCTACGGCTTCCGTCACGCGGACGTGCAGGTGTTCCGCGAGCGCCGCGACACGGCGGCCAAGGTTCTGCCGCTGACACGCAACTACCGGTCGCGGCCAGAGGTCC
Organism: Gaiellaceae bacterium; assembly: GCA_045806225.1. Classification (GTDB taxonomy): domain Bacteria; phylum Actinomycetota; class Thermoleophilia; order Gaiellales; family Gaiellaceae; genus 3-1-20CM-4-69-9. The sequence continues at coordinate 7,604 of JBJMJS010000111.1, forward strand.
TCGCCGTCGTCAACCACCTCTTCGCCGATGATTTCGGCGGTGAGTTCCAGCCGCTCGCTGCGTCGGGCGAGTTTCCGGACCCGGTGTTCGGGACGCCGGTTGAGCTGCTGGTGACCGACAAGTCGACGTATGCGGGCGACGACAAGCCGCACTGGCGCCGCGCCGAGGCCAAGGCGATCGCCCGCCGGCTGCGTGAGGTCGTCGACGGCGCGGCCGCGTCGCCCGGCGAGATCGTCCTGTTGTTCGCCGCCGGCACGGACGCCGAGTGGTACGAGCAGGAGCTCCGCGCCGTCGGTCTGCCGACATATCGGGCGACGGGCAAGGGGTACTTCGGCCAGCAGCAAGTCGTCGACCTGCTGGCGTATCTGCGCCTCCTGCACAACCGCTACGACGACGAGGCGCTCGTCAGCGTCCTCGCGTCGCCCTTCGTCGGCATCTCGAACGACGGGCTCGTGCTGCTACGGCGCGCTGCGCCCAAGCGGCCGCTGTTCGCCGGGATCGAGCGCGGCGTGCCCGAGGCGATGCCGTCCCGCGACGCGCAGCTCCTGCGCGCGTTCCGGCAGCGGTACGACCGGCTCGCCGCGGTTTCGGCGCGGTTGTCCCTCGAGCGTCTCTGCGAGCGCATCGTGATCGAGCACGACTACGACCTCGCCGTCCTCGCCCGCTGGGACGGCCGGCGACGGTACGCCAACCTCCGCAAGCTCGCCCGGCTCGCACGGTCCTACGAGGAGCTGCGCGGGCCGGATGTCGAAGGGTTCGTCCGGTTCGTCCGCGACCAGGCGGCGGTCGGCGCGCGCGAGGTCGAGGCGGCGGCCGAGGAGGAAGGGGCGGACGCCGTCCGGCTGCTGACGATTCACGGTGCGAAGGGGCTCGAGTTCAAGGTCGTCGTCGTCGCGGACGCCGGGCGCGACAAAGCACCGCCGGCGTCGGACGAGATCCTCGCGTTGTCCGACGGCCGCTTCGGGTTCCGCGTCGCCGACCCGATCACGAGCGAGCGGCGCGGCGCGTTCGCGTATGACGCCGTCCGTGACGCGCGAAAGGCGGAGGAGCGGGCGGAACGGCTCCGCCTCTACTACGTCGCGATGACGCGCGCGAAGGACCGGCTGATCGTGTCGGGCGCGATCGATCCGACCCGCACGTCGGACGAGACGACGCCGATCGGTTGGGTGCTCGACCGGCTCCGCGCACACGAGCAGCTGACGACGGCGGGCGACGTCCCGGTGGAGCTCGAACGAGAAGGTGCGCGTGTGCTCGTTCGCGTCGACCGTTGGAACGACGCTCCGCGCGAACAGCCGGCCTTCGACGCACCGGATGAAGGCGAGTCGCAACTCGCGCTGTTCGATGCCGCGGGCGACGGTGCCCTTCCAGCGGTCGTCCCGCCGCTCGCGCCGCTACGCGAGATCCCGCGTCCGCCGCTGCACCGCGTGCGCCGGCTGTCGTTCACGGCGCTTGGGCTGTTCGAGAGCTGCTCATACCGCTATTACGCCGAGCGGATCGCCGGCATGAGGCCGTCCGACGAACGGCTTGCCGCGCCCGGGACGACCGGCCTCGCAGCGACGGAGATCGGAACCGCTGTGCACGGGCTGCTCGAGCTCGTGAACCTCCGGGAGCCGCTTCCGCCCGCGGATCTTCGCGAGCGGGTACGCGCGTGGTATCCGAGCGTCGCCGACGACGAGCTCGACCGGATCGCAGCGTTCGTCACCGCGTACTGCGAGTCGGAGCTCGCGCGGCGCGTGGCTCAGCTCCCGAACGCAGCGCCGGAGCGACCGTTCGCATTCGAGCACGACGGCGTCCTGCTCCACGGGCGCCTGGACGTGCTCCAGCTCGACGGAACGAGCGCGCTCGTCGTCGATTACAAGACGAACTCGCTCGCCGAGGCCGCCCCGGAGGAGATCGTGGAAGCCGATTACCGCCTGCAGCGGCTCGTCTATGCGCTCGCCTGCTTCCGTGCCGGTGCGGAAGACGTCGAGGTCGTCTACCACTTCCTCGAGCGCGCCGACGCGGTCGTGACGACGCGGTTCGAGCGTGCGGGGGTTCCCGCGCTCGAGGCTGAGCTGTCGGCGGCGATCGAACGCATCAACGCGGCGGACTTTCGCCCCTCGCCGAGCGAGTACGTCTGTGCCGGCTGCCCGGCGCTCGATGTCGTCTGCGCCGGGCCGCGTCTGCGCGAGCGTGCGACCGCGCAGGCCGCGCTCGCAAGCGTCTAGGCGCTCGCTAGCGTCTACCGGTACTGATGCCGAGCTACGTGCAGGAGGCGCGGAAGCGCGTCGGCCCGAAACGCGCGCGGATCCGTCCGATCATCGAGCGGCTCGCCGCCGCGCACCAGGACGCCGCGATTGCGTTGAGATTCTCCAGCCCCCTCGAGCTGCTCGTGTCCGTGATGCTGTCGGCGCAGACGACCGACGTGAACGTGAACCGGGTGACGCCGGCGCTGTTCGCGAAGTACCGCCGGCCGGAGGACTACCTGGCGGTTCCACCGGAGGAGCTCGAGCACGACGTGTATGCGACGGGCTTCTTCCGGCAGAAAGCGAAGTCGCTGCGCGGGACGATGCAGATGCTGATCGAGGAATACGACGGCGAGGTGCCCCGGTCGCTCGACGAGCTCGTCCGGCTTCCGGGCGTCGCGCGCAAGACCGCAAACGTCGTCGCGGCCGAGCTCGGAACCCCGCAGGGAATCGTCGTGGACACGCACGTGCGGCGGTTGTCGCAGCGGCTCGGCCTCACGCGCCAGGAAGACCCGGTCAAGATCGAGCGCGACCTGATCCGGCTCGTGCCGCGCGAGGACTGGGGCCGGTTCCCGCACCTGCTGATCTGGCACGGCCGCCGGGTCTGCATCGCGCGGCGGCCGCGGTGCGACGAGTGCGCCGTCAACACGCTTTGTCCGGCGAGCCGTGTCTGAGCTCCAGCATCCCGGCGCACGCAGTTTCGACAGCGTTGCGGAACTCTACGAGCGGACGCGGCCCTCGTATCCGAGCGACGCGGTCGCATGGCTCGTCGAGACCTTGCGGCTCGACGGGCGTTCGGTCGTTCTCGACCTCGGCGCCGGCACCGGGAAGCTCTCCCGCGAGCTCGTGCCGTTCGTCGGACGCGTCATCGCCGTCGAGCCGGGCCCTGCGATGCTCGGCCAGCTCGAACGCGCCGTTCCCGAGGCCGAGCCGGTGCTCGGCGCAGCCGAGGCGATCCCTTTGCCGGACGGCGCTGTCGACGCCGTGACGTGCGGCCAGTCGTTCCACTGGTTCCGGCCCGACGAGGCACTGCCGGAAATCCGACGCGTCCTTCGTCGGGGCGGCGGGCTCGGGTTGATCTGGAACCTCCGCGACTACGACGACGACGTGCAGCGCGAGGTGACCGCGCTGCTCGACCCGTTCGTGCCACCAAAACGCCCGCCGGTCACGAAGTCGGTCGAACGCCTGGTCGAACGTAGCGTCGGCGAGGTCGCGCGCGCCCGTTTTCCCTTCGTGCAGGAACTCGACGCCGACGCCCTCGTCGACCGGATCGCATCGATCAGCTTTGTCGCGTCGGCATCCGAAGGGCAACGCCGCGAGCTCGCCGAGGGGCTTCGCGGACTGGCGGTGTCGCGTGGCGGGCGGGTGGAGTTTCGCTACACGACGGAGGTCTACGTCACGTTCGTGGTGTGAACGCGACGAGGAGTCCGCCGTCGTCGTCGTACGCCGGGAAGAAGTCCCCGGTCACCCGCTTCACCTGGCCGCCGTGCGTCCGCAGCTCGAGCCGCTCGCCCATGCGGCGGACGCCCCATTCGAGTGCGAGCGCCGCAGGGTTTCGATCCGACGCGAACCCGCTCAGGCCGAGCCGCTCGACGACGTCGCCGCCGAGCAGATCCTGCTCCGCGAAGCCGGTGAGCTCGAACATGCCGCGACCGGCAGCGATGATCCGTCCCTCCTTGTCGCAGACGACGAAACCGGCGTTCGGCGCCGGGTAGTAGTCGTCCATCAGCTCGAAGAGGAAGCCGAAGCCGCATCGGTCACATGCGACGGGCACGTTGTCGATCTCCTGCAGCCCGTCGTGGTCGACCGACCGCTGCTTGCAGTTCGGGCAGATGAAGTACGGCACGCCCTCAGCGTAGGTTCAGATCCACCGCTTGCGTCGGAAGAACCAGAGCTGGGCCAGCGTCGTCACGATGATCAGCGCCCAGGAGAAGGGATAGCCGAACCGCCAGTGGAGCTCCGGGAAGTGGTGCTGGAAGTTCTGCCCGTAGAGCCCGACGATGAACGTGGGCACGAGGAGGAGTGAGGCGACCACGGTGAGCCGCTTCATCACTTCGTTCTGGTCGTTCGCCACCTTCGCCTGGGCGTAGTCCCGCACGCCCGCAAGCAGGTCGCGCGCGAGGTCGAGGCCGTCGGTCGCGCGCAGGAACTTGTCGTACGCGCCGTTGAACGCGACCTCGACCGAGTGCGGGAACACGTCCTTCCCGGTTTCCACCTCGACGACGTCGTCGACGACACGGCGGACAGCGTCGCGCATCGGTGTGAGCGTTCGCCGGATGTGGAGCAGGTCGTGGCGCAGCTGTGAGATCCGTCCGCGCGTCGCCTCCGGCTCGCTCGACTCGACGCGGTCTTCGAGCTCGTCGATCTCCTCGTCGAGGTCGTCGATCAGGTCGAGGTAGCGCTCGGCGATGTCGTCGACGAGGCGGTAGGCGATCATCCCTGGCGGGTCGGTGGGCTTGACGGCCGTCTTCAGGGACCCGGTGTCGTATGGATGGCAGCCCCGCGGCGTCTTCCGGACGGTGAGGATCGTCTCATGCGTGAGGACGAGATCGATCTCCTGGTAGTAGACGCGGTCCTCGTCGCGGATGATCACTGCGCAGAGGAAGACGCCGAACACGTAGTCGCCGTGACCCTGCAACGTCGGGCGCGGCTCGTCCTCGTGCTCGGGCTTTGCAAGGAGCAGCGCGAATGCGGTCTCCTCGAGCTCCCGCGGCGCGGCTGCCCGGAGCTCATCCGGCGTCGGGTCGAGCAGATCGATCCAGTTCGTAGCCATCGGCGCGGGATTCGCCCCGGGCCGTGTCAGCCCTTCGCGGCGGTCAGACGCGCGGGGCGGCTTCGGCGGCCATCAAATGGCCTTCCTGCGCCGCGAGGAAGCGCTCGGCGTCGAGCGCGCCCATGCAGCCTGAGCCGGCCGCGGTGATCGCCTGCCGGTAGACGTGGTCCTGGACGTCGCCGACCGCGAAGACGCCGGAGACGTTCGTCTCCGTGGAGCCCGGCTGCGTCACGAGGTAGCCGGCGTCATCGTGGTCGAGCTGGTCGAGGAACAGCTTCGTGTTCGGGTCGTGGCCGATCGCGGCGAACACGCCGTCGGCCTCCAGCTCCCACGTCTCGCCGGTGTTGAGGTCGCGGAGCCGAACGCCGCTCACGCGCCCGTCGCCCAGGACCTCGTCGACGACTGCGTTCGTCACCCATTCGACCTTCTCGCTCGCGCGCGCGCGGTCCAACATGATCTGCGATGCGCGGAACTCGTCGCGACGGTGGACGATCGTCACCTTCGCCGCGAACCGGGTGAGGAACGTCGCCTCCTCCATCGCGGAGTCGCCGCCGCCGACGACGACGACGTGCTTCTCGGGGAAGAAGGCCGCGTCACAGGTTGCGCAGTACGACACGCCGCGGCCCTGAAGCCGCTGCTCCGACTCGAGCCCGAGCTGGCGTGCCGTCGCGCCGGTGGCCACGATGACCGTGTGCGCTCGGTATTCGTCGCCGTCGACCGCGACGCGGAAGAGACGTTCCGAGAAGTCGACCTTCGTCACGTCGTCGGTGACGAAGTCGGCGCCGAAGCGCTCGGCCTGGCGCCGGAAGTCCTGCATCATCTCCGGGCCCATGACGCCCTCCGGATAGCCCGGGTAGTTCTCCACGTCGCTCGTGATCATCAGCTGGCCGCCCCAGTTGAAGCCTTCGATCACGAGGGGCTGAAGGTTCGCGCGCGCGGCGTACAGCGCGGCCGTATAGCCCGCGGGGCCACCGCCGATGATGATCACGTTCCGAACGTCGTTTTCGCTCATGCTCCTCCGTCTTCCCGTTTCAATGTATTAAACGAATGCGGTCGGCTGAGCCTTCCTACGCGACGAGCGACCCGCAGAGATAGAGGCGGCCGTCCCGCACTTCGGCCTCGTTCCACAACCGGTGCGGCTCGCGGCGTCCCGGCCCGAGCAGGTGGGTGACCTCATGGCCGCGCGCCGTCAGCAGCTCGGCGATCAACCGTCGGTGGCACCGCCACCAGACGGTCTCCGCGCACATGAAGCACGGCGCAGGTGCGCGGAGCGCGCGCTCGAGCGCCGCCTGCCACTCCGGCGTGGCCATCCGAGCGGCGTAGCTCCGGAACGCACCGACGCGGATGCACCCGAACCGATCCTCGCCAGGCTCGCCGGAGCGCCGCCCGCCGAGGTCGACCTCGTGCACGTAGGCCATCCCGGCGGCGGAAACCGAATCCGCGACGGCGGCCTGGTTGAACTGCGGATTGCGGCGCGACGAGGGAAACCGCCGGACGTCGACCAGCGTCGTCACGCCGGCGTCCGTCAACGTCTCGACGAGCTCCTCGATCGGGCGGACGCCGTGGCCGATGGTGAAGACCGTCACGCGCATAGAATCGCCGCTTCGTGGAAGTAGGGGACGGGCGATGGCGAGAACGGTGACCTGGGCGCAGTTGCGCGCGCTGGCGGGCTTCCGCACCGACAAGGGCTGCGCGATCAGCCTCTATCTGAACCTGGACCCGTCGGAGGCGCCGACACCCGGCGACCTGCAGACGCGGATGAATGCGCTCCTCTCGGAAGCGGAGAAGACCGACCGTTCCCAGCTCGCGCATGACGCGCGTGAGGGCCTGAAGGCCGATTTCGACCGCATTCGCCGCTGGTTCGACGACGATTTCGAGCGAGAGGGCGCACAGGGGCTCGCGATCTTCTCGGCCGGCCTCGACAACTACTGGTCGACGCTCATGCTGCCCGCGGGCGTCCCCGACGGCGTGCGCGTCGGCAGGGACTTCCATCTCTCGCCGCTCGTTCCGCTCGTCGCACGGAGTGACGGCACGATCGTCGCCGTCGTCAGCCGTGAACAGGGGCAGCTCTACCGCCTGGGCGGCGGGCGTCTGCAGGTGATCGCCGATGAGTCGGACGAGGTCCCCGGCCAGCACGACCAGGGCGGCTGGTCGCAGGCGCGCTACCAGCGGCACATCGACAAGCTCGTCCACGAGCACCTGAAGGGCGTTGCGGAGGAGCTCGATCGCAGTCGCCGGCGGATGCACTCGCCGAAGATCGTGCTCGTCTGCTCGGAGGAGATGCGAAGCGGCTTCACCGAGGAGCTCTCGAACGAGGCGCGCGACGCGCTCGTCGGCTGGACGCAGGCTGAGGCGCACGCCTCGCCGGCCGATCTCCTGGCGGCGGTGACGCCGGTTCTGGAGGAGGCGCAGGCGAAGGACGAGTCCGAGGCGATCGGGCGTTGGCGCGAAGAGCTCGGCCGCAAGGGCCGCGCCGTCTCTGGTTGGGCGCCGACGCTCGAGGCGGCGTCCGACGGTCGCGTCGACGTGCTTCTGTTCCAGGAGGGAAGCGATCGCCCGGCATACCGCTGCCCTGCGTGCGGTCGCGCATCGCTCGACGCAGGCAGCTGCCCGCTCGACGGCACGCAGCTCGAGCAGGTGGAAGCGGGGCTCGACCTTGCCGTCCACCAGACGCTTGCGCACGGGGGCGCGATCTGGGCGATCCGCCACCACGACGACCTGGGGCCCGTCGAGGGCATCGGCGCGCTGCTGCGCTACTAGACCGTTACGTCGGGTCAGGCGGCGTCGGCGGCGACGCTCGGCAGCTCGAGCAGCGTCTCGGCCTCGGCGACCGGTGGCTCGGTGCCGTCGACCGTGAGCTCGAGTGACTGCAGCGGCCGGCTCTGGCGCTCGAGCGGCGGAATCTGTGGCAACTCCTCCGACCCGATGCCGTGGTCGTTCAGCTTGCGCGCCGTCACGAGAACGCGTCCTTCGAGGGACCCGACCGTCTCGTTGTACGCGCCGACGGCTCCGTCGAGGCTGCGACCGAGCTTGGCCACGTGCTTGCCGAGCGTCCCCATCCGGTCATAGAGCTCGCGGCCGAGCTCGCCGATCTTGCGCGCATTCTCGGCGGCGGTCTCCTGCTGCCAGATCGCCGCGATCGTCCGCAACAGCGTGATCAGGTTCGTCGGCGACGCGACGATGACGTTCGACTTCCACGCGGCTTCGTGGATCGTCGCGTCGTGCTCGTGGGCGGCGCGGAGGAACGTCTCGTCCGGGACGAACATGACGACGAAGTCCGGCGCGGGCTGGAACTGGGTCCAGTAGCGCTTGGCGGCGAGCCGGTTCACGTGGTCGCGCACCTGGCGTGCGTGATCGGCGAGCCGCGCGTCGCGTTCGCCGTCGTCTGCCTCCAACCAGGAGAGGTACGCGTCGAGCGGCGTCTTCGCGTCGATCACGACGTTCTTGCCTCCCGGGAGCTTGATGACGACGTCCGGTCGCAGCAATCGTCCGTCCGGATCGGCGGTGGTCGTCTGCTCGACGAAGTCGCAGTGGGCGACCATGCCGGCGTACTCGATCACGCGCTTCAGCTGAACCTCGCCCCAGCGTCCGCGGACATGCGGCGTCCGCAATGCGCTCGCGAGCGTCGCGGTCGCGGCGCGCAGCCGTTCCTGATCGGTCGTGAGCGTGCGCAGTTGTTGCGTGAGCGCTCCGTAAGCCTGGCGTCGTGACTGCTCGAGCTCCTGCGCCTGGCGATCGACCCGCTCGACCGAGAGCCGCAGCGGCTCGAGGAGCTGCTTCGTCGAGTCGACGAGCGACTGCGAGCTCTTCTCGAGCACGTCGCCCGCGAGCAGCTTGAAGCGGTCCTCGAGCTGCCCCTTCACGTCGCCGAGCACGGCGAGGCGCTCACGCAACGCTGCGAGCTCCGGCTCGAGCTCGCGCGCATGGGTCTCCGCGGACGAGCGAGCTGCGGCCTCGAGGCGGAGCGTGCGCTCGACGTCGTGCAGGCGAAGGCGCGTCGCCACGTAGGCCGCGGCCGCGCCCGCAGTCGCGAGGAGGAGACCGATGAGGAAAGCGATGAGCATCGGGCCGACGAACGATAGAGACGCCGTCGGACGGCAAGGCCCACCGGGAACGACACGGGGCTCGGCCGCCGTGGGCCGAACCCCGTTGTGAGTCGATTACATCCGCTCCTGCTCGGCGCGCGCCTGCGCAGCCTGATCCCGCTGCTCCTGCGCCATCTCCTCGTGCTGGCCCGCGCGGTCTTCGGCGTTGCCGGCGCGCTCCTGCGCGGCGCCTTCGCGTTGCATCGAGGTGTCACCGGTCACGTCGCCGGCGGCCTTCTTGCCTCGGCCGAGAATCTTGTCCATGAATCCCATCTGCCCTCCAGCTAGTCGAGAAACGGCGTGGGACGGAGTATCAGCCACACACCGGCGAAAAGCGAGGCCATCAAAACGCTAGAGCCGACGAACCCTGAGGTCCATCGGCTCCAGCGCGTCGCAGCATACGAAGGGTGCGGCTGACGCGTCAAGCGCCCGCGGCGAAGAAAACCGCGGACATTGCGAACTTCCATCGTCGGTCAGCGGCACTCCGGTACCCTTCGCGCGCCCGTGGCGAAGAAACCGCGCACACCACCGCCGCCGAAACGCCCGGTCCAGGCGCCGCAGCGTCGCGACAAGCGGCGTGGCGCCGCGCAATCGGGCAGCCGGAACCTCGTGCCGATCATCGCGGCGCTCTCGCTGGTCGCGATCGCGGCCATCGCGGCAGCGCTCTACTTCGCATTGCGGGGAAACGGGAGCAACAACGCCGCCACCACGACGCGAAGCACCCCCTCGGCGGCGGTCAACCCGCTCAACCGGTTGCCCGGCATCCGGAAGATCAAGGCGCCGTGGCCACCCGAATACGCCCATCTCAACGACCGTCTGACGCCGCTCGACCTCGATGCGAACCCGACCGAGGTACTGACGTACCACATTCACCAGCATCTGGAGATCTTCGTGAACGGCAAGAAGGTCGACGTGCCCGCGTTCATCGGGATCAACGACTCCGCGTACATCACGGAGCTCCACACCCACGCGCCGGACGGGATCATCCACATCGAGGCGCCGTCGAACAAGCACTACACGCTCGGCACGTTCTTCGCGGAGTGGGGCATCTTCCTCAGCAACAGGTGCGTAGGCGCGTACTGCCAGGGCTACAAGTGGTACGTCAACGGCAAGGCGCAGACCGGCAGCCCATTCGCCCACGAGCTCAACCAACACGAGCAGATCGTCTTCGCCGTCGGCACCCCGCCGAAGACGATCCCGTCGACGTACAACTGGACGGGTCTGTAGAGCGCTACCCTTGCCGCGCCGGGGTGGCGAAACTGGCGAGACGCGCCTGACTTAAAATCAGGTGTCCCCCCGTGGGGCGTGCGGGTTCGAGTCCCGCCCCCGGCATTTGAACGTCTCGATCACCTCGAACAGATCCAAGCGCACCGCGGGTCTCAGCTGAGCGATCGCTGAGCGACGCTCGGCGGAGTCGGGGGAACGGACTTTCGTGCCGTTCCCCCGGCTGATCGCCTCAGCCCGTCGCTACCGCCGGCAGCGCCGGCGCCGCATGTTCTTCGCGTGTGTCAGGTTCAAGGATCGTCGACTCGCGCCTGAAGCCCCAGATGGTGCAGTAGACGCCGAGGAACAGCTCCCACGCGGCTTCGGGAATCGTCGCGAGGCCCTGGAGGCTGCCGCTCGGGTGGCCGCCCCTGAACATGACGATCGTTCCCGACAGGATGATCAGCGGCCCCCCGATGAGCCCGAGCCACGTCCACGCCCGTGGCACGAGTTGTGTGCGGTACATCATGTACCCGAGGATCAATCCGTTTCCCCAGCCGACGACCCAACCGGGCCCGAGGATGAACGTCCAGTCCTTGATCGCCGCAAGCGTGTAAGCGACGGTGCCTTCGGCCGCGCCTGCCGTCTGGTTCCGCAAGGTGACGATGGAGACCATCGCGACGATGCCGACGAGGATGAACGTGCACTCGACAATCCGCGCCGTCACGTAGCCGATCGACAGCTCCTTGTAGCGCCGCCACATGATCGGAACGATCACGACCGCGGTGCCGATGTTGGCGACGATCAGCAGCAGCTCCAGGAACGCGCCGAACAAGACCGGCTTGTCGTGCCCGCCACCGGCGATGTAGCTCACGGGATGCCGGAGCACCGTCTCGTAGAGAGCGAGCGCCGGGATCGACGTGACGAAGGTGATGAGGTAGAGCACGCCGAACCAGCGCGCTCTCTTCTGGTCCGCAGACACGCTGACCAACCCCTTTCCCCGGCCGATGGCAGCAGGCCGATTCCCACGGCCAGACAACCGGCTAGAGCGCGAAAATATGCGTTACAAGCGCATCTATCTATAGGCCGAAGGACCCATCTTTTGAACTCGGATTGTCGGCCGAGAGGCGAGCCGAAGACCCTGCCGCCCGTTGAGGTTAGGAGGCGCGGGCAACGCAACGCCCCCGTCCTACGGGGTACGTCGTGTGCGGCTACACTGAGGTCTCGCGCTTCGAGCGTGAGTGTGCAGTTGCGGCCCTAGAACATCGCCCGCTGTCAGCTCATTCCCCTCCTGGCGATCGTGTCGCTACGGGGGGGGGCATGGCCAGCAGAGAGATGCCGGAGCGCGAGGATGACGCGTTCTTCTGGCGCGAGCGTGCAGCGCAGCTGGAAGAGGCACTTCAGTCGCGCATCGTGATCGAGCAGGCCAAGGGAATCCTCGCTGAGAGATTCGGCCTGGGGCTGGAGGGATCGTTCGGCCTGATTCGCCACGCCGCGCGCAGCAATCGGATGAAGATTCACGTCCTCGCGCGCGCGGTCACGACCGAGCGAGAGACGCCGAAGCCGATCGTTCGCTCGCTCGCGGCGCAAGCTCATGTGTTCGTCGCGGTCTCGCGGGAACAACGCGTCGCCGACACCGAGAAGCTGTTCAAGGACTTGAACCTGTCGATCGCCGAGCTGCTCGACGGAAAGTCGGGAGGTTTTCTTTGCGAGTGCGGCAATCCTCTCTGCAACGAGACGATCGACCTCGATCCAGAAGATTTGAAGATGCTGCACTCGCGCGACGGCTTCTACGCGATCATCGTCGGACATCAGATACCTGATCTGGAAACGGTCGTGATGGAGAACGACCGCTTCGCGATCGTTCGGAACAACGGGTACGCGTTTGACTGACGCGAAGCCCGAGTGGGATCGGCGTCCTCTGTCGTTTTGGCGGCTGGTCTGGCGGTTCCGCGACTGGCGCAGCAAGCGGCGTCGCAGGTCGGGCTCGCCGAGCCCGCCCTAGTACATCGACCGTAGTCGCGTCCGCCGGCGCCCGAGCGACGGCCGCCGACGATCGAAGGATCATCGCTCCAGCGGCCGGACCTGGCCGAATACGGGGTACAAACCTGGCCAATTTGGAGCATTGAGCTCGAGATCGTCGTGTGCTTTGGTGGTGGCACTACCGGCGCGCCGCCGGCGTTGAATCGGCGCGCGGCACTGTGGCCGGGGTCACTGGAGGAATGAATGAAACATCGTGCGCGTCTGCTCGCGGGCGACGGGCGGCGGTTCCGGCCGCGCCTGGCCGTTCTCATACCTGCTCTCGCAGCCGTTGCGATCGCGCTGACGCCGGCCGGCTCCGCGAGCCCGCCGTCGTCCGGGATCAAGCAGTACACGGCTTGCCTCGCGCAAGCTGCAACTCCAACGACCTGTAACACGTCGGCTCTTCCGGGCGGCTCGTTGGTCCCCCTGACGCTGACGCTCACGAACGCGAACACGAGCACGCAGTCGGTCGGATCCGCAAACGTCGACGGGCCGCTGGACTCGAGCGGCAAAGTCGTCTTTCCGATCAACCTCGACGCTTCGAAAGGACCGCTGCCGACGTTCGTGTCGGGGAGCGGAACGTTCGGCACGAACAGCTCGGGTGAGCTGAAACTGCGGAATCTCAACGTGCCGGTCGGCTCGAAGCTCACTGTCTCGTTCAGCGTCTCGACGCCGTGTACCGGCTCCGGTACGTGGAAGGTTCCGGCGAAGCAGTCGAACGATTTCCTCGGCAACGGAAACGACTTCTCGCTGGTCCAGTCGGGCGGGCTCGCGTCCAGCATCGGCAGCGGCAACTGCAAGCTCGTGTGGCTCTATCCGCCGAACAACGCGAACAAGAGCGCGGTCGTCACGAACACGGCATACACGCCGGCCATCGGCGGGAACGTCCATGCCGTGACGGTCGAAGCAGTCGGCAGCGACGGCGTCACTCCGATCGACCTGAACACCGGAACGGCGAGCGCGAGCGTGACGCACGGGACGTTCGACTGCGGTGCCTCATGCGGAACCTTCACCGGGCTCACGTCGACGACGTTCCAGCACGGCGTCGCGACCTTCCCGAGCCTTTCGAGCGCGTTCACCGGCGCAGGCTTCATGCTGCAGGGGAGCGCGACCGGTTTGCAGTCCACGGCCGACAGCGATCCATTCGCGATCTCGATCGACGGGAAGCCCTGCGACCCGACCGCGTCCTGCTCGCTGTCGAACGAGATGCTCGGCGGGAGGAACGACTCGCGCCTGGACGTCTCCGCGAGCAGCGGTTTGACGTTCCTCGCCGTGAATTCTGCGACATACGACCCGACGTCCCACCCCTGCGGGACGAACTTCGTCCACGTCGCGGGGACGACAGGGTTCGAGGAGCTCCATGGCGGCGTCCCGACGGGATTGAAGGTCACGTACTACGTGAACCAGAACAGCATCAACGCGACCTACGGGAAGAACGTCGGTGCGCAGTACATCCCGATCTGCGCGGGCACATTCAAGGTCGTGAACGGCGTGATCGCGCCGTGCGCGAACTTCGACGACACGACCGATACGACGGGATGGCCCGCGGACCAGCTCGACAGCAGCGGCCGGTTCACCGGCGTCGTCGTTCACGCGATCTGTCGGCCTGACGGTCGCTACTGGGGCATCGTCCCGTCGTTCCAGGACAAGACCGATCCCGCGGGCGGCCCGCGCACGGCGTCGTGGGGGAGCGCCACCATCGACGGCGCCGGATACCGCTTCTTCACGATGACGGTGCCGCCGGACTGGGACTACAAGGGCGGCGTCTAGCAAAGCAGGCGCCACGACCGGCGGCGGCCGGCGTTCCCGCGAATCAGTGCGGGAGCGGCGGCCGCGTCAGTTGCAGGACGGCCAGGCGGGCCACGATCGCGTCCCGCTCGCGTTCGAGGTCGGCGGTCGGCTGCCCCACCAGGTCGCCGAGCTGCTCGAGCGCGTCGAGCGTCAGCGCAAGCTCGTAATCCGCGCTGCGCATGCCGATGTTCTCGCCTTCGAGCCGGGCGAGGCTGAGGCTCTCCTCGAACGCCGCGCCCGCGTTCTCGAGATCTCTCAGCTGCATGAACGCCCAGCCGCGGAGTCGGTGGAGCGTCGCCGCGAGGATCGCGACGCCGGGCGTCATCGTCGCCCGCGCGAGCGCGTCGTCGGCGAGCTCGAGTGCGGCGGCGCTTGCCCCCTCGAGCACGAAACACTCGACGCGCCAGACGTCGGCCGCCAGCAGCTCGACGTCGTCGCCTTCGGCCGAGAAGAGCTCACGCGCCTCCGCCAGCAGTGCATGGGCCTCGTCGAAGCTTCCAATCCGTCCAGCGAACCGGCCCAGCTCACTGGCTCCGTCCGCGATCTTGAGCGGGTTGCCCCCGGCTCGGCGGAGCTCGAGCCCGTGGCGAAAGAGCGGCTCGGCGTCGTTCATCCTTCCCTGGTCGGAGCGGATGCATGCGACGTTGAGCGCCGCGACCGTCGCGTTCATCTCGTCGCCGATCCGCACGAACGTGGTTCGTGCCCGATCGGCATACGCAATCGCCTCCTCCCAACGCCCGGCGAGATACGCGCGGCCGCCCATGATGTTGAGGGCCCAGGCGAGCCGGTCGAGCGCCCCGAGCCGCTCGTAAATCTCGACCGCGCGAGGGGAGTTGACGGCTTCGTCGCGGCGACCGAGCGCCAGGTACGCCCAGTCGAGGCTGAAATACGCCTGGGCGAGCGCGTCTTGCGCGCCGGAGCGCTCGGCCTCTGCGATGGCGCGCTTGCACCAGTCGATCGCATCGCTCGGGCGCCATTGGTACTGGAGCACGCCGGCGTACCAGTTGTACAAATGCGCGCGCTGCCCTGCAGCCGCATCGCCGTCGACGCCTTCGACGAGCCGCAGCGCCTGGGTCAGACGGCGCAGCGCCTGGGAGTAGTTCCCCAGCCGCATCCGCACGAGAGCCTCCTGCTGGATCAGCCGCGCCTCCTGCACGGGATCGCCGCGCCAGAATGCGCGCGCTTTCTTGTACGCACTCGCCGCGTCCTCGTACGCCGCCATCCGCATCCGCACGTCGCCGAGCAGCTCCCAGACGCGCGCGACTTCCTCGCCGGGTGCCTCTGCCCACGCCTTGGCCGCCTCGAGACCGCGTTCGAGGAACTGCGCCGTCTCGACGTTCGCGTACTTCTCTTCGGCCCGCCTCGCCGCCTCGACCGAGTAGCGCCACGTCTCCGGCCAGCGCTCGGCGCGGTAGTAGTGCAGCGACAGAAGCTCTGCCGATTCGTCCGAACGACCGCCCTCACGTCGCTCGATCACGTCGGCGACACGGCCGTGCAGCTCGCGCCGGCGCCTGTAGGAAAGGCCTTCATAGGCGCCGTCGCGGATCAGTGCGTGCCGGAAGCGGAAGCCGCCAGCAACCTCGGGGTCCCGCTCCACGAACTCGGCGAGCCGGTCCCATGCCTCGGAGTCCGATGCGGCACTGGGGTCTCCCTCGAGCACGTCGGTGATCACGGCACCGGAGAACGACGTGCCGAGGACCGACGCCCACCGCAAGAGCGCGCGGTCGGCAGGAGCGAGCCGGTCGATCCGTGTCGCGACTAGCGCCTCGACCGTGTCGGGCATTTGCGCGGCCGCGCCGCCGGCCTCCTCCGGCAGCGCGAGCTCCTGCAGGAAAAGCGGGTTGCCGGCGCCGCGCTCGAAGATCGCCGCCACCTCGGCGTCGTCCAGTTCGCGGTCTCCGGCAGCAGCGCGGATCAGCGACTTCGCGTCGTCCGGCGGCAACGGCTCGAGGCGGAGCGTCAGCGCCGGCAGGGGCGGCGTGCCCTCGGCGGCAAGGAAGCCGCCCTCGCTCGACCGACGGGTCGTGCACGTCAGCCACGGGCGCGTCGGCAGCTGCGTCCCGAGATGGCGTAGGAGCTCGGTCGACGCGTCGTCCATCCAGTGGACGTCCTCGAACACCAGGAGTGTCGGCGAACCGAGCAACCGTCCGAGGAGTGCTCCGACCACGCCGTGCAGCCGCGCCCGCCGGAACGCGGGGTCGAGATCGTCGACCTCGGGCGTCGTGTCGACCTCGACGTCCAGCGGCGCACCGAGCAACGGCGCCCACGGGACGAGCGCCTCGTCCACCGCCCGCAGGCGCTCTGCGAGTGCGGTCCGCGTTTCCGGGCCGTCGGCGTTCAGGGGCACGTCGAGGAGTGCGCGGAGGAATGGGCGGAAGACCTGGTACGGCGTCGACGACTCGTACTGCTCGCAGCGGAGCGTCACGAGCTTCATGTCGCCACATTGCGCGCGCAACTCGTCGGCGAGCCGTGATTTTCCGATTCCCGGCTCGCCGATCAGCTCGACGAGCGTTCCGAAGCCCATCCGAACTGGCGCGACGGAGGCCGCGAGAACCGCGCGCTCACGCTCGCGATCGACGAACGGAAGCTTGTCGTCGGCTGCGTCGTCCGCCTGCTCGGTTTCGGGCAGGAGATCGCCCAGGACGACGGCGTGCACAGGCTCCGCCTTCCCTTTGACCTGGAACGGCTCGAGCTCCGTGGCGGCGAACGATCGGCCTCCGCGGGAGAACGCGCTCGCCGAGACCCAGATCTCGTCCTCGCCTGCACGAGCCATCAGCCGTGCGGCGAGCGCGGCCGTGTCGCCGAGGATCGTGTACGTGCGGCGGAACGTGGCTCCCACCTGGCCGGTGAACACACGCCCCTCGCTGACGCCGATCGACACGGGCAGCGGCAAGCCCGAGTCCACGGCCGCTCGCAACGTGCGCAGCAGCCGCTCCTCGTCGTCGCCGAACGTTTGCGGCGCGCCGGCGACGAGGATGATCCGGCCGCCGTCGCGGTCGACGTCGCTTTCGAGCACCGTCACCTGGTACTCGTCCGCAGCCGCCTGGATTCTCTCCATCAGCACCTCGAGCGCCTCCGCGGCTGCGGCAGCCCCCTCGGTCGCGACGACTTCATCGGTTCCCGCGTAGCGGATGAAGGCGACGGCGGCATGCCGGTGCTCGCCCTCGAGCGGTCCGACGTCGAGCAGTTGCGCGCGAAGCGGCGCAGGCACTGCGACCTCGATCGGCGTGTCTCCCACGTCGGGCATCGCCCTCAGCTCACCCTCGGCGGCTGGAGCTGCGACGAGGAGCGTCCCCGACGCTTTCTCCTCACCGAGTGTGTGCGCCTCGAGCAACCCCGCCGTCTCGGGGCTGACCAAGATCTCGCCCGCCTCCGACGCTGCCTCCATCTCGACGACCCGCGTCGCCGCCGGCCCCGTCACGAGCAGCTCACGGTGCGACCCGCCGACGAGGAAGAACTGGAAGCAGCCGGAGTGGAGGCCGGCGTGCATCTTCAGCGTCACCGACCCGGCGGATGTGCGCGGCCGCCCGATCGCCCGCAGCGTCCGGCGCATCTCGAAGGCGGCGCGAGCCGCGCGCGCGGCGTGGTCATCCCCGTCGTACAGGAGCAGCAGCGCGTCGCCGCCGAACTTCAACAGGCCGCCGCCCTGACCGTAGGCGACCTCGAGCAGCGCCGAGAACGTCGCGTTCATCACTTCGGTCACCTCTTCGGCGCCGGCGCGACCCGAATTCGACAGCCGCTCCGACATGGCTGTGAAGCCCGAGATGTCGACGAACGCGAGCGTCCCTTCCTGCTCGAGCCAGCGGAGCTCGGGCGTATTCTGCAGCCACTCGACCGTCAGCCGCGGAACAAATGGAACGAGCTCCGCTGCCGCCCTGACCGCGGAAGCGGACCTCATCGACGTCACTGCACGATTGTGTCACGCCGCACGGCGCGCGCCCCACTTTCGGAGTCGCGACGTGGAGGCAGTTCGCGACCGAACGCCCGCCTAGACGTACGTTTCAGGCACCGGCCCGACGATCTCCATCGAGTGCCGACGTGCGATGTCCTCGAGGTGCGCGTCGTCGACGTCCTCGTCCCGAATCGCCGCGCTGAGCTCGTCGAAGTACCCGACCATCGCCGCGGGGAAGAAGAGGTTGAGCTTCCGGCTCGCGACGCTGCCGACGCGGAAGCCGTGACGCATGCCGGCGGGGATGAAGATGAATGAGCCGGCCGGGCACGTGACCTCGCGGTCGTCGAGGAACATGACGTACTCGCCCTCGAGGACGTAGAACGCCTCCGCGGCGTCGTGGTGGATGTGAAGCGGCGGACCGAATCCCGGCGGCTCCTCGGCCTCGAGTACCGAAACGAGACCGCCGGTTTCCTCGGCGGTTGCCTTCACCGTCATGGCGAACGTTCCGAGCTCGATCGCCCGCCCGTCGCCGGGACGGAGTGCAAACGCCTCGCCGGTCATCGTCATCGCCTCCCGTGTCGGATGTCGCCCCGACCCTCCCACAGTCGCTTCGCTCGGACGCGGTTGCCGGCTTGCCGCCCGTGCAGGCAACGTCGCTGCCGCGGGGCAACGGTTGAGGACCCCCCAAGTGCCTCTTGAAACTTCTATGGAACCGTGTCACGTTGGGCCGCGGACATTTTTCGGACCGGGGGAGAGGACATGCAACTGCGGCGTCTCTTTGTGTTCCTGTGTGCGGCGTGCACTGTGGGCGCCGTCGTGTTCATGCCTGCCGGGCTCTCGGCAACGGGTGGCGGGACGTGCATCGTCTCGCCGATCGTCCGTGATTCCGGTGTCAACCAAGGCGTCAGTGGGACGGCCGGCTACACGCCGCTCGTCCGTGGCAAGGACACCGTCGTCCGCTTCTACCTCTCCGGGCCGAACTGCGGGACCGCGACGTTCCAGCTGACGAGCGCGTCGCTCCAGCTCAAGAACGGCACGAGCAACATCGGGCAAGCTGTCCCGGCGGATCCGGCGCCGATCACCTTGTCGGGTAACAACCCCGCGATCGCGACGTACAGCACCGCCGCCGTCTCGAACGACACGCCGGGGGACGCGAAGTTCCTTGTCCCGGGCTACCAGATGAACCCTTGTGGAGGGCCCGCCTGTACCAATAGCGCGAGGTTCACCGCGACGTTCGCAGCGTCGCTCGGGTGGCGCGCCTCCACGGGCGCGACGGGAACGCTGAACGCGACCGTCAACGCAGACGTCGACCAGAAGTCGAACGCGCTGCGCATCCTCGTCGTCAAAATGGGCGATCTCTCGAACGCGACTGGGTATACCGCGAATCAGTTCCCGCTGTTCGGAGCAGACGCCCAGACGACGCTGCAGAACGCGATCTCCGGAACGCTCGCGCGTGCGTTCCCAGTACCAAGTGCGCCCGACGCGAACTCGCCGCCTGTCAGCGACCTGACACGCGCGTTGGGGGGCATCCGCTACTCGTTCAACATCACCGCGAACTGCGGGGGCCTGTCGCCGACGTGCGGCATGCTCGACCTTGCGCGGCTGACGGATACGGCAAGCCCGCCCGTTCCGCTCCTCGGCCCGACGCACCCGTTCTGCCTTAACGGAACGACGTTCGGGATCATCCAGCCGCAGCTGACGAACATGCTGAACGCGTGGAACGCCGCGAACCCGGGGTCCCAGGCCGATCGCGTGCTCGGCGTCGTCGACGGCTCGGTCTCCGACCAGACCTGCGCGCTCGGTATGGCCGGCTTCGGCACGCCGCAGGCGGTCGTCCGGGTCGATCCGGGCCGCAACAACAACGGTGCGACGCTCGTGATGGAGATGGCGCACACGCTCGGCGCCGTGCCCGCGGCGCGGTCGAATACGACCAGTCGCTATCACTCGCCGGCCGCCGAGGCTGACACCGGCCTGGCGACAGCCGACCCGAACGCGGGCACGAACCGCTCGTACAACACCGCGACACGGACGTATCTCTCGACGGATCGCACGGCGATGCGTGTCGTGGATACGAACTGGACGGACAACAACGTCGACTTCGAGGCGAAGGACTTCTCGCTCCTGCGCTGCATGCTTGGCGGCTCGGTGCCGACGGATACGACGATCGGCTGCACCGCGAGCGGGAACACCGGAACCGGTACGAGCGTCGCGGCGGACAGCCTCTACGTGGCCGGCTCGCTGGCCGCGCCGAACGCCGCCCAGGCCAAAGTGACCGAGTCGTACCTGCAGGTGAACGCAGGCACGATTCCGGCGCCATCCGTCGGCACGGACAATGCGAGCAAGTACTACGTCGTCGAGCGGAACGGCGCGACGCTGACGAAGCAGACCGAGCTTCCCGTCAGCTGTGACACGTCACTCCACGACGACGGTGGTGGGACTGCGAACACGAACGAGTGCTACTTCGACGCGGCCGTCGCGTTCTCGAGCGGCGCGACGTCGTTCGAGATCTGGCGCGGCGCGCCGAGCGGCGTCTGCACGGCGGCCGGGGATCCGCAGAACTGCCTCTACGTCCGCAGGGCGAGCACTGCCCCACCGACGACGACGGTCACGCCCGGTGGCGGCGGGGGCGGAACCGGCGTCGGCGTCCAGACGGCGTGGATGCACGACACGCTGAACAAGCAGACGGAGCTTCAGGCGACGCCGCACGGGATCAATTCGCTCGACGCGGTCACGAATGCCGACGGGAACGGGAACGTCTACGCCGCCGGCTACGTCACCGACTGCACGAACGCCGGCTGCACGAAAGACGCCGTCGTCGAGAAGGTCTCGCCCACCGGGCAGGTCGCCTGGGTCTCACAGCCCTTCGCCGGCGACGGTGGAACGACGGCCGGCGACAACTCCGACGACGTCGCGACCGGCGTCGCGTTCGGCCCGGACGGCGTGTACGTCAGCGGAACCCGCTCGAGCGGCTGCAACCCGGTCGACCCGCGGTGCCCGCCGGGCGGACAGATCGCCTTCGTCGCGGGCTTCACCACTGACGGCAACCAGAAGCTCTTCGCCAAGACGATCGACTCACCCGGCAAGAGCACCGCGAACGCGATCGTCTACGCCAACAGCATGCTGTACGTGGCCGGCGGTGCGCAGGGGACGAATACGGTCAATCCCACCATCGAGGCTCCGACGGCCTTTAGCGGAAGGCTCTGGAAGATCTCGCCGACGGACGGGACGGTCGTAGATGCCCGCGTCAGCGCGGTCGGGTTGGGCTGGACGGGCGTGACGGACGCCGGCAATGCGATCTGGGTCACAGGCAGCAACGTCGATGCCGCCGTCGCCCGGTACACCGACTCGGGCACCCTCGGCGCCCATCCGGACTTCATCAGCCATTTCGGCTCGACGCCGACGTCGAACTGCTCCGTGACGCAGGACTATTCGAGCAGCGGAGCGGCGTCGTCGATCACGTTCGCCAACGAGAGTGGCGTCGACGTGAGGATCTTCTGGCTCGGCTTCGACGGGAACCTCGAGCAGTATCCGACCGGCTTCGCGAACAACATCCTGCCGACCAGCAAGAGCTACACGCAGTCGACGTTCATCACGCACCCGTGGGTGGCGATCGCTCCCGACGGCCGCTGCATCGGCTACACGATCTCCGACGCTGCGAGCAAGACGTACACGATCCAGGCGCCGCAGGGGACGTCCGAGACGACGGGTGGCATCGCGCATGCGGGCTCGAGCGTCTATGTCACCGGGCACACGACGGGCCAGATCGAAGGCCAATCAGGCAGCGCGTTTGTCAGCCAGCTCGACGACGCCGGCGACGGCATGCTGTGGACGCGCCAGTTCGCCAGCAACACCGATCTCGGCGAGGCCGTCGCGGCGAACAACTTCGGCGTCTACGCCGTCGGGTCGACCTTCGGTTCGATCGGAAACGCGCAGAACCTCGGCAGCTCGGACGCCTTCCTCATCCACTACAGCCCAGCTGGGAACTTCCTCTACGCAACGCAGTTCCCGACGGCGGCGGTCGATCGCGGGCATGGCGTGTCCGTCGACGGCGAGAGCGGCGACATTTTCGCGGTGGGTGACGCGCAGGCACAGATCGGCACTGACACCTTCAGCGGTTCGGGCGGCCAGGACGGCTTCACCGGCAGGTTCAACGAGGTGACACAGGACGGCACCGGCGGTGGCACCGCGACCGTGACGTCGGCTTGGCCGACCGCGGCCGACGCGACGAACGCCCGGCTCGACGTCTACTACAAGTGCCCGCTGGACGGCGGCGGCGAGATCACGAGCTACGTCAACTATCCAGTCGCGCTCGGGCTGACGCCGACGACCAACGGCACGTCTGCGGTCTTCACGGTCCCGAACAGCACGACCGTGGGCTGCCCGGGCGGCACGATGTCGTTCTTCGAGAACAACGGCTTCTCGAAGGTCGACGTGACCCCGCCGACGCCGGTCGCGATCACTGCCGCCAATACGGCGCCGGTCGCGTCGATCAGCACTCCGACGGAGGGGTCGCACTGGCTCCAGTACCAGACGATCCCCGCCTCCGGCGACGGGAAGGACGCGGAGGTCGGCGCACTCACCGGCTCGTCGCTGTCGTGGGCGCTCGCAGGGCCCTCCGGACCGAAGAGCGGCAGCGGCAACACACCGACGTTCGGCGGGCCGCCCAACGGCCTCGCGCCCGGCGCGTACACGCTGACGCTGTCGGCGAGCGACGGCAGCACCCCGTCGCTGACGGGCACCGCGACCGTGCATTTCACGGTCGATGCGGACGCGAACAACGACTGGATCCCGGGGACAGTCTCGTGCGTCAGCGACTCGACGTTCAACGTCGCGTTCGGCGACGCCGACGGCGACCACATCCCGAACATCGACGACGCCCAGCCGTGTCAACGGAACACGCCCGCGGACACGACGCCCCCGACGATCACCGTCACGCACGTGACGGCGACGAATACGAACAACACGAACGGAACGATCACCTTCACCGTGCGTGCGGCTGACGCCGGGAGCGGCCTGCGCTCCGTCTTCTGCACGGTCGACGGCAACCCCGCGGTCGGCCTGAAGGACGCGACGTGGGCGGCACCGACGTTCAGCGACACGTTCACGGAGCCCGCAGCCGGCGCGCACGCCGTCGTGTGCACGGCCGCAGACCTCGCCTACAACACGGCCACGGCGAGCGACGGCGTGTACGACTTCGTCGGGTTCCTGCCGCCGGTCAACAACCCGACGACCGTCAACACCGGCAAGGCCGGGCGGACGTACCCCGTCAAGTGGCAGCTACTCGGCCCGACCGGCGCGTCGCTCGGGACGTCCAACCTTGTGACCGACGTCAAGTTCAAGGCGGTCACATGCGGCGGATTCTCGAATGATCCGACCGATGCGCTCGAGACGACGGCGACCGGCGCGACAACGCTCCGGTTCGACGGCTCGCAGTGGATTTATAACTGGGCGACCCCGTCGACCAAGGGCTGCTACTCGCTGTTCGTGCTCTTGAACGACGGGTCGACGCGAACGGCGTACTTCAACCTCAGCTAAACGGGAGAGGAGCACATGAGGAAACTTCTCGCGCTTGCAACACTCGTCGGGACGGCGCTCGTCATCGGCGTCTCGCCGGCAAGCACGGCCAAGATCGACGACCTGCACGGCGGTCCGGTCTGCGCCGACATCCTGAACGACAGTGGCATCTTCGACTACGACCCCGCGGCGGGAACGGTCACGTTCGCGCTGCGCACCGCCGCGCCGTCGTGCCGCGGCGTCTTGTACACCGTCAACGTCTACTCCGACACCGGCGGGCACGCGTTCCTCGGTTTTGGCCACACGACCGGGACGAAGACGGCCGACGCCCAGGCGAACGACGGAACGGGCATCACGTTCGTGACCGCGACGATTCCCTCGATGGCAGAAGCGCCGAACTCGTTCTGCATCTCGGCAACGTCGTCCGGTGACCGTGTCTTCGACTTCGCGCCGGACAGCGGCTGCATTTCGTTCGTGACGCCGCAGAGTAACCTCGGCCCCGGCCAGACCGGCTTCAACTAGGCCGTAACGAGATCACGGGCCCGCGCCGTCGCGGCGCGGGCCCGGTCTTCCTCGCCGGCGCGGTCCCATGCGTCCGCGGCGACGCCGAACGCGCCCTGCGCCTGCTCGACCATCCCGGCCGCGAGGTAGAGCGAGGCGGCCTCCTCGGCGCGCTCCGCCGCTGCCGGGTACTGCTGCTGCTTCAGGTGGATCGCAGCCAGCGTGTCGGTAGCGTCGGCGCGCGACACGGCGTGGCCGATCCGGTCGGCGAGCTCGAGCGCTCGGCGGCACCATGACTCCGCCTCGTCGAGGCGGCCCGCCTCCGCCAGCTTGTGCGCGACGTTCGCGTAGCCCGTCGTCCGCCCGGAGCCGTGGCCGACGCGTTCGAACTCCTCGATCGCCCGTAGGTCGCAGGCGATCGCCTCGTCCAGCTCCCCGCGCTCGAACTCCACGATGCCGAGGTTGATGAGGCAGCCGCCGATCTCCTCGACGCTCCCCGTCCGCTCGGCGAGCTCGAGGCCGCGCCGCAGCGTCGCAGCGGCATCGTCGAGGCGCCCCGATCGCGCCTCCGCCTCGCCGCGGATCCGCATCGTCCGCGCGAGACCGCGCGCGTCGTCTCCAGCCGAGAAAACCGCCTCCGCGCCGTGCGTGTACTCGATCGCTGCATCGCGGTTCCCGCGGAGCGTCTCCGCGCGCGCGAGCTGAAGCAGGAGATCGCCGACGACCGCGTCCCGCCGCCCGTCCGCAGTCGCGATGGCCGCAAGCAGGACGTCGACCGCTTCGTCGAGCCGGCCGGACACCGACAGGCTCCAGCCTGACTCGAGCCAGAGCGGCAGGACGTCCTGGTGAAGCAACTCGTCCTCCGTGAACGCGTCGTTGATCGTCTGGAACGCCTG
>JBJMJS010000112.1:0-5910 GCA_045806225.1 Gaiellaceae bacterium
CATCCGAAGTATCTATGCCGCGCCCGACGACGCGGTGTCGGCGGCCCGTCCGTCCACGGAAACGCGGTTCTTGCCGTGCCGCTTCGCGCGGTAGAGCGCGTCGTCCGCACGCCGGAGCAGGGCGTCGCCGTCCTCGTCTGCCGTGTATTCCGCGATACCGAAGCTCGCCGTCACAACGAACGCCGGCGCATCGGCGACGCGCAACGCAGCGAGCGATCGGCGAACACGTTCGGCCACCGCCTCGGCGCCTGCCGCATCGGTCTCCGGGACGATGATCGCGAACTCCTCGCCGCCGAGGCGGCCCGGCACGTCGACGTCGCGCAGGTGAATCTGGACGAGCTCGGCAAAACCGCGCAGGACGTCGTCTCCCGCGTGGTGTCCGAAGCGGTCGTTCACGAGCTTGAAGTCGTCGAGGTCGGCGAGCACGACCGAGAGCGGCGTCTCGAACGCGCTCGCGCGGACGATCTCGCTGCCGAGCGCCTCCAGGAAGCGGCGCCGATTCACAAGGCCGGTGAGCTCGTCCGTGATCGCCTGCCGTTGCACCGTGTGGTGCAGGCGCGCGTTCTCGAGCGCAATCGCTGCCTGGGATGCAAGCCACTCCGCGAGGCGCCGCGTCTCGTCCGTAAAGCCGTCGGGCGGTGCGTAGAGCACGAGCTCCGTCGGGCCTTCGTCGCCGGAGGCGAGCTCGAGCACGAGCGCATTCGCCGGGCGGTCGATCTCGCCCGTCCAGCTCACGACCTCCCCGGCCTCGACGACCCGGCCGCCACGTGCGCCGGTCGCCTCGGTGACGACTTCGAGGATGACCGGGAGCAGCGCGCGCGGGTTGTGCGTCGCAGCGAGCGCGTCACCGACGAGCGCGAGCGCTTCGGCGGGGTTCCCGTGGACGGCGGCGCCGTCCCGGTGGTCGCGCCGGTCGCGGGTTGCAGCGGGTCGGCGGGCACGCGGCGTCCGCAGCGCGCCGACGAGGAGCCACAGCGTGACAAGAGTCGCGAGCACGGCGAGGACCGCCGCCGCGCCGTGGCTGACGCCAAGAACCACGCGACAATCCTGACGCACCGGCGAACCCGACGGCGAGGCTTCCGCGCCATTCGTGCCGAACCGAGCGTTTTACCGCCCTCGCCGCGGAGAAGTCACGCCGGTCGCGGGCAACCGCATACGAAAAGGAGGCAGGGTGTCCACATCCGGTGAGATGCACGAAGGCTCGGGCGGGACGACCGGCTCGTCGGCCGGCGGCCCGGGCGGGGGCGGCTACGGCGGCGCCGGTGGTGGCGGGTACGGCGGCGGCGGGTACGGCGGTGGTGGGTACGGGGGCTACGGAGGCCGCGGCGGCGGCTGGGGCAGCATGATGATGGGCCGCCCGCGCCCGAGCTACCCGGTCGAGACCAAGCCCTTCCTGTCGACGAGCGAGTTTCTGCTCGGCTTCCTCGCGTGGTTCGGGCTCTTGATCACGACGCTCACGAACGACGACATCGACGCAAGGCTGTTCTGGATCCTCACGATCATCCTGCTGTCGTTCTACATGTTGAGCCGCGGGATCGCGAAGTCCGGCACGAAGAGCCGTGCCTGGGATCCGCGCGAGGACTTCGAGCCCGGTCGCGGAGGCGGAGGCGGGGGAACCGACCGCTAACCGCGCCCGACGGACGCGAAGGAACGAGGCCGGCAGGCGCCGGCCTCGTTTCGCTCAGTGATTGCGCTCCCAGACGAGCCGCAGTCCCTCGAGCGTGAGGAAGGCGTCGACGCGGTCGATCGTCGACGCGTGGGGTGCGATCAGGTCCGCGAGGCCGCCGGTCGCGACCGTCTGCGCATCGGTTCCGAGCTCCCGCCGGATGCCGGTGACGATCCCGTCGACCTGGCCGGCGAAGCCGTACACGAGCCCCGACTGCAGGCTTGCGACCGTGTTCTTGCCGATCACTGCCTCCGGTTCGACGAAGTCGACCTTGCGCAGGCGCGCCGCGCGCTCGAACAGCGCGTCCATCGAGATCTCGATTCCCGGCGCGAGCACGCCGCCCACGTACGCAGCGTCTGCCGAGACGACGTCGAAGTTCGTCGACGTGCCGAAATCGACGACGATGCACGGCGCGCCGTAGCGGTCGGCTGCGGCGACGGCGTTTGCGATGCGGTCCGGTCCGACCTCGCGCGGGTCGTCATAGCGGATCGGTATTCCGGTCTTCACGCCCGGGCCGAGCTCGAGGAACTCGGCGCGCACGTACCGCTCGGCGAACTCGGCGTACGAGCGCGACAGCTGCGGGACCGTCGACGAGAGACACACGCCGGTGACCGTCTCGGGGTCGAGGAAGCTTCGGTACAGCGCCCCGAGCTCGTCGCCGGACCGCGTCCGCTCGGTCGACACGCGCCAGTGCCTGGTCAGCTCGGCGTCGTCGTACGTGCCGAACACGGTCTGCGTGTTGCCGACGTCGACCGCGAGCAGCACGGCGCGAGCGTACCGTGCGCGCGCGCAGGTGCTAGATGTCGTCGTCGGACGACGCGCTCTCGCCGATCTTCTCGGCGAGCGCTTCCGCGGTGAGGCTAGGCTCGTCGCCTTCGGCGCGCAGCTCCTCGACGGTCACGTCACTCGACGTCCACGCCTCCGCGCGGGGGATGATCCGCGTCGGGCGGTTCTTGTCCCAGACCCATACGTCCTCCATCTTCAGATGGAAGAACGGGTATGCGGGCTGCGAGATCTGCGTGAGCTCGAGCTTGTTGCACAGGTAGGTCGCGTCCTGCGTGAGCACGCAGTAGCGGAACATCCCGAAGACGGCGGTGTACTCCTTCTTGAGGCGAAGCTCGAGCTCCGCCTCGAACTCGTCGAGCTCGTCGAGGTGGCTCATGCCGCTGAGTCTAGCCTCGCGAGGAGAGTCTGGACCGCTCCTTTTCCAGGGACTTCGAGGCTCGGGTCGAGCTCGGCGAGCGGCTCCAGGACGAAACGCCGCTCGTGGAGCCGCGGGTGCGGGATTTCCAGCTCGGAGCGGCGGATCCGGCGCCCGTCGTAGAGGAGAAGGTCGAGATCGATCGTCCGCGGGCCGCCCTGCGCCACCCCGCGCCGGTCGCGGCCGAGGGCCTGCTCGATCCCGAGCAAGGCACCGAGGAGCGCCTCCGGGTCGAGCTCCGTCTCGAGCGCGACTGCGCCGTTCAGGAAGCGCGGCTGATCGACGATCCCGACCGGGTCGGTCTCCCGGAGCGTCGAGACGCCCAGGAGAGTCGTCCCCGGCAGCGTGCGCATCGCCTCGACGGCCCGCCCGAGCAGCGCCTCGCGGTCGCCAAGATTCGAGCCGATGCCGACGAACACGCGCGCCACCGGCGTCCAGCCTAGCCCCGCCGCCGCTAGGCTCTGAGCCTGAAGCGCGCCCTCCTCCTCGCGGCACTCTCGACCGCGGCGATGGCCGGGGCGCCGCCTGCCGGGGCAACGCTCGTGCAGGTCGGAACGAACGGCGGCCCGCTGGCGCGCGCGGCGGGCGGCACGGTCGTCTCCGGCGACCTCGGGATCTGGAACGTTCCCGAACGTGCGGTGGCGTCGCTCCGCCGGGCCCATGTCGTCGTGCGAACGGAGCCGAACCGACTCCTTGTCCCTGCCGCGACCGCGCTCGAGGAGCCGCTCGCCGCGAACGAGTGGTGGCGCAGCGCGATCGGGGCGGACGCGGTGCCAGCACCCGGCCCAGGGAAGCCGGTGACGATCGTCGACTCCGGCATCGACCTCTCGCACGAGGAATTCGCGGCGAGGCCGAACACCGCTGCGCTGAACGACCAGACGACGACGCTCGAGGACGACGACCACGGCACGGAGGTCGCATCGGTCATCGGCGCGCCGATCAACGGCCGCGGCCTCGCGGGCGTGTATCCGCAGGTGGTTCTCCGAAGCTGGGACGCAAGCCCGTTCGGCTTCATCACTACGGCGTCGGCCGTCCGCGGGATCACCGAGGCGGCGCGCCGCGGGGCCGGTGTGATCAACCTGAGCTTCGGCGGCGAGGACCCGGATCCGCTGCTCGAGGAGGCGATCCTCTATGCGTTCCGGCGCGGATCGCTCGTCGTCGTTTCAGCCGGCAACGAAGGCCTCGAAGGGAACCCCCTCAGCTACCCGGCCGCGTACCCGCACGTCCTGACCGTGGCCGCCACCGACGAGTCGAACGTCGTCGCGGTGTTCTCCAGCCAGTCACCGTTCGTGGACCTCGCGGCACCCGGGCGGCGCATCCCCGTCGCGGAGCCGGTCGCGGACGACCCGAGCGGGTACATCCTCGCTTCGGGCACGAGCTTCTCGTCGCCGATGGTCGCCGCCGCCGCCGCCTGGGTGTGGACGGCGCGCCCGGAGCTCGACAACACGCAGCTCTTCGACGTCATGCGCTTTTCCTCACGCGACGTCGACGCGCCGGGCTACGACAGCGCCACCGGGTTCGGCCTCCTGAACATCCCGTCGGCGCTCTCGTTCGCGGTGCCGGCGCGCGACCCGCAGGAACCGAACGACGACGTCGAGCAGGTGTCGCCGCGCGGCCTCTTCGCCGGCGGCCAACCGGCGATCGTGACACCGACGCGCCGCACCGCAGCGTTCGCCGCGCGCCTCGACCGCCGCGAGGATCCGCGCGACCTCTATCGCGCCTACGTGCCGCCGCATGGATCACTGACGGCCCGAACCTCCGGCGGCCCGGTCAACCTGCGCGTCCTGCCGGCGGGTGCGCGTTCGACCGACGCGGCACCGCTCGGAGCGAGTGCGCGACGAGGGACGCAACCCGACACCGTCACGATTCGCAGCCGCAGCGCGCGCGGCGTCTACGTCTACGTCGACGTGCGCCTCGAGGGGACGCCTGCTCGCAGCGGGTACGCGCTGCGCGTCACCGCCGCCGCTCGACGGTAGCCGCCGTCCATGCGACCGGCAGCCCGGCGGGCTCAACGTCGCGCTTGCGCACGCGCACGCGAGCACGCTCAACGGGGAAGCGTTCGACGATCGCGTCGGCAACCGCTGCCGCGAGCGCCTCGAGCAACGAAAACTGTCGTGCGCCCGAGATGTCGCGCACGCATTGCGCGACGGCGACATAGTCGACTGCATCCTCGAGCCGGTCGGACAGCGCGGCGTCCGAGACCTCGAAGCCGACGTCGTACAGGAACGTCTGGCCGCGCGCGCGCTCCCCCTCGGTCACGCCGTGGCGGCCGAAGATCTCCAGCGCCTCGAGCTCGACCTCGATCATGCGCCGACCGCCGCCGCGACGGTCAGCGCTTCGACGTGCTCGCGCACGTCGTGCACGCGCAGAACCGTCGCGCCGCGCTCGTAGGCCGCGACCGCCGCGGCGATGCTCGCCGGGAGCGGCCCGGTCGTCGCATGCCGGTCGCCGAGAACGCGGCCGAGCGAGCTCTTTCGCGAGAGACCGATCACGATGGGCCGTCCGATCGACGTAAGGACGTCGAGGCGACGGACGAGCTCGAAGTTCTGCGCGACCGTCTTCCCGAAGCCGATGCCGGGGTCGAGGCAGATGCGGTCCTCGCGGATCCCCTCGCGCACTGCGACCCGCAATTGCTTCTCGAGGAACGCGGCGACCTCCGAGGCGACGTCGTCGTACGTCGGGCTCAGCTGCATCGTGCGCGGCTCGCCTTGCATGTGCATCAGGCAGAGGTACGCACCGCTGTCGGCGACGACGCCTGCGAGCTCCGGATCCGCGCGCAGAGCGGTCACGTCGTTCACCAGCTCCGCGCCGAGCGCGAGTGCCTGCCGGGCGACAGCTGCCTTCGCCGTGTCGATCGAGACGGGAACGCCCGCGAGCTGCTCGAGAACGGGGACGACGCGCCGCAGCTCCTCGTTTGCCGAGACGCCGTCCGAGCCGGGACGCGTCGACTCGCCGCCGATGTCGACGATCGCCGCGCCCTCCGAGACCATCCGGCGTGCGGCTGCGACCGCGCTACGCGGATCGAGGTGGACGCCCCCGTCCG
>JBJMJS010000113.1:0-5782 GCA_045806225.1 Gaiellaceae bacterium
CCGCATCGTCTTGACACGGCCCGCGGTGGAGGCCGGTGAGCGCCTGGGCTTCCTGCCGGGCGACATGCTCGCGAAGGTCGACCCGTACCTCCGTCCGCTGTTCGACGCGCTCTACGACATGCTGGACGCGGAGCGGCTGAACACCTACATGGAGCGCGGGACGATCGAGGTCGCTCCGCTCGCATTCATGCGCGGCCGCACGCTCAACGACAGCTTCATCATCCTCGACGAGGCGCAGAACACGAGCCCCGAGCAGATGCAGATGTTCCTGACGCGCCTCGGCTTCGGCTCGAGGGTCGTCGTCACCGGCGACGTCACGCAGATCGACCTGCCACGCGAGCAGGCGTCCGGGCTGATCCAGGTGCAGGACATCCTCGGCTCGATCGACGGGATCGCGTTCGTCCGGTTCGGTCACGAGGACGTCGTCCGGCACAAGCTCGTCCAGCGGATCGTCGAGGCGTACAAGCTGCACGCGGAGGAGACGGGAACGCAGCGGCGGAAGTAAGGGGCGATGGTCGACGTCGAGGTCGTCAATCGAAGCGGCACCGAGTTCGACGCCGACGAGGCGGCCGCGGTCGTTCGCGCGGTCCTCGCCGCGGAAGGAATCGACGAGGGCGAGGTCGGGCTCGCGCTCGTCGGACCGGACGAGAGCCGTGCGCTCAAACGCGAGCACCTCGGTGTCGACGAGGCGACCGACGCGCTCGCGTTTCCGATCGACGGACGCGACGACCTGCCTGCCGGTCTCCCTCGGCAGCTCGGCGACATCGTCCTCTGTCCGGCGGTGGTCGGCGACGCCTGGCACGCGCCGCTCGTGCACGCGGTACTGCATCTCGTCGGCTACGACCACGGCGAGCCGATGGAAGCGCGCGAGCGCGTGTACCGCCGATGAGCTCGCGTCCGCGGCCGTCGGTCTTCGAGAGCTTCAACTACGCGATCGAAGGCGTCATCCACGTCTTGCGCACGCAACGCAACATGCGGATCCATTTCGCGGTCGCCGTCATCGTGCTCGCGGTCGCCGTCGCCGTCGGTGTCGCGAAGCTCGAGCTGATCGCGCTGCTGCTCGCGATCGCGTTCGTCCTGATCGCGGAGATGATCAACACGGCGATCGAAGGCGCGATCGACGTCGCGACGACGTCGTTCGACCCGATGGCGAAGCTCGCGAAGGACATTGCGGCCGGCGCAGTCCTCATCGCGTCCGTCAACGCGGTTGCGATCGGCTACCTCGTGTTCGCCGGGAAGGCCGCCGACAAGACGGCGCGCGTCCTCGACAAGATCCGCAGCGCGCCCGCGGAGATCACGCTCGTCGCACTCGTCCTGACCGTGATCGTCGTGATCGCGACGAAGGCGTGGACGGGGCGGGGCACGCCGCTCCGCGGTGGTCTGCCCTCCGGGCACGCCGCGATCGGATTCGCCGGGTGGATGGCAGCGACCTACATCGTCAACGACTCGCACCGGTTCATCGTCTCGGGGCTGACGTTCATGATGGCGTTGCTCGTGGCGCAGACACGTGTCGAATCCGGCGTCCACTCGGCCCTCGAGGTCGCGTACGGCGGCGCGCTCGGTGCGCTCGTCACCCTCGTCGTCTTCCAGCTGCTATGAGCACCGAGCTCTACGAACGCGCCGTCGCGGTCTCGCGGCGCGCGTATGCGCCCTACTCGAACTACCTCGTCGGCGCGGCGGTGCGAGCGCGCGACGGCAAGGTCTTCGAGGGCGTGAACGTCGAGAACGCCGCGTATCCGCTCGGCGTCTGCGCAGAGCGCTCCGCGCTCGTGCAGGCGGTGACCGCGGGGTACCGTCCCGGCGACTTCGACGCGATCGGGATCACCGCGTCGCCGTGCGGCGGCTGCAGGCAGTGGCTCTATGAATTCCGCATCGACGAAGTCACTTTCCGCAACAGCGCCGGCCAACTTGTCACGTACGCGGCCGCCGACCTCTTACCGGACACGTGGAATCTTCCGGATTGAAGTCGGGATTCGTTGCGGTCGCGGGCCGGCCGAACGTCGGGAAGTCCACGCTCGTCAACGCCCTTTGCGGCGCCAAGGTCGCGATCGTCTCCGACAAGCCGCAGACGACGCGCCGGCGGATTCTCGGCGTCGCGAACGGCGCCGGCTACCAGCTCGTGCTCGCCGACCTCCCGGGTTTTCAGCGTCCGCTCGACGCGCTCACCGAGCACATGCAGCGCACGGTCGACGCCGCGTTCGAGGACATCGAGGCGATTCTCTTCGTCCTCTCCGCGCGCGAGCGGATCGGTGCGGGCGACCGGTTCATCGCACGCCGCGTCTTCGACGTCGGCGTTCCAGTCGTGATCGCGCTCAACAAGGTCGACCGGCTGAAGGGCGGTCACATCGCGACGCAGATGGACACCGCGTCGCGGCTCGGCGAGTTCCACGCGCTCCATCCCGTCAGCGCGAAGACGGGCGACGGCGTCGCAGCGCTCCGGGACGAGCTCGTCGCGCTGCTCCCCGACGGCCCTGCTTACTTCCCGCAGGAGCAGCGCAGCGATCTTCCGGTCGAGGCGCAGATTGCGGAGCTCGTGCGCGAGCAGGCGCTGCGGCTGACGAAGGACGAGGTGCCGCACGCGATCACGGTCGAGGTGCAGGAGATCGAGGAGAAGCTCGTTCAGGCCGACGTGCTTGTCGAGACGGGCTCGCAGAAGCAGATCGTCGTCGGCAAAGGGGGGGCGATGGTGCGTGAGATCGGTCGTCGGGCGAGGCCGGAGATCGAGCAGCTGCTCGGCCATCCCGTGTACCTGGAGCTGCGTGTCAAGGTGAAGCCGCGTTGGCGGCGCGACGAGACGTTGCTCCAGCGTCTCGGGATCTGAGGTCGCGTCAGCGCCGCGGCCGGTGGTAGCGGACGAGCCAGCGCGTCAGGCCGTCGAGACCGGGAAACAGGACGCGCTCGGTGATGTTCGCCTGGTCGAGCTTGTCGCGCACCTCCCATTTCAGCTCCGCGGCGACGACGATCTTGCGAACGAGATCGTCGTTCTCGCGCAGCCACGCGTCGAGGGACGAATCGGGCCGCGACATCAGCGAGAAGAGCGCGTACTGGTTCACGATCCGTTCGTCGAACGACGGCGGCTCGACGAAGATGACGAACTCGTCGCCGAGCTCGCGCAGGTCGTCGGGGCCGTGGGCCACCGATTCGAGCATCTCGGTCGTGAACAGATTCGTGCCATGTTTTTCGAGGCACTTGCGCAGAACGTCCGGCGCGCGCTCATGTGCGCGCACGTAGTCGATCATCCAGACCGCACCGTCGCGATCGAACCAATCGGCCTTCGACGTTGCGAAGTGGAGCGCGACGAACGGCGAGTACGTCCAGTCCAGAAAGCGCGTCGGCAGGCCGTGGTGCTGGCCGAGTGCGAGCCAGTTCCACGGCGTGTCGACGGGCACGGCATCGCGCGCGGCGTATTTCCGGAAGTTGCGGAAGAGATTCGACTCGAGCGACGCCGAGTCGCCGCCCAGCTGGGCGAGGCTGGTGGAGAGGTCGTCCGCCGCGTCCCAACGCCCGCGGAACGCGTAGTTCGAACGATGCAGCCCGAGCTGCTCGTTCCACGAGTCGGCGAACACCTCCTCCTGTAACACGGCCCAGCTCTCGACGCGGATCTCGTCCATTGCGCGGCAACGTTCCGCAGAAGGGCCGGAGCTACACTCACAACGTGGCGCAGGCACCCGTTCTCCCACGCGGATTCGAGCTCCCGCTCGAGCCGCGGCTGCCGCGGATCGGCTCGGTCGACGCCGTCGCGCTCGAAGAGCGGGCGGCATCGCTCGCGAAACGCTCGATCAAACGCGACTCCAAAGTGTTCGCGCTCGAGCTCGCCGTCCGCATGATCGACCTGACGACGCTCGAGGGGCAGGACACGCCGGGGAAGGTCGCAGCGCTCGCGTCGAAGGCGATCCGGCCGGATCCGGCAAATGCAGACATTCCGTCGGTCGCCGCCGTGTGCGTCTACCCGAACCTCGTCCCGACGGCGGTCGCGCGCGTGCAGGGGAGCGGCGTCAAGGTCGCGTCCGTCGCGACTGCGTTCCCGTCAGGCCAGTCGCCGCTCGAGTCGAAGCTCGACGAGGTGCGCTGGGTCGTCGAGCAGGGGGCGGACGAGGTCGACATGGTGATCGACCGCGGCGCGTTTCTCTCCGGTCGGTACGCGAAGGTGTACGACGAGATCGTCCGCGTCAAGGAAGCGGCCGGCGACGCGCACCTGAAGGTGATCCTCGAGGTCTCGGAGCTCGGCACGTACGACAACGTGCGGCGCGCGTCGCTGCTCGCGATGGCCGCAGGCGCGGACTTCATCAAGACATCGACCGGCAAGCTGCCCGGCGCGGCGACGCTGCCGGTGACGCTCTGCATGCTCGAGGCGATCCGCGACGTGTACGAGGAGACCGGGCGCAAGGTCGGAATGAAGCCGGCGGGTGGCATCCGCCAGGCGAAGCAATCGGTCCAGTACCTCGTCCAGCTGCACGAGACGCTCGGCGTCGAGTGGCTCACGCCCGACCTCTACCGGATCGGAGCGTCGTCGCTCCTGAACGACGTGCTCATGCAGTTGCGCAAGGAACGAACGGGCGCGTACCAGAGCGGCGACTACTTCACTCTTGACTGACCTCGAGCACACAAGCGACAGCGCGCTCGTACCGAAGGACTGGACGTACGCGCCGGCGCCGGAGGCTCGCGACATCGTCACGCTTGCCGAGCGCTACGGCCATTTCGTCGGCGGCGAGTGGATCGACGCGGCGGAGACGTACACGACGATCAGCCCGGCGACCGAGGAGCCGCTCGCCGAGGTCGGCCAGGCGACGCCCGCGGAGGTCGAGCAGGCGGTCACGGCGGCGCGCGCTGCGTTCGACGACGGCTGGTCGAGCGTGTCGCCGTCGGAACGCGCGAAGTACCTGTTCCGGATCGCGCGGGTCCTCCAGGAACGCGCGCGCGAGTTCGCGGTGCTCGAGTCCCTGAACGGCGGCAAGCCGATCAAGGAATCCCGAGACGTCGACCTGCCGCTCGCGGCTGCGCACTTCTTCTACTACGCCGGCTGGGCGGACAAGCTCGAGTACGCGTTCCCGAATCAGCGTCCACGCCCGATCGGCGTCGCGGGGCAGATCATCCCGTGGAACTTCCCGCTGCTGATGCTCGCGTGGAAGATCGCGCCCGCATTGGCCGCCGGGAACACGGTCGTTCTCAAGCCGGCCGAGACGACGCCGCTCACGGCGCTGCTCTTCTGCGATGTGCTGCGGCAGGCCGAGCTTCCGCCCGGCGTCGTCAACATCGTCACCGGCGACGGGAGCACGGGCGCCGCGATCGTGACCGCCGGCGGCGTCGACAAGATCGCGTTCACCGGCTCGACCGACGTCGGGAAGGCGATTCAGCGCGAGCTGGCCGGGACCGGCAAGAAGCTGACGCTCGAGCTCGGCGGCAAGGCTGCGAACATCATCTTCGACGACGCCGCGCTCGACCAGGCGGTCGAGGGCATCGTCAACGGCATCTACTTCAACCAGGGGCACGTGTGCTGCGCCGGCTCGCGCTTGCTCGTCCAGGAATCGATCTACGAGCCTGTCGTCGACAAGCTCAAGCGCCGTCTCGCGACGTTGCGCGTCGGCGACCCGCTCGACAAGAACACGGATGTTGGTGCGATCAACAGCGCGGAACAGCTCGCCAAGATCCGCGAGCTGTCCGACATCGGCGAGGCCGAGGGGGCCGAGCGCTGGTC
The DNA here is from genome assembly GCA_045806225.1 of Gaiellaceae bacterium. Lineage (GTDB taxonomy): Bacteria > Actinomycetota > Thermoleophilia > Gaiellales > Gaiellaceae > 3-1-20CM-4-69-9. The sequence goes on from JBJMJS010000113.1 coordinate 5,696, forward strand.
CCCGCCCGACTGCAAGCTGCCCAGCCACGGCTACTGGTTCCCGCCGACGCTGTTCACCGACGTCACCCAGGCGCACCGGATCGCCCG
>JBJMJS010000114.1:0-30052 GCA_045806225.1 Gaiellaceae bacterium
GGAGACGCTTCCACCGGAGTTCGTCCGCGCGCAGCTCGACGCCGTCTTCGATGACATCGGCGTCGACGCAGCCAAGACGGGGATGCTCTTCTCGCGCGACCTGATCGAGACGGTCGCGACGTACCTCGAGTCGCACCGCGTGCCGCTCGTCGTCGATCCGGTGATGGTCGCGAGCTCCGGCGCCGAGTTGCTCCAGCGCGACGCCGTCGCGGCGCTCGTCGACCGCCTGTTTCCGCTCGCCGCCGTCGTCACGCCGAACCTGCGCGAGGCGGAAGCCCTCGCCGGCGGACCGGCCCCGCGTGCCGAGCTCGCACGGCGCATCCACGACCTCGGCGCGCCTGCCGTGATCGTCACCGGTGGCCACGGGGATGATCCCGTCGACCATCTCTTCGACGGCCGCGACGACATCGAGATCCCGGTCCGGCGCCACGCCGTTGCCGCGACGCACGGCGCGGGCTGCACCCACTCGGCCACGCTTGCCGCGCAGCTCGCGCGCGGTCTCGCGCTCGAAGACGCGGCGCGCGCCGCGGCAGACGCCGCATCGGAAGCGGTCCGCCACGGTCTCGTCGAGATCGGCGCGGGAGACGGGCCGGTCGACGTTCTCAACCTGAAAGGAAGCGAATGACGGTGTCACCGGGGGAGACGCTTGCGCGCCTTCGTGAGCGCAAGCCGCTGATCCACCAGATCACGAATTACGTCGTCATGAACGAGACGGCGAACGCGACCCTCGCGCTCGGCGCGCTGCCGGTGATGGCGCATGCCCGTGAGGAGGTTGAGGAGATGGTCCGCCTCGCCGGCGCGCTCGTGCTCAACATCGGAACGCTCTCGCCCCCCTGGGTCGACGCGATGCTCGCCGCCGGCCGTGCTGCAAACGAGGCGGACGTGCCGGTCGTCTTCGATCCCGTGGGGGCGGGCGCGACCACCTATCGCACCGAGACGGCGCAAAGGATCCTGGACGAGCTGCGCATCGCGGTGCTGCGTGGCAACCTCGCCGAGGTTGCAACGCTCGTCGGTGTCTCGGCCGAAGTCCGAGGCGTCGAGTCGGGTGCGGTCGCCGCCGAGCCCGCCGCGGTGGCGCGCGCCGCGGCGTCGGCTCTCGGTGTCGTCGCTGCGGTCACCGGCCCTGTCGACCATGTGTCCGACGGCGAGCGCGTGCTCGCGATCGCGAACGGCCACGAGCTTCTTGCGACCGTCACCGGGACCGGCTGCATGTCGAGCGCGATCACCGGCAGCTTCGTCGCCGCGAAGCCGGATGCGCCGTACGAGGCGGCGGCCGAGGCGCTCGTCGCCTTCGGAGTTGCGGGCGAAGACGCCGCGCGAGGCGCGAACGGCCCCGGCTCGTTCCACGTCAACCTCTACGACGCGCTCGCCGCGCTCGAACCGGCCACGCTCGACGGCCGCGCGCGGATCACGTGAGGCTGCATGCGATCGTGTCCGATCTCGAAGCCGCGCGGCGCGCGGTCGACGGCGGTGCAACCGTGATCCAGTGGCGGCTGAAAGACGTTCCGCAGCTCGACGCGGTCGAGCGCGGCCGCGCGACGCGGAGCCTGTGCGCGCGCCACGGCGTGCCGTTTGTCATCAACGACGACATCGAGGCGGCGCTGATGCTCGGCGCCGACGGCGTCCATCTCGGGCGGGCGGACGCGGGCGCCGAGCGAGCGCACGATCACGGTCTCCTACTCGGGCGATCCGCTTCGGGCGTCGAAGAGGCGCGCGCCGTCTCCGACGCCGACTACATCGGTGCGGGCCCGGTGTGGGCGACGCCGTCGAAGGACGACGCCGATCCGCCGATCGGGCGCGACGGGCTTGCAGCGATCTGTGCAGCGGTCGACGTCCCGGTCGTCGCGATCGGCGGCATCGACGCGTCGAACGCCGCCGACTGCATCCGTGCGGGTGCGGTCGGCGTTGCGGTCATCCGCGCTGCCGCGGATGCGGCGGCGGTGCGCCGAGCGGTCGATGCTGCTCTCTGAGCTCGGCGAGGAAGGGCTGCTGCGAGAGCTCGAGCGGCGCGGGCTCGCTCGCGGAGTCGCCGACGACACAGCCCTGGTCGGCGACCTCGTCGTCACGCAGGACGCCCTCGTGGAGGGCGTTCACTTCCGGCTCGACGCGATCTCGTGGCGCGACCTCGGCTGGCGGGCTGCGGCGGTGAATCTCAGTGACCTCGCAGCCGCCGGCGCGTCGCCCGAGGCGTTGGTCGTGACGCTCGCAGCCCCGCGGGCGACCCTCGCGGAAGACGTCTTCGAGCTCTACGAGGGGATCCGCGAGACGAGCGTGGCGGTTGTCGGCGGCGACACGACCGAGGCGGCGCAGCTCGTGCTCAGCGTGACGGCGCTCGGCCACTCGGATCGTGTCCCTGGACGCGGCGGCGCGCTGCCCGGCGACGTCGTCGTCGTGACGGGCCCGCTCGGTGCGTCGGGCGCCGCGTTTCGAACCGGCGGTTACGTTCGGCCGCCGCTCCGCCTTGGCGAGGGACGCGAGCTCGCGGCGCACGCGCACGCGCTCATGGACGTGTCGGACGGGCTCGGCGTCGACTGTCGGCGGCTCGCGGACGCGTCCGGATGTGCGGTCGTAGTCGACCTCGAGCGCGTCCCGCTCGCGCCCGGCGCGCTGGTGCGCGACCTGTCGTTCGGCGAGGACTACGAGCTACTCGCCGCAGTCCGCGACGCAGGCCCCTTCACCCCGATCGGCAGGTGCGTCGCAGGAACCGGCGTTTCGTTTCGTCTGCACGGCGAGCCGTTCGAGCTCGCAGGGTGGCAGCATTTCGCTTCCTGACTTCCGACGCGAGCTCGTCATGTTTGCGGAGCCGCGCCGGACGTCGTGTCGTCAGAGCCAGTCGGAAAGCGCGCGCTCGTAGCGCTTGCGCGGGTGCGCCCCGACCAGCGTCTCGCGTGGTTCTCCTCGCTCGAAGACGATCGTCGTCGGGATCGACAGCACGCTGTACCGCGATGCGGTGACCGGGTGCTCCTCGATGTTCAGCTTCGCGAACTCCACTTTCCCGGACGTTCGGTGCTCGAGCTCGTCGAGGATCGGCTCGATTGCCTTGCACGGGCCGCACCATGGTGCCCAGAAGTCGACGACGACCGGAACGTCCGCGCCGAGGACGTCGCGATCGAACGTGTCGTCCTTGACCTCGAACACCACGCCATCGTAGCCCTGCCGTCGCCGCGTCCGACGTTCAGAACCGGCGCCTGAGCGCGGCGATGCGGAGCGCGGGAACCTTCCACACGGCCTCGGCGACGATCGCCCGGCTCATCTTCGAGCCGCCCTGTTCGCGGTCGACGAAATGGATCGGCACCTCGACGACGCGAAACCCCGCACGCAGCGCTCGGTAGGTCGTCTCGATCTGGAACGCGTAGCCCTTGCTGTGGATCCGGTCGAGGTCGATCGTCTCGAGGACGCGCCGGCGGTAGCACTTGAACCCGCCCGTGAGGTCACGGACGGCGACGCCGAGGAGAATCCGCGCGTAGAGCGACCCCCCCGCGGAGACGAACCTGCGGATCGCACCCCAGTCGCCGATCGAGCCGTCGCGGACGTACCGCGAGCCGATCACCAGGTCGGCGTCGGCTGCGGCTGCTATGAGCCGCGGAACGTCGTCGGGCGAATGCGAGAAGTCGCAGTCCATCTCGAGGACCAGGTCGGCGCCGTCGGTGAGCGCGCGGCGGAATCCGGCGAGGTAGGCGGGGCCGAGCCCCTCCTTGTGTGCGCGGTGGAGGACGTCGACATAGTCCAGCTCGCGGGCCAGCCGATCGGCGATCTCGCCCGTCCCGTCCGGGGAGTTGTCGTCGACGACGAGCACGCGGACGCCCGTGTGGCGAAGCGCTTCCACCATCGCTTCGAGGTTCTCGCGCTCGTTGTATGTCGGCAGGCAGACGGTCGCGCGCACCTGCGTATATTCCAGACGTGGCACGCGCTTTGCCTCGGAACAGCGACGTGGCCGATCAGCTCGAGTTGCTCGCCGACCTGTTGGAGCTCGAAGGGGAGGCGTCGTTTCGCGTGCTCGCCTACCGCCGCGCGGCGACGCGCATCCGCGAGACCGCGGGCAGCGTCGCCGAGCTCGCCCTCGCCGGCCGCGCCAAGGATCTGAACGGGATCGGCAAGACGATCGAGGAGAAGATCGTCCAGGTGGTCGAGGACGGCGAGATGCACGCGCTCACGAAGCGCAAGCACATCGTCCCGCCCGAGGTCGTGCTCTTCATGCGGCTTCCGGGGCTCGGGCCGAAGACCGCCGCGCGGATCTGGCACGAGCTCGGCGTCACGACGATCGACGACCTGAAGCACGCCGCCGAGAGCGAGCAGCTTCGAACGCTGGCGGGCCTCGGCGCGAAGACGGAGGAGCGCATCCTCAAGGCGCTCGCCGAGAAGAAGCAGGAGCCGTCCGACCGGCGGCTGCTCGGCGACGGTCTCGGCGCGCTGCTCGCCGTCGTTTCGGTGCTGCAGGCGCATCCTGCCGCGGTGGAGGTGTCGGAGGCAGGCAGCGCCCGGCGCCGCAAGGAGACGTTCAGGGACCTCGACATCATCGCCACGGCGACCGATCCCGAGGAGCTGACGACGTACTTCACGAAGCTCGCCTGGGTCGTCGAGGTCGTCGCGAAGGGGACGACGAAGGCGACCGTGCTCTCGAACGACGGGCTCCGGTTCGACCTGCGCGTCGTCCCGCCGGAGTCCTACGGAAACCTCCTTCAGCACTTCACCGGGTCGAAGGACCACAACATCGCGTTGCGCGAGCGCGCGGTGAAGGACGGCCTGTCGGTGTCGGAGTACTCGATCACCGTCGTCGAGACGGGAGAGGAGCTTCGCGCGGGCGACGAGGCTGCCGTTTACGAGCGGCTCGGATACGAGCTCATTCCTCCGGAGCTACGTGAGAACTCCGGCGAGCTCGAAGCGGCACGCGCAGGCGGGCTCCCGACGCTGGTCGAGCTCGAGGACATCAAGGGAGAGCTCCACTGCCATTCGACGTGGTCCGACGGCAAGCATCCGCTCGAGCAGATGGCGCTCGCCGCCCGCGAGCGCGGGTACGCGTACCTCGCGATGACCGATCACCCGCGCGCGACGCTTGCCGCGCAGGACGAGGAAGTCGATGCACTGAACGAACGGCTGAAGCCGTTTCGCATCCTCAAGGGCATCGAGGTGAACATCCGCGCAGACGGCTCCGTGTCGCTCCCGGACGGTGTCCTCGCACAGCGCGATTGGGTGATCGCGTCGCTGCACGGTGCCTTCGACCGGGATCCGACGGAGCGCGTGATCGCGGCGATGGAGAACCCCCACGTCGATTGCATCGGGCACCTGACGGCGCGCAAGATCAACATCCGCGGGCCGGCGCCGGTCGACGTCGAGCGGGTTGTCGCGAAAGCGGTCGAGACGGGGACGTTCCTCGAGATCAACTCACAGCCGAATCGCCTCGACCTTCGAGATACGCATGCGCGGCTCGCCGGCGAGGCAGGCGTCAAGATCGTCGTCAACACCGACGCGCACGAGTTGCGCGCGCTGCAGCACATCGAGATGGGCGTGGCGCAGGCACGCCGGGCGTGGCTGACGAAGGAGCAGGTGCTCAACACGCGCACGTGGCCGCAGATCGAGCGGCTGCTGAAGTGACGTTCCGCGAGGACGGCGCGGCTGCGATCGAGTGGGCGGCGCGCTACCTCGAGCGCGTGGGTGACCTACCGGTGCTCGCGCGGGTCGAGCCGGGCGAGCTCTCGGCGCGACTGCCGATGGAGCCGCCGGAGGAGGGCGAGCCGTTCGCGAACGTCCTCGGCGACCTCGACGAGCTGATCGCGCCGGCGCTGACGAACTGGCAGCATCCGCGCTTCTTCGCGTACTTCGCCGTCACCGCGTCGGAGCCCGGGATCCTCGCGGAGCTGATCGCGGCGACGCTGAACCAGGTGGCGCTGACGTGGCGCGCGTCGCCGGCGTCGACCGAGCTCGAGCTGCGAACGGTCGATTGGGTCCGGCAGCTCCTCGGCCTGCCGGACGGGTGGCACGGCCACATCGAGGACACGGCGTCGACATCGACGCTCGCGGCGCTGATCGCGGCGCGCGAGCTCACCGGTCGCAACGTCGTCGTCTGCTCCGAGCACGCGCATTCGTCTGTCGAGAAGGACGCGCGGATGCTGGGGATGGAGCTGCGGACGGTTGCCGCGGACGACGAGCTGCGGATGTGCGCCGACGGCTTCGAGCTCGGAGACGTCGCGGTCGTCGTCGCGACGGTCGGCACGACGTCGTTCGCGTCCGTCGATCCCGTGCGCGCACTCGCACTGCGATGCCGCGCCGCAGGGACCTGGCTCCACGTCGACGCGGCGTATGCCGGAACGTCGTGGATCTGCGAGGAGGAACGCTGGTCGCAGGACGGTGTCGAGCTTGCCGACTCGCTCGTCATCAACCCGCACAAGTGGCTGCTCGTCCCGATGGACTGCTCGTTGCTGTGGACGTCTCGTCCCGAAGACTTCCGGCGAGCGTTCCGGCTCGTCCCGGAGTACCTGCGCACGCCGGAGGATGCGTTTGCGCTGTCCGAGTACGGCCCCGCCCTCGGCCGCCGCTTCCGGTCGCTGAAGCTCTGGGCCGTGCTGCGGTGCTACGGGCGCGCAGGCCTGCAGCGGATCGTGCGCGAGCACGTTCGCCTCGCGGAGCTGTTCGCGCGCTGGGTCGACGAGGATCCCCAGTGGGAGCTCGTCGCCCCGCAGCGGTTCTCGCTCGTGGTCTTCCGCCGAAAGGGCAGCGACGACGAGAACGAGGCGCTGCTCGAGCGGGCGAACCGCAGCGGGGAGATCTTCATCTCGCACACCCGGCTCGGCGGGCGGTACGTCCTGCGCCTCGCGATCGGCAACGCGCGGACGACCGAGGACGACGTACGGCGGGCCTGGGACGTCCTGCGAGATCTGGCCGCCCGCAACTGAGTGCTTACGGCTTGCCGCCGGGGTCACGATCTGTTGAAAACGGGTTTTCCGGGTAGACTCGCGTTGCCAGCGAGCCGGGTACGCCGGTCCGCGGGTTGAGGTCCAAGTCAAGGAGGGCACATGCGTCGAACGCAGATGCTCGGGGTGCTTGCCGTCGTCGTCTTCTCCGCCGTGGTTGTCGCGGCCGGAGCCCAGGCGCGCGTCAATGCGATCCCGGGCTCGGTGATCAAAAAGACGGCGGTCACGAAGGTCACGTTGACCGGCTGGGCGTCGTCACCTGCGGAGACCGCGGCGTTGAAAACGACGATTCGCGGCTTCGAACGGAGCCACCCCGGCTACAAGGTCAACTACGCGCCGATCAATGGCGACTATCCGGCGGCGATGCTCGCGAAGTTCGCCGCGCGGAAGCCGCCGGACGTCTTCTACGTGGACTCGAACGTCGCGCCGGACTGGATGTCGCAGGGCGTGCTCGAGCCGCTCGACAGCCTGATCAAGAAGAACCACTACAACATCAAGGCGTTCTTCCCGCGGCTCGTCGACGCGTTCCGGTACAAGGGCCACATCTACGGCCTGCCGAAGGACTGGTCGCCGCTCGCGATGGAGACGAACAACGCGATGATGGCGAAGGCCGGTGTGAAGCCGCCGAAGACGTGGGCGCAGCTAACCGCTGTCGCGCAGAAGCTGAAGGCAGCCGATGCTGTTCCGGGCGGTGCGCCGCTCTGCATCGATCCCGACTGGGCGCGGATGCTCGCGTTCGTGTACCAGAACAAGGGCTCGTTCCTGAACAAGTCGAAGACCGCCCCGACGTTGACATCCGCAGCGGTGCGCCAAGCGGTCAACTACTACGTCGGTTTCTCGAAGAACGGCCTGTCGGGAACGCACGACAAGCTCGGCGTCGGCTGGTGTGGTGAGGCGCTCGGTAAGGAGAAGGCCGCGATCGCGTTCGAGGGCAACTGGGTCGTCGGCTACATGCACGACACGTTCCCGGACGTGAAGTACACGATCAGTCCGATGCCGAAGGGCAAGGTGAACGGCAATCTCGGCTTCACCGTGTCGTACTCGATCGGGAAGAACACGAAGAACAAGGCCGCAGCATTCAAGCTGCTCTCGTACCTGACGGGCCCGAAGGGCATGCGCCTGTGGACGCAGCAGGGCATCGCGCTTCCGGCGCGGAAGGACGTGAAGATCCCGGCCGGTCGAAGCGCCTTCCTGAAGCAGGCCGGCTACGCCCACGCGTGGCAGTTTGCGCCTGGCTTCTCGAAGGTCATCGACAGCGCGAATAACGAGCTGCAGGCCGTCTTCGGCGGCAAGGAGAGCGTCGACACGATGCTCGCGAAGGTGCAGCAAGCCGCGAGGGACGCTCTCGGCTAACCGTTGCGATGCAATCCCCGCGCGCCCCAGGGCGCGCGGGGATGCGTCGACGACCGATCAATGGCAGTCGCGGTTCGAAAAAGGGGATTCCCCCGGCGCAACCGGCCCGGGGCGGGGCGTGAGGCGCTCGTCGGCTACGGGTTCGTGCTCGTGCCGATGGCGGTGTTCCTCCTGTTCTTCATCTACCCCATGCTGTACGCGCTGTACATCAGCCGGTTCGACTGGGGCATCCTCGGTCCCGCCGGGAACGTCGGGTGGAAGAACTACTCGCATCTGTGGCACGACACGCTCTTCCGGCGTTCGATCAAGAACACGCTCGAGTACACGCTGTGGGTCGTTCCGGCGCAGATGGCGCTCGGCCTCCTCCTCGCCGTCGTCGTCAACCAGCGCATCCGTTTCCGCACATTTTTCCGGGGCGCGTTCTACTTCCCGGCGCTCGCGTCGTCGGCCGCGATCACCGCGATCGCGCTCTACCTGCTGAACGTCAACGGGCTCTTCAACAAGGTGCTCGGCCTGCACAAGACGTGGTTCTTCGACACGAAGACCGCGCTCCCCGCGATCACCGGACTGAACGCATGGACGACGGCGGGCACGATGATGCTGTTCTACCTCGCGGCGCTGCAGGCGATTCCGACCGACGTCTACGAGGCCGCGGCGATCGACGGAGCGGGGCCGTGGCGGACGTTCTGGAAGATCACCTTTCCGCTGTTGAAGCCGGGCCACTTCTTCGTCGCGGTCGTCTCGATCATCGGCGCGATGAAGGTCTTCGACCAGAACTACATCATCTCGCGCGGATCCGGCGGCCCGGCGTACGCGACGTACGTGGTCGTGCTCTACATCTACAACACGGCGATCAAGGACATCCAGCTCGGGCTAGCAGCCGCGGCGGGCGTCGTCCTCTTCGTCGTCATCTTCCTGTTCACGATCATCCAGTGGGCGTTCTTCGGCCGGCAGGAGGCCGCCTGATGGCGTTCGAGCCTCCCGCACCGCCGCTCGCCGCGGTCGAGGAACTTGCGTCGGGCGGCCCGGTTGCCGCGGGCACGACCGTCGCCGCGGGGATCCCAGGACGTGCGCGCTCGGAGCGCGTCCAGCGGTTGATCGCCTACACCGCGATGTTCGCGATCGCCGTCCTCTTCTTCGTGCCCTTCCTCTGGAGCCTCTCGACGTCGTTGAAGCCGCTGCCCGAGACGGCGCACTTCTCGCTGCTGCCGCACACGTGGACGATCGCCGGCTATCGCGAAGCGCTGACGCAGTACAACTTCGGCCGCTACATGGCGAACAGCGCGATCGTGTCGGCCGCGGTCACGTTCACGTCGGTGTTCCTTGCCTCGCTCGGTGGCTACGCGTTCGCGCGACTCCGCTTCCCGGGGCGCAACATCCTCTTCTTCATCGTCCTCGGGACGCTGATGATCCCCGACCAGCTGCGCCTCGTCCCGCTCTATCGGATGCTGACGATCTTCCCACTGACGCACTGGAACCTGATCGACACGTACCAGGGCTACTGGGCGATCCGCATGGTCAGTGCAGGCGCGCTGTTCCTGATGCGGCAGTACTTCTTGACGATCCCGCGCGACCTCGAGGAGGCGGCGAAGCTCGACGGCGCCGGGTATTTCAAGACGTTTTGGCGCGTAATGCTCCCGCTGGCCGGTCCGGCGCTCGCTGCCGTCGCGATTCTCGAGTTCCAGGGGACGTGGAATGACTTCTTCTGGGCGAATCTGATCCTGCAGTCGCCGCCACACTGGACGATCCAGGTCGGCGTCGCGCAGTTCTCGTTCACGTACGGGACGCTCTGGAACGACCTGATGGCCGCGAGCATGATCGCGCTCGCGCCCGTCGTGCTCGTCTATCTGTTCTTCCAGCGCTACTTCGTCGCCGGCGTTGCGTCCGCGGGGGTGAAGGGGTGACCGTTCGTGCCGCGCTCCGCGCCGCGCTCGGCGACACGTACCGCTTCTCGCTCCGGCTGCTCGTCGTCAACACGGCGCTTTCCGTTGCGATCGTGCTCGTCGTTCTCGTCGTGAGCTACCTCCCGCTCGCGTTGCTGCTCGCGCCGTTTCTCGCGGGACCGCTTGTCGGAGCGCTCGTCCACTGCACGTTGCTGCTCGTCGACGGCGAGGACTTCCGTCTCGCCGATGCCGTCGACGGCGCCCGTCGCCACTGGCGCCGGAGCTTTGCGCTCGGCGGCCTGTTCGGCGTCGCTCTGCTGTCCGGCGCGACGGGGATCGCGTTCTACACCTCGCCGGGGCACCGGGTGCTCCCGCTCGCCGTCCTCTGCGCGTACGTCGTCGCGCTCGTCTGCCTCCTCTTGCTGATCGCGTGGCCGCTCGCGGTCGCGCACGCTGACGATCCGCTGGTGGTCGCCTTGCGTGACGCCTGGTCGTTGTTCCTGCACTCACCGGTCCGTGTGCTCGGGCTCGGCGCGGCGCTCCTCGTCGTCAACGTCCTCGGTGCGATCACGGTCCTACCGTTGCTGACGTTGACGATCGCCTATTCCTTCCTCGCTGCCGCCCGCCTCGTCCGACCTCGCTTGCCCCACCGACAAGGAGCGACCGTCTGATGGCCAGTGTGACGTTCGAGCACGTGACCAAGAGGTATGACGGGACGGTCGCCGTCCGCGACCTGAACCTCGACGTCGCCGACGGCGAGCTGCTCGTGCTCGTCGGCCCGTCGGGGTGCGGGAAGACGACGGCTCTGCGGATGATCGCGGGGCTCGAGCCGATCACCGACGGCCGGCTGCTGATCGGCGATCGCGTCGTCAACAACCTGGCACCCGTCCAGCGTGACATCGCGATGGTGTTCCAGTCATACGCCCTCTACCCGCACATGACCGTCTACGACAACCTCGCGTTCGGCCTGCGCAACAAGAAGGTCCCGCGGAAGGAGATCGACGCGCGCGTCAATCAGGCGGCTGAGATCCTCGACCTCGGCGCGCTGCTCAAGCGCAAGCCGAAGCAGCTGTCCGGCGGGCAACGGCAACGCGTTGCCCTCGGACGCGCGATCGTCCGCGAGCCGTCGGCATTCCTGATGGACGAGCCGCTGTCGAATCTCGACGCGAAGCTGCGCGTCGCGACCCGCGCAGAGATCCTGAAACTGCAGGAGCGCCTGGGGGTCACCACGGTCTACGTCACCCACGACCAGGTCGAGGCGATGACGATGGGCGACCGGATCGCCGTGATGAACCAGGGGGTGCTGCAGCAAGTCGGCAAGCCGGAGGAGCTGTACGAAGACCCTGCGAACACCTTCGTCGCCGGGTTCATCGGTTCCCCGGCGATGAACCTCGTTCCCGCGTCCGTCGTTGGCGGTGGCGGCTCGGGCCGCATCGTCGGCTTCAGGCCCGAGCACATCGATGCCGGTACCCGTCCGGCTGACGGGCTCTCGTTCGCCGCGCGTGTCGAGGTGGTGGAGTACCTCGGCGACGAGCAGATCGCCCATCTCCTGATCGACGGCACGCCTGTGGTCGCGAAGCTGCCGGTCGAGGAGCGGCTGACGACCGGCGAGACGATGCAGTTCGGCGTCGCGGGCGACAAGCTGAGGTTCTTCGACGCCGAGACCGAGCAGCGCGTGCGCTCCTAGAGCGACTCCAGCAGCTCCCTGAGCTCGTCCGGCGTCCCGACGACGAGGTCGGCACGCTGCAGCAGCTCGGACGGGCCCTCCGAGGACGCAACAGCGACACGGACGCCGAGCTCGAGCCCGTCGAGCGCCGTGAATGCATCGAGGTCGGTCGTGTCGTCACCGGCGTAGAGGCCGATGCGAAGCTCGTGGTCGCCGAGCAGTCGCGCGACCGCCGTCCCCTTGTTCGTCGCGAGCGGTGGAAGGATCTCGAGCACCTTCCGGCCGTAACGCGTGACGAAGCCGTGCTCGCGGGCCGCCGCTGCGATCGGTTCGAGCGTCGCGAGCGCATGCGGCTCGTCGGCAACGTTGCGGAAGTGCAGCGCCGCGGAGACGCCCTTGTTCTCGGTCTCCTCCCAGTCCGCCTGCGCGAGGAACGCCGCCAGTCGCTCCCGCCACGGCGCCGCGGCAGGGTCGAGCTCGAGCCCGTGATTCCCGACGTACGTCAGCTCCGGCACGCCGACGATGCGTCGAGCGTCGTCGCTCGCGCGGCCGCTGATGCACGCGACGAGCGCGTACCTCAGTGCGAGGCGTGCGAGCACTGCGCGCGTCTCGCGGGGCACGCGCGCATCCTCGGGACGTGCCACGATCGGAGCGAGCACGCCGTCCACGTCGAGCAGGATCGCGGCACGGTCAGGTGTTTCGGCGAGGCGCCGGAGGAGGTCCATGTCGCCGCCTACGATACGGCCGTGCGGCTCGTGCTCATCGGCCTCGTCGCCGGTTTCTTCAGCGCGTTGTTCGGCGTCGGCGGAGGCATCGTGATCGTCCCGCTCCTGCTCCTCGTGTCCGCGTACGAGACGCGTGCCGCGACCGCGACGTCGCTCGCCGCGATCGGAGTGACGGCCGTGTCGGGCGTGATCGCATACGCCTTCCACGGCGACATCGAGGTCGGCTACGCAGCGCTCGTAGGCATTCCGGCGGCGATCTCCGTCGCGGGTGCGACGGCGCTGCAGCAACGGCTCAAGACGCGGACAGTCGAGCTCATGTTCGCCGCGTTCCTCGTCGGCGTCGCGGTCTGGTTGTTCGTCAAGTGACGTACGTGCTCGCTGTCATCCTCGGCCTCGCCGCCGGCGTGCTCGCGGGCATCTTCGGCGTCGGCGGTGGAATCCTGTTCGTGCCGACACTCGTCGCGCTCGGGCTCGATCATCACCATGCGACGGGCACGTCGCTGCTCGCGATCTTGCCGACGGTTCTGGTCGGGACGTGGCGGCAGGCGCGTTACGGAAACGTTCGCTGGCGTCCCGCCGCCGTCATCGGCATCGCCGCGGCGGTCGCCGCGCAGGGTGGAGTCGTCGTCGCCGAGATGCTGTCGAACGCGACACTTCGGCGTCTCTTCGCGGTGTTGCTCGTCGTCGTCGCTGCGCAGATCGCGTGGCGCGCGCGTCGTACGGAGTGACGGGTGATTATCCTTCCGCGCAATGAGCGGGCACGAGGAAATCTGGCTGCCGCTCGTCGACGAGCCGATCGGGAGCATCGTCGGGGAGATCCAGCGCTCGGATCCCGAGATTCAGCGGTTGATCGAGTCCCCGCACCGCATTCTTGCGTTCCGCACGTTTGCGTACATCCGCGTCGGCCTCGTGCTCGGTCAGCTGCTCTTCGACAACGACCTGCCGCCGTATGACGGCTCGGAGACGTGGGTCGACGCGCTGCTGCGCGATCCCGCGCACCGCGACGCGCTGGCGGCCGAGGTCCGCGCAGTCGCCGACGAGATCGCGGCCGATCCGAAGTACGCGGACGACGGGCCGCTCGGGCCCGACGATGGGGCGCGTGAGCGTTTCCGGGCATTCGCCCGGCAGCAGCTCGGCAACGGCTGATCCGTCGCCGCGGACGCGGCCGTTGGAAACCAGCCCGGTCGATTGGCAGAATGGGCGTCCGTGCTGAAGCGCACGCCGCTCGGCCTCGCCCTGGCCCTGATCCTGCTTTCTTCCGCAGCCGCGGGTGCGTCGGATTCGACGTGGACCGCCGCAGGGGGTGCCACAGCGCGCGCCTACGGGATCCGCGTCATCGTTCCGGGTGACGCCGGCGGCGCCACGCCCACCGTCTCGGCGCCGCCGGACGCGGTCCAGTTCAGCGGCGGCTTTTCGTACGGCGCCGGCGGGCTCGTCACCACCGGGTCGGCGAACGCCAGCGTCTCGGCAACGGCCGGGACGGATGCGAGCGCGACGGCGTCGGCCGAGGTCAGCTCCCTCTCGATCTTCAACGGCGAGATCACGGCCTCGAGCGTCGTCGCGCATGGGAGCGCGACGGCCCGACCCGGTGCTGCGACGGGCGACACGAACGGGTCGTCGGTTTCCGGCCTCGTCGCGTTGGGGCAGGCGGTCGGCAGCGGCGGGAGCGCGACGCTCGCGGACTGGGGCAGCTTGCGAACGATGGAGGTCGGATCGAGCGGCTCGGCCGCGACCGGCTACCACGGTTTCGTGACGGCGCTCGACATCCATCTGACCGCCGACCACGGCGGCCTCCCCGCGGGCACCTCGATCCTCGTCGGGTACGCCGAGGTCGCAGCGGAGGCAGCGCCGGCACCGCCGACACCGACGACGACCGCGCCGAAGAAGTCGAAGGCGCCGAGCAGCGGCCCAGGACCGGCGCCGAAGGGCGGACCGCCGGAGCCCGGCGCGATCCCCTCCGTCCGCCGGCCGCCGAACATCACACCGCCGCTGAAGACTCCGGGCGGCTACGTGTTCCCGGTGTACGGCCCCTCGTCGTTCGTCGACACGTTCGGGGCGGCGCGCGGCGACGTCTCAGGCGGGTGGCACCACGGCGACGACATCTTCGCGCCGCTCGGCGCGCCGGTCCTGGCGGTCGCGTCGGGCACCGTCTTCTCCGTCGGCTGGAACGAAGTCGGCGGCAACCGGCTCTGGTTGCGGGACGGGCAGGGGAACGAGTTCTATTTCGCGCACCTCTCGGCCTACACGCCGCTGGCCGTGAACGGGAACAGGGTCAGCGCCGGCGACGTGGTCGGTTTCATCGGCAACACCGGCGACGCGCAGGGCACGCCCTACCACCTCCACTTCGAGGTCCATCCCGTCGGTCTCCTCGGGATGGGCTACGACGGCGCCGTGGATCCGACGTCGTACCTGACGGCGTGGAAGCACCTGCAGGACGTCAGCTTCGCCGGCGGCAACGCCTGGGCGCCGTTTCGCGGCGCGTCGGCGGCGCCGAAACCCGGCGCGATCCTCATCTCGGCGAGCGACATCTCCGTGGCCGACGGCCTCGATCCCGGCTCGCTCCAGCGGGTGATGACGACGGCGGCCACCGAGGGCTCGCCGCTCCCGCTCGGAACGCAGCCGCCCGCGCGAAAGCCGGCGGGCGGCCAGCCGGCCGCCGCCGGTCCTCCGCGCTGAGTCCCAGCGGTTCCTAGGAGCCGTTCCCGCTCGAGTTGCCGCCGCCGCCGCTGTAGGTGAAGTCGTCGCTCGACCCGAACACCTTGTCGGAGAGCCACCGCCGCGTCTGCGCACCCGAGACCGGGTTGAAGAGGAGCCCGAGCACGACGCCCGTGAGAAGCAGCATCGTGTTCCGCCCGCCGTGGTCCTTCTTGCCCTGGACGCGGTCCGCCGCTTCGCGCAGCTCGTCGATCGCGTCCTTCAATCGCTCCTGGATCTCCTTGTCCGTCGCGACACGCGTCCCGACCGCGATCGCTCCGCGTCCGCCGATCAGCTCGTTGTAGACCTCGCGTGCCGACTCGAAGGCGTTCCGGACGTTCTGGCGGAGATCCTCGTCGGTCACCGCGCGCTCCAGGTACGGACGCGCTCCGCCCGTCTTGTCCAATAGCTTGTCCTTCGTCTTGGCCATGCCTCGGTCGTCCTTTCGCTTGGTTGCACGGATTTTACCCTGGGGCGGTCGTCGCAAACAGGCGTGGCTCGTGGTCGCCGTGGTCGCCTCGGCGCTCGGGTGCGGCTCGCGGCCCAATGAGGCGGTCAAGCTCGTCCAGGGAACGGGATACACGTTCGACGCACCGGCACCGTGGCAGATCGTCCGAACGGCGCGACAGGTGCAGGCGGCAGAGGGAGGATCGAGCCTCGCGCTCGTCAGCGTGTCGCGGCTGCCGCTGCTCCGCGCGTTTCGGCCGGAGCTCTGGCCGAAGGTCGTGCCGGAGTTGGACCGCGTTGCGGACGGCCTTGCGCGCCAGCAGCAAGGATCGATCACGGAGTCGACGTCGACGCGGATTGCGGAGCAGGATGCACGTCGGTACCGGATCGCTTACGACCTGCGCGGGAAGAAGCTCGTCGAAGAAGTCGCGTTCGTCCTGCGCGGCAAGACCGAGTACTTGCTGCTCTGCCGCTACGAGCAGACGCACTCGCACGACGCGTGCGACGGCCTGAGGTCGTCGTTCCGCCTGCGCTAGCGCCCGCGGGCCGAGCGCGCCGCGCGTGTACCCGCCACCGCAACCGGCTTCGGGCGCGCGGCGGGCTTCCCGTCGAACGCCGCTCGGAACACGTCGTCGATCGAATCGACGAGGACGAAGTCGAGCGCCTCTTTCGTCTCCGGCGGAAGCTCCTCGAGATCGGGCTCGTTCTCGCGCGGGACGATCACGCGCTTCAAGCCTGCTCGCTCGGCCGCGAGCGTCTTCTCGCGGATGCCGCCGATCGGCAGCACCTGGCCCGTCAACGTGATCTCACCCGTCATGCCGACGTCGTCCGACACCCGCTCGCCGCGGACGAGTGACGCGATTGCCGTTGCCATCGTGATCCCCGCCGACGGGCCGTCCTTCGGGACGGCGCCTGCTGGGACGTGGATGTGCACGTCGTGGTCGGCGAACCATTGCGGCTCGACGCCGAGTGTCTCTGCGTGCGAGCGAACCCACGAGAGCGCGGCCTGCGCAGATTCGTGCATCACGTCGCCGAGCTGGCCTGTCACCGTCAGTCGCCCCTTGCCGGGGTACGCCGTTGCCTCGATGAAGAGCACGTCACCGCCGGCGGCTGTGAATGCGAGCCCTGTCGCGACGCCCGGGTCGGCGGTGCGCTTTCGCACTTCCGCCGAGAACCTGCGCGGACCGAGCCACTCGCGCGCGCGGCGGTCGTCGATCCGCAGCGTCTTCGCATTCGACGCCCCTTCTGCGACCTCGCGTGCAGCCTTCCGCAGCACGGCTGCGATCTGGCGCTCGAGGTTCCGGACACCGGCTTCTCGCGTGTACTCGCGGATGATCAAGCGCAGCGCCTTGTCGGTGACGGCCGCGCGTTTTCCGGCGAGGCCGTGCGCCTCGAGTTGCTTCGGGACGAGGTACTTGCGCGCGATGCCGAACTTCTCGTCCTCTGTGTAGCCCGACAGTGCGATCACGTCCATCCGGTCGAGCAGCGGTCCCGGGATCGTGTCGAGGGTGTTCGCCGTGCAGATGAACAGGACCTTCGACAGGTCGAACGGGAGGTCGAGATAGTGGTCGCGGAACGCCCGGTTCTGCTCGGGGTCGAGGACCTCGAGCATCGCGCTCGCCGGATCGCCGCGGAAGTCGGAGCCCATCTTGTCGATCTCGTCGATCAGGATCAGCGGGTTCAGCGACTCCGCGTCGCGGAGCGCGCGGATGATCGTCCCGGGCATCGCGCCGATGTAGGTCCGGCGATGGCCGCGGATCTCCGCCTCGTCGCGGACGCCGCCGACCGAGAGCCGCTGGAAGGTTCGTCCGAGGGCTCGCGCGATCGACTGCCCGAGCGACGTCTTGCCGACGCCCGGGGGCCCGACGAAGCAGAGGATCTGCCCGGACATCTCGTTCCGCAGCTTCGCCACGGCGAGGTACTCGATGATCCGGTCCTTCACCTTCTCGAGGTCGAAGTGGTCCTCGTCGAGGACGGCGCGCGCGTGGACGAGGTCGAGGTTGTCCACGGTCGTCGTGTCCCACGGGAGCGAGACCATCCAGTCGAGGTAGGTCCGGATGACGCCGTACTCGGCGGCTGCGCTCGGCAACCGCTCGAGCCGCGACACCTCGCGGTTCGCCGCCTTGCGCGCCTCCTCGGGCAGCGTCAGCTCGTCGAGCCGCGTCCGCAGCTCGTTGATCTCCGCCTGCTCCGGATCCCCTTCGCCGAGCTCCTCCTGAATCGCGCGCAGCTGCTGGCGGAGGAAGAACTCGCGCTGGCCCTTCTCCATCTCCTCCTGCACCTGCGACTGGATCCTCGAGCCGAGCTCGAAGACCTCGAGCTCGCGGTTGAGGATCGCCGAGACGTCCCGTAGCCGCTCGTGGACGTCTGTCAGTTCGAGCAGGCGCTGCTTCTCCTCGGTCTTGAGCCGGAGCGTGGATGCGACGAGATGGCAGAGCGCGCTCGGGTCCTCGACGTTCGCCGCCGCGATCTGGAGCTCTTCCGGCAGATAGGGGACGAGGCCGATGATGCGCGCGAACAGGCTCTGCACGTTGCGGGTGAGCGCTTCGACCTCTCGCGACTCCGCGAGGACGTCCGGCTCCTCGACGAACTCCGCGGTCAGATAGGGAGACGCTTGTAAGCGGTCCCCGAGCCGGATGCGGTTCGCGCCCTGGACGAGGATGCGCAACGTGCCGTCGGGGACGCGGATCATCTTGTGGACGACCGCGGCCGTCCCGACGTCGTACAGGTCATCCCATCCCGGGGGGTCGGCATCTGCGGTACGAACCGTCACGAGGGCGACCGTCCGGTCACCCGAGACGACGTCCTCGATCAGCTTGATCGACCGCTCCTGACCGATCGCGAGCGGGGTCATCGAATCCGGGAACACGACCGTCTCCTTCAGCGGGAGGACGGGCAGGGTCGCAGGGAACGCGATCGCGTCCGCCGGCTGCTCGTCGAGCAGCTCGGTCATGGTGTGACCGTGACCTGGATCGTCACGTTCTCCTGCCGCGGCGGCTTCGGCGCGATCGGCAGCGTGATCGAGAGGATGCCGCGGTCGTACGTCGCCGCCGCGCCGTCGGGGTCGACGTTCTCGGTCAGCATCACCTGGCGTTGAAACGGGCCGTACGCGATCTCCATCTGCTCGTAATGGCCGCCGTCCTTCGGCCGCCGCCGCTCGCCGGAGACGATGACGCCGCGCGCACCCGCGAGGAGCTTCACGTCGCCGGCGTCGATGCCCGGCAGCTCGACGTGCACGACGAACGTCGGTGGATCCTCGGTCCGGTAGACGTCGACGTGGGGCCGATAGCCGCGGCGCATCGTGCGCGCGAACGGAAAGACCTGCCAGAGGTCGTCGAAGAGCTCCTCGATCTCCTCCGCGGCCCGCTGGATATCGCGTCGTTTGTCCACTGCTTAACGGTACCCCTGCTGGCTAGGGTTGAGACGTGGCGCGGTGGACACGGGCCGTTCTCCGCTTTCGCTGGCCGATCGTCGCCTTCTGGGTCGCCGTCATCCTCGTCGGTGGGTTCGCCGCGTCGAAGCTGAGTCCGCTTCTCTCGAACACGTTCACCGTGCCGGGGACGGACTCGGAGCGCGCACGGACGATCCTCCAGCAGCACTTCGGCGACCGCTCCGACGGTGAGTTCCTCGTTGTCTACAAGATCCGGAACGCACACCCCGGTGTCCGCCTCCGGCTCGAGCGCGCGATTCGTGCGGGGGCGGCGGCGGTGCCGGCCGGCCGTGCGACGGCGCTACGAGACGCGAAGGGTGGTGTCGTCTACGGATCGATCCTCTCGAGCCTCGACCTCGCCGAGGCGAAGGGCCACACGGACGACGTCCTCCGCCGCATGGGCCGTATTCGGGGTGTCGACGCCTACGTCTCGGGACAGGCCGCGATCCAGCACGACCTCGATCCGATCTTCGCGAGCGATCTGAGGAAGGGCGAAGGCATCGCGCTGCCGATCGCGTTCTTCGTGCTGCTGTCGGTGTTCGGGCTGTCGTTCGCGACGACGATGCCGTTCCTGTTCGCGGCGGCGACGATCACCGGCACGCTCGGCGTCGTCTTCATTTTCGCGCACCACATGGTGATGGCCACGTACGTCACGAACCTCGTGCAGTTGATCGGGCTCGGCATCGCGATCGATTACTCGCTGCTCGTCATCTACCGCTTCCGCGAGGAGCTTGCGCGGGGCCGCGCGACCGACGACGCCATCGTTCGCACGATGGAGACCGCCGGCCGCGCCGTGATCTTCTCCGGCGCGACCGTCGCGATCGGGCTCGCGCTGCTTCTGTTCATGCCTCTGCCGTTCATGCGCTCGATGGGCGTCGGTGGTTTCCTGATCCCGTTGGTGTCGATCGCCGCGGCGGCGACGTTGCAGCCGGCGCTGCTGTCGCTCTACGGGCGCCGCGGGACCGCGCGTGTCCACGTCGCGGAATGGCTGCGCCGCCGCGGCGTCCCGTTGCCGCGAATCGCCGGTGCCGACGACGAGCACGGGATGTGGGCGCGGCTGGCGACGGCGATCATGCGCCGACCGCTCGCCTTTCTCGCAGGCGGGGTCGGGGTGCTCGTCGCCGCAGCCGTTCCGGTGTACGCGCTGCAGCTGACACCGGGATCGGCACAGGGAATCCCGCAGACACCGCAATCGGTGCGCGGCCTGAACGTGCTGCGCGGCGCAGTCGGGCCCGGCGCGTTGTCGCCGACGCAGATCGTGATCGACACCGGGAACGCGAACGGCGTCCGCCGCCGTGACGTGCAGGCCGCGGTCGGTCGCATGAGCAACGCGCTGCGCTCAGATCCCGAGGTTGCGCTGGTGCAAGCCGGGACCTCTGGCCGGTACGTGGATCCGGGCGCGCGTTACCAGCAGGTGATCGTCGCCGGCCGGCACGAGTACGGCGACGAGCCGGCCCAGCGGTTCGTGTCGCGCCTGCGCACCGCGATCATTCCCTCGGCGGGGTTTCCGGCCGGCGTGCGCGTGCTCGCCGGCGGCGGACCGCCGCAGGGCGTCGACTTCCTCAAGCGCTCGTACTCGGTCTTTCCGTGGCTCGTCGGCGCGGTCCTGATTCTGACGTACTTGCTGCTGATGCGTGCGTTTCGGTCGCTGCTGCTGCCGCTGAAGGCGGTGATGCTCAACCTGCTCTCGGTCGCGGCGAGCTACGGGATGCTCGTCGTCGTCTTCCGCTGGGGCATCGGCGGCACGCTCGCCGGGCTCTACCAGTTCCCACAGGTGGAGGGGTGGATTCCGATCTTCCTGTTCGCGATGCTCTTCGGCCTCTCGATGGACTACGAGGTGTTCCTCGTCACGCGCATGCGCGAGACCTGGGACGAGGAGCACGACAACGTTCGCGCCGTCTCGTACGGCCTCGAGCGGACGGGACGCATCGTCACCGCTGCGGCGATCATCATGGTCGCGGCGTTCAGCGGCTTTGTCGCTGGTTCGATCGTCGGTCTGCAGGAATTCGGGCTCGGGCTAGCGGTGGCGATCTTCGTCGACGCGACGATCGTCCGTGCGCTGCTCGTCCCGTCGCTGATGGCGGTCTTCGGCCGGTGGAACTGGTGGCTGCCCGATCGTGTCGCGCGGATCCTGCGCGTGCCGGCGTCACCGCTCGGCCCGCGCGCCGCGCTGCGGCCGGCCGGCCGCTAACGTCCCGCGCCTGCACCGCTCGTCACGCACAGACGCACGCGCCGCCGGTTGGCACCGCGACGGCGAGCCGCCGGGCCGCTATCTCCGCCGCCTCGAACGGCGCGTCGCTCCGCGGTACCTCCACTTCTTCTGGTTCCGGCCGCGCACGCTCTTGCAGGCGCGTAACGACACGCTTGCGCATCGCGCAGTGGAGATGGTCGACAACGAGCGCGCGCGTTGGCGCGCGGCGCAACGCGCGGCCGGGGTCGAGGAGCGGTTTCCGGGTCTCGTCATCGACCGCCGCGACCTCGCCGACCCGTCGTTCCTCGTCGTCGGCGATCCGGGAGAAGGCGACGCGTCGCAGTACGCGGTGGTCGAGCCGCTGCTCGCGGTGGGCCGCGACACCGACTTCATGGTGCTCGCAAGCGATGTGATCTATCCCGCGGGTGACGTCAACGACTATGTCAACGGCTTCTACATCCCCTACGAGGATTACCCGGCGCCGATCTATGCCCTGCCCGGCAATCACGACTGGTACGCGCTCCTGAACGGGTTCATGTACCACTTCTGCGGCGCCGAGGCGCTGCCGCGGACGGACTACCACCCACTCAGCTATCCGCGGGCAGAGCGGCGTGCGCGGCGGAAATGGCGCCAGTCGTCACACCCGAAGCGGACGCTGCTGTTCGCATACCGGCGCTGGCGTGACGCGCCGCTGCAGCCGGGGCCGTACTGGGCGCTCGACACGGCCGCCGTCCGTCTCGTCGCGATCGACGTCGGGGTGGGCGACGGCATCGACGCGGAGCAGGGCGCCTGGCTCGAGGACGTGTCGCGCTCGCCGCAGCCGAAGATCTTGCTCAGCGGAAAGCCCATCTACGTCAACGGCGCCTATCACCCTGGCGCGATCGCGGGGTCGCGCCGGACGATCGACGACATCGTGCGCGACCCCGCAAACCGGTATGTCGCGCACATCGCGGGCGACGTGCACAACTACCAGCGCTACCCGGTGCGGCTCGACGACGGCCGCACGATCGAGTACGTCGTCGCCGGGGGTGGCGGAGCATTCATGAACGAGACCCATTCGATCCCGGTGGTCGCCCTCCCCGGCGTGCAGGAGGACGCTGTGCGCCTCTACCCGCTCCGCGGGGACTCGATCGCGCGGTACAGCCGCGTGCTCGCGCCACGGCTCCGCCGAGCCGTCGCCGGTCTCGCAGCCGTCGTCGCCCTTGCGGTCCTCTTCGCGGTCGGCATCTCGTTCGAGGCGCAGCCGCGCTGGCTGGAAGTTCTGCTCGAGCTTCTTCCGGGCGTCGTCGGCGTTCCGGCGGCCGCGCTGCTCCTGTACCTGCTCGGCACGTACGGGTGGATCATCGTCCTCGGGGGCGCCATCGATCCGGACGACGCGCAGCGATACGTCGGCGAGCTGCTGGGGATCGAGCCGCGCCGGGGTGCGGCGCGCGACCGGCCGCTGGGATTCGTCGTTCGCCGGCGGCTCCGCGCGATGCTGCCGGGACCGGGGCGTGAACGGCTGTTGCTCCGGGGCAAGGCGTTCTCCGCGTTCTTCGACTTCGACGATCCGCCCTTCTTCAAGAGCTTTCTGCGACTCGACGTCTCGGATGGTCTTGCCCGTCTGCGCTGCTTCGGGGTGACCGGATGGAGCGGCGACGAGGATGCGCCCTCCGTCGAGGACGAGATCGAGATCCCGCTTGCCTGACGCGGTGCCGGCGATTCGCGCGCTCGCCGCCGCCGCGGCGCCGTTCTTCGGCTAGACAGGCGGCTCCGGGTCGTACTGGATGTAGCGTCGAACCTCGCGCGCACGCTCCGGCGAGTGGAGGCGCGCGACGAGGTGGAGTGCCATGTCGATCCCCGCCGACACGCCGGCGGCCGTGACGACGTCGCCGCTGTCCACGAAGCGGTCGTCGGGGCGCAGCTCGATCGTCGGGTCGATCTCCGCGAGTCGCGGGAGCGCGCTCCAGTACGTTGTCGCCGGGCGGTCGCGAAGAAACCCGGCTGCTGCGTAGACGAGCGCACCCGTGCAGACGCTCGTCATCAACGCGCCGCCGTTGCGCGCCGCTCGCAGTCGCGCGAGGACACGCTCGTCCTTCAGCTCCCGGCGTGTTCCCATCCCACCGGGATAGACGAGGACGTCGAACGCCTCCGCCGTGTCCCACGTTCGGTCGGGCAGCACCCGCAGCCCCTTTGCGCACGTGATCGCCTCGTCACTTTCGGCGATCGTGAAAACCTCGACGCCGTCGCCCGGCCACTGCTGCGCCCACGCGGCGAGGACCTCCCAGGGGCCGGCCCAGTCGAGCTCCTCCGCGCCGTCGAACAGCGCGATCGCGATGCGTGTCACTCGTCCTCCTTCGGCAGCAGGTCGGCGAGCGCGCGCTCGAGCGCCGGATCGATTCCGAGTCTTCGCTTGAACGCCGTGTAGCGGGCGATCGCGCCCGACGCAACGCCACCGTCGCGTCGGACGGCGCGGATGAGCAGGTTCTTCGCCGTGTGCTCGAGGTCGACGAACTCGACGACGTGCGCGTCGTAGCCGACGGCACGGAGCAGCTCTGCACGCGCGGCGTCCGTCGCGAGCGACGCGAACCGCTCGCGCAGGATCCCGTGCTGCAGGAGCGGCGCAAGGTCGTCGTCGGCGACCTGGTCGAACAGCTCGTGCTGACAGCACGGGACGGCCAGGATCACCTCCGCGTTCCAGCGGACCGCTCGTTCGAGCGCGGCGTCGGTGGCGGTGTCGCAGGCGTGCAGCGACACGACGACGTCGGCCGGCGCGCCGTCGAAGAGCGCGATGTCGCCGACCTCGAATCGCAGTCGCTCGTACCCGAGCGTCGACGCCAGCGCGCGGCAACGGTCGATCACGTCCTCCTTCAGGTCGAGCCCGACGATCTCCACGTCGAGCCCTCGCTCGACTGCGAGCAGGTGGTAGAGCGCAAAGGTCAGGTACGACTTGCCCGAGCCGAAGTCGACGATCCGCAGCGCTCGGCGCGGCAGAACCGCGTCCACGAGCTCCAGGAAGCGGTTCACCTGCCGGAACTTGTCGTACCGCTGCGCACGCACCTTGCCGTCCGGCGTCATCACGCCGAGCTCGACGAGAAACGGCACCGGCTCGCCTTCGCCCAGGAGCCGTCGCTTCGGGCGGTCGTGCGTCAGCGACGCGTCCGGGCCCGCCGTCGGCGGTCGACGAAGGAGCTTCTCGCCGTTCAACACCTGGTAGTCGTGCGCGGGGGTCTGCAGGAGTGCCTGGCGGAAGTCTCGGCCGATCAGCGACTCGAGCTCGTTCTCCGCCTCGAGCGGGAGCAGGTTCGCGTGCGTCGCTTTCGTGCCCTGCCGGTACTCGAACTGGTACCTGAGCTGCTCATCGACGAGCACCGGGCGAACGGTCACCTTCGAGTACGGGCTGTCTCGGCGTGGGTTCGACAGGACCGCGCGCGAAAGGCCTTCGTCGAGCAGGGGCTTCAGCTCCACCATTCCCGTAGCATCGCAGCGGATGAAGGGGGTGATCCTGGCCGGTGGCACCGGGTCGCGGCTCGACCCGCTGACACGGATCACGAACAAGCATCTGTTGCCCGTCGGTGCGAAGCCCATGGTCTCGTATGCCGTCGAGGCGCTCGAGGAAGCCGGCGTCGAAGAGCTGATGCTCGTCACGGGGAGCGACCACGTCGACGATTTCCGGCGCCTGCTCGGGAGCCGGCTCGAGTACGGGCGCCAGGATCGCGCGGGAGGGATCGCCGAGGCGCTCGGCCTGGCCCGCGGCTTCGTCGGCGATGACCGGCTGGTGGTCATGCTCGCGGACAACATCTATGCCGGATCGATCGCGCCGACCGTCGCCAATTTCCGGCGACAGGAGGCCGGCGCACGTGTCGTCCTCGCGCACGTCCGCGAGACGGAGCACCTCCGCCACCTCGGCGTACCGCGGCTCGACGGGCAACGCGTCGTCGAGATCGTCGAGAAGCCGAGCGACCCTCCGTCGCGGCTCGCGGTCACGGGCCTGTACTGCTACGGCGCCGATGTGTTCGGCGTCGTCGACCGGCTCGAGCCGTCCGGCCGCGGCGAGCTCGAGATCACCGACGTCAACAATCACTACGTCCGCGAGGGAACGCTCGAGCACGACGTCTTCGACGGCTACTGGGGCGACGCGGGCGAGTCGATCGACGCGTACTACGACGTGATCGATCGCGTGCGACGGCCGTACTTCGAGGGCGACAGGACGCGGCCGCTCGTGCTCCGACGCTTCGACGACGAACGCGGCTGGTTCGCGGAGGTGGCTCGGGCCGCGGCGCTGCCGAAGGCGATCCGCCAGACGAACGTGTCGTTCTCGCGAGAGGGGACGATTCGCGGGCTGCACTTCCACGAGCGGGGGCAGGACGATCTCTTCGTCTGCCTGCAGGGGCGTGCGCGCGTGGTTGCGCTCAATCGTGACACCGGCGAGACGTTTTCAGAGGACATCGGCGACGACAACTTCTCGGCCGTCTACGTTCCTGGACACCTGGCGCATGGATTCGAAGCGCTGACCGACGTGCTGATGCTCTACCACGTCAGCGAGGAGTACGACCCCGCCGACCCCGACGAGAACGGCGTGGCTTGGGACGACCCCCGCGTCGTTCACCTGTGGAGCACTCGATCGCCGATCCTCTCGGAACGAGACCGAGTCGGTTCCTGATCACCGGCGCGGGCGGCCAGCTCGGCACCGCGCTCGCGACGGAGTTCCCGGACGCCGTTGCGTTGACGCGGCACGACTGGGACGTGACCGAACCGCGCGCTGCGCCGCTCGAGCTGCCGGACGCGACGCTCCACGCAGCTGCGTGGACGGACGTCGACGGCGCCGAGGCCGATCCGCAGGGCGCAGCGGCGGTCAACGTCGGCGGGACGCAGCACGTGGCGGCAATCGGCGCGCCGCTCGTCTACTACTCGACCGACTACGTGTTCGACGGCCGGAAGGGCGCGCCGTACCTCGAGTCGGACTCGCCGAGCCCGCTCTCGGCGTACGGTCGGTCGAAGGCGCACGGCGAGGCAGCGGCCGGCGAGCGGGCGTGGGTCGTCCGCACGTCCGGGCTCTTCGGGCCGACCGGGACGAACTTCGTCCGGACGATGCTACGGCTCGGCGCCGAGCGTGACGAGGTCGCGGTTGTCGGAGACCAGCGCTCGTCACCGACGTTCGTCGGTCACCTGGCGGCTGCGACGCATGCGTTGCTCGCCCTGCCGTTCGGCGTGTACCACGCCGCCGCCGCCGGCGACTGCACGTGGGCGGAGTTCGCGGAAGCGGTCTTCGACGAGGCGGGCGTCGCGTGTCGCGTCCGGCGGATCACCACCGCCGAGCTCGGCCGCCCTGCGCCACGCCCCGCGTATTCCGTGTTGCGCAGCGAGAAGGACGCGCCGGAGCTTCCGCACTGGCGGCAAGGTCTGCGCGCGTGCCTCGACGCGCTCGGCGTGTAGCGCCGTGTCTAGCCCGAGCGCTTGAGCTTCCCGTGCTTCTTCGCGTGCAGCTCGCCGCGGCGGAAGACCCAGATTCCCAGGGGCACGGAGATGACGCCGATGATCAGCATCGGCCAGATGTCGCCCCACACCTGGCTGACGCTTGCGCCGTTGATGATCGCCGCACGCTCGCCGCGCAGCGCGTACGTCGCCGGCGAGATCTTCGCGATCCACTGCATGAACACCGGCAGCACCGTGACCGGGTAGTAGACGCCGGAGACGACGAGCATCAGCCCCTGCGCGACGTACCCGAACTGCGTCCCCTTCTCCGGTGAGATCAGCGGCAGGACGGCGGTCATCATCCCGATTCCGATGAACGAGATCGACGCGACCGCGATCAGGACGACCGCCGCCAAGAAGTTCGCGTTCGGCATGTGGAGGCCGAAGAACGCGGCGATCGCCGCGAAGACGATTGTTGCGCGGACGATGCCGTAACCGACCGCGAAGATCCCCGTTCCGAGCAGGTGTGTGGCCCGCGTCAGCGGTGCCATGAACGTGTACTCGATTGTCCCTTCCCAGCGCTCCCATGCGACCGTCTCGATCAGCAGCTCGAAGACGATCCCGAGATACGACCACATGACGGCGCCGATCAGCAGGACCGTGGTCAGCTTGTCGATGTCGATCTTGCCGCCGGTCGCGTCGATCCCCTTCGCGATGAAGACGATCGTCAGCGTGTTCGCGGCGGTCCAGAAGAAGAACGCGATCTCCCACCACGCGTAGCGCTTGATCAGGTACCAGTTGCGCTCGACCATCCCGTAGAGGCCGATGAACTCGTGTCGGAGCCCGGTGGCGGAGCCGCGCATCATGCGAACACACCTCTCTCTGCGTCTTCGTCTTCCTCGGCCTCGAACGAGCGCCCGGTTGCTGCAAAGAACGCGTCCTCGAGCGTCTCCGCCCCGTAGCGCTCCTTCAACTCGTCGGCGGGCGCGAGCGCGATCAGACGGCCGCGGTCGAGAATCCCGACGCGGTCGGCGAGCACCTCGGCCTCTCGGAGGTCGTGCGTGCAGAGAAGGATCGTCGCGTCATGCGACCTCCAGATCTCACGGACGAATTCCTGGACCTCGAGCTTCGAGCGCGGATCGAGGCCCGTCGTCGGCTCGTCGAGGAGGAGCAGGACCGGTGACGTCAGCAACGCCCGCGCGAGCGCGACCTTCTGCTGCATTCCGCGCGAAAGGTGCTCCATCCCCTCGTGACGGCGGCCCACGGGAAAACCGACCCGCTCGAGGATTTCCGGAATCCTCCGACGCGTCTCGCTCGGCGGGATCCCGTAGAACCGGGCGGCGTACGCGAGGTTCTCTTCGGACGACATCTTCTTGAAGAACGACGCCTCCACCGACACGCGGTTGACGAGCCGCTGGACGTCGCGCTGGTCTTTCAGCACGTCGTGGCCGAAGATCGTCGCGCTGCCGCCGTCAGGCAGGAGCAGCGTCGAAAGCAGCCGGACCAGTGTCGACTTGCCCGACCCGTTCTGGCCGAGGATCGCGACGCATTCGCCGCGCTCCATCGCAAACGACACACCTTCGAGCGCCGCGACGCGGCGGCGGCGCTTGCGAAACCGCGTCCGCTTCGCGTCGCGACGGAGGAATTCCTTGCGCAAGTTGTTCACCTCGACAGCAATCACTGCCTGCTCCTGCTACTCGACGGGACACCGAAATCACGCCACCGTTTCTGTAACGGCGGCGCGCGTACGTGTATGAGTCAGCCGAGGCGGAACATGTGCAGCACCGCGTAAGAACGTAGCAGTCGTGTCAAGAAACCGGCCGCCGGCGCATCTCGTGGCAATCGGTACATCGCACGGCAGATCGTTCGAAACGGGTGACGGTGCCCCCGCGCGGGCTGCGAGCGTGGGAACTGCTTTGTCCGCCGTCACGAAACGTGCCGTGGCGATCCTGGTCGCCGTGGGTGTCCTCGGGGCCGCCGCGAGCCTCGCGACGGCTGCGCTCGACCAGGGTGGGGAGCCAGTCGTTCGCGGGGCGACGAAGGTGACGCTCTGCCACGCGACCTCGAGCGAGACGAACCCCTACGTTCAGGAATCGGTCGACGACGACTCGATCGTCAAGGAGAACGGCCACGGTTCCCACCCCGGCGACATCATCCCGCCGTTCTTCTACGTCGACGGCGGAGAGACGAACCACTACCCGGGCATGAACTGGGACGCGCAGGGGCAGGCGATCTGGACCAACGGGTGCGACGTGCCACCACCGACGCCGGTGCTGCCCGTGCAGCCCTTCGTCAAGTGCGTCGACGATCACGGCTCCACCTTCAGCGCGGTGTTCGGCTACTCCAACCCGAACGAGGCCGCCGTGAACGTCTCGGTCGGGTCGGGCAACTCCTTTTCGCCTGGAGCCGCAGACCGTGGCCAGCCTTCGACGTTCCTCCCCAACACGGTCGAGTCGGCCGTGACCGTCACGGAGAGCACCGGATCGACCCTTGTCTGGTCGGTCACGGCCGGCGGCGTCACGAGCTCCTCCGCGGGCGCGGACGTGGCGTTCCCGACGCACTGCTCGACACAGCCTCCGCTCCCTTCGCCGAAGCCGATCGACATCTTCGTGAAGTGCGTCGCCTCGACCGGCGGCACCACCTTCAGCGCCACCTTCGGCTACGTCAGCTCGGAGACGGCGGCGGTGACGATTCCGGCCGGCACCCCAGCGAACTCGCTCAGCCCCGATGTCGGCGGGCAGTTGCCGCCCTCGACGTTCGATCCCGGGAGTCACGAGTCGGCGTTCACCGTGAACGGCGTGCCGAACGGGACGAGCCTCGTCTGGACGCTCACGTCCGATATGACCCGACAGGTCACCGCCCGTGCCGACTCGGAGCCGTGCTCGACGTCCCCTCCGTCACCGGCGCCGATCGCCGTGTCCCCCACCTGCATCACCGACCACGGCGCGACGTTCGACGCGACCTTCGGCTACGTGAACCCGAACGCATCGCCGGTTTCCATCCCGGTCGGGTCGGCCAACGAGGTCGCGACCGTCGGTGGGAGCGGAGCGCCGCCGACCGTGTTCCAGCCCGGCACGAAGACGACCGCCTTCACCGTCACCGGAGCCCAGGCCGGGTCCGACGTCACGTGGCGCGTCACGTCCATGGGGACGCCGAGCGTCGCGACGGCCAACGAGGCGCTCCCGACGCACTGCTCGGTCGACCCGCCGGATCCGCCGACCGCCTACCGGATCGGCGTCTTCGTGAGTTGCGTGACGAACGACGGATCGACGTACTCCGCGACGTTCGGCTACTCAAACGAGGACACCCAGGCGAACACGATCGCCGTCGGCGACGCAAACCGCTTCTTCCCGGTCCCCGA
>JBJMJS010000115.1:0-4386 GCA_045806225.1 Gaiellaceae bacterium
ACGAATGTCTCCTTGATCGTCCTCGGGCTCACCCAACGGATCAGGTTCCACATCGACCCGGCCTTGTCGTTCGTCCCGGATGCGCGTGCGCCGCCGAACGGTTGCTGCCCCACGACCGCTCCGGTCGGCTTGTCGTTCACGTAGAAGTTGCCGGCCGCGTACCGCAGCTTCTCTCCCGCCAACTCGACCGCATCGCGCTCGCGTGCGAACACCGCACCGGTGAGGCCATAGGGCGCGCCCTTGTCGACGAGATCGAGCGTCTCGCCGTAGCGCGATTCCGGATACACGAACGTCGTCACGACCGGGCCGAACAGCTCCTCCTTCATCGTCCGGAAGTCGGGATCCTCGGTCTCGATCACCGTCGGCTCGACGAAGAACCCTTCCGAGTCGTCATATCCGCCGCCGACGAGCACGTTCACCTTGTCGGTCGCCTTCGCCTCGTCGATCGCCTCCTTCTGCGTGCGGAACGACCCGGCGTCGATGACGGCACCCATGAAGTTGCCGAAGTCGGCGACGTCGCCCATCTTCATCGAGCGCACCTCTTCGACGAGGCGCTCCTTGATCTCGGGCCACAGGTTCGAGGGCGCGAAGACACGCGATGCCGCGCTGCACTTCTGCCCCTGGTACTCGAAGCTGCCGCGGATGATCGCCGTCGCGACGGCCTCCGCGTCGGCGGAGGGGTGCGCGACGATGAAGTCCTTGCCGCCAGTCTCGCCGACGATGCGCGGGTAGTTGCGGTAGCTCGCGATGTTGTCGCCGATCGTCTTCCACATCGACTGGAAGACCGGCGTCGAGCCCGTGAAATGCACACCGGCGAGGTCGGCGCTCGCGAGGGCCGGATCGCCGATCGCCGAACCGGAGCCGTAGACGAGGTTGATGACGCCGGGCGGAAGCCCCGCAGCCTCGTACAGCTTCATCAGGAAGTGCGCCGAGTACGCCGCCGTCGACGCCGGCTTCCACAGGACGGTGTTTCCCATCAGCGCTGCGCTCGTCGCGAGGTTGCCGCCGATCGCCGTGAAGTTGAACGGGCTGACCGCGAACACGAACCCCTCGAGCGGCCGGTACTCCAACCGGTTCCAGACGCCGGGGGACGACACCGGCTGCTCCGCGTAGATCCGCAGCATGTACTCGACGTTGAAGCGCCAAAAGTCGATCAGCTCGCACGCCGCATCGATCTCGGCCTGGTGCACCGTCTTCGACTGCCCGAGCATCGTCGCTGCATTGAGGGTCGCGCGCCACGGGCCTGCGAGCAACTCCGAGGCGCGGAGAAAGACTGCCGCGCGCTCCTCCCACGGCGTTCGGTGCCAGTCGTCCCACGCGTCGGCCGCGGCCTTGACCGCACGGTCGACCTCCGCGGCGCCACCCTTGTGCACCGTCGCGAGAACATGAGTTTTGTCGTGCGGCATCACGCTCTCGAACGTGTCGCCGGTACGCACCTCTTCGCCGCCGATCACGAGCGGGATCTCGATCGGCTGCGAGCGCATCTCGTCGAGCCGCCGCTGGAGCTCGCCACGCTCGGGCGACCCCGGCGCGTACTCCTTGACGGGCTCGTTGTACGGGCGCGGCGGGCGGGAGAGGCTGGAGGCGGCGGTCACGAGCGCGATTGTAGGCTTCGTCGCCGTGTCCGTGACGCGCGTCGCCTACACCGTCGACGGGTGGGGCGAGGGCGAGCTCTGGTTCGAGGGAGGCCGACTCGTGTGGCACGAGCTCCCCCGGCCACGATGTCCCGAACAGCCGAGTCCCGACCGGCCGGCATCCCGACCGCACCCCCACCCAGTTCGAGGGAGGGGCTCAACCACCCGCCTCCCTCTGCGGTCGACCGTACCGGCTGAACGGACACGCGCGGGTCACGAAACTGCACCGTTTTCGCGCCACTTGCTCCACACGCTCGAGCGGTACTTCGCGGGGGAGCCCGTCGGCTTCGACGACGTCGAGCTCGACCTCGACGGGGTGACGCCGTTCCAGCGCGCGACGGCGGACGCGTTGCGCCGCGTGCCGTATGGCTCGGTGGTCTCGTACCGCGACCTCGCGCGTGCCGCGGGATACCCGAACGCGCAGCGCGCGGCAGGGTCGTTCTGCGCGCACAACCGCTTCGGCCTCGTCCTTCCGTGTCACCGCGTCGTCGCCTCCGCCGGAATCGGCTCGTACGGCAGCCTCGGCGTCGGGTACAAGCGGCGTCTGCTGGAGCTCGAAGGTGTCGCTCTCTGACGACCTCCGAAACGAGCTCGCCGCGATCGCGCCGAAAGCGGACTGCGACCGGCTCGCCGAGCTCTCCGGTCTCTTCCACTCGGCCGGCAGCGTCCACCTTCGTGGCCGCGGCGCCGTCGCCCTCCACGTCGACGTCGCGAGCTCCGCGGTTGCCCGGCGCGCGTTCGCGCTCCTGCGCGACTTCGGCGTGACGTCCGAGATCCGGACGTACCAGCGGCGCGCGTTCGACCGCGCGACGCGGTACCAGCTGCACGTCGCCGGCGAAGACCATGTGCTCCAGGTCCTGTACGAGGCAGGCGTCCTCACCCAACGCCTCGCGCCGCTCGACCATCCACCGCGACGTGTGGTCGCGCGCGCGTGCTGTCGGAGCGCGTACCTCCGGGGGGCGCTGCTCGGTGGCGGTTCGGTCAGCGGGCCGCGTGGGCCACACCTGGAGATTCGTGCGGCGTCCATGGACGGCGCACGCTTCATCGCGGAGGTTGCCGGCCGTGAAAACGCGCCGCTTGCCGTCCTCGACCGCGGACGACACGCTGTCGCGTACGCCAAGGGAACCGAGGCGATCGCGGACGTCCTTGCCGCTGCCGGCGCGAGCGACGCCGTCCTCGTCTTCGAGGAGCGAAGCGTCGTCGCCGCGACGCGCGCGAGGGCGAACCGGCTCGCGAACGCCGACCATGCGAACCTCGTACGCGTCAGCCGTGCGGCGCACGTGCAGCTTCGCGCAGTGGAGTCGTTGCGGCGACGCGGCGAGCTGGCCAAGCTCTCGCCGACGCTGCAGGAAATCGCGGAGCTGCGTGCGCGGCATCCGACGCTCTCCCTCCGCGAGCTTGCGCTCAAATGTCGACCGCCGGTAACAAAGGCTGCCGCACATCGGCGGCTGCGGGCGCTGCAGCGACTGGTCGATTCCTAACTTTCCCGTCGTATTGTCGTCGTCCGCGCGCTTCGTGTCATACTCAAAGGGCGGCGGGTCCGCGTTCGTCCGGCGCCGGATTCAGACCCCGTCCGACGCCAC
This sequence comes from Gaiellaceae bacterium, assembly GCA_045806225.1. Lineage (GTDB taxonomy): Bacteria > Actinomycetota > Thermoleophilia > Gaiellales > Gaiellaceae > 3-1-20CM-4-69-9. The sequence goes on from JBJMJS010000115.1 coordinate 3,218, forward strand.
GGTCCTGAACACGGTTCAACCGGAGAGGGAGGTCGTCCTCGGAGCTTCCTCTCCGGCCCGCCGCACTTAGCCGGACAAAGTCGGCCGCGGCTTTCGTCGCGCCATGACGATTCGTTCGGTGGAGTCGCCGCAGCGACCGACGGCGGCGGAGCCGCCATCGGCGGCGGTTGAAAGGCCGTTAAACTCGCGCCATGGCGAAGACACGGGTGGGCATCAACGGGTTCGGGCGGATCGGGCGCAACTTCTTCCGGGCGCACCTCGAGCGTGGCGGCGACTTCGAGATCGTCGCGATCAACGACCTCGGCGACGCGAAGACGATGGCGCACCTGCTCAAGTACGACTCCGTCCTCGGGCAGCTCGACGGGGATGTCGAGGTCGGCGACGGCGTCATCAAGGCGGGGAAGACGGAGCTCAAAGTCCTGTCTGAGCGCGAGCCAGGCAACCTCCCGTGGCGTGATCTCGAGGTCGAGCTCGTGATCGAGTCCACCGGGTTCTTCACCGACCGCGACGGCGCGCAGAAGCACATCGACGCCGGCGCGAAGAAGGTCGTGATCTCGGCGCCGGCGAGCGACCCCGACGTCACGATCGTACTCGGCGTCAACGACGGCGTGTACGACCCCGAGCAGCACCACATCATCTCGAACGCGTCGTGCACGACGAACTGCGTCGCACCGCTGGCAAAGGTCCTGCACGACGAATTCACGGTCGAGCAAGGGTTCATGACGACCATTCACGCGTACACGAACGACCAGCAGATCCTCGACCTGCCGCACAAGGACCTGCGCCGCGCGCGCGCGGCTGCGATCAACCTCATTCCCACGTCGACGGGCGCAGCGCGGGCGATCGGCCTCGTCATGCCCGACCTGAAGGGAAAGGTCGACGGCATCTCGGTGCGCGCTCCCGTCCCGACCGGATCGATCACGGACCTGGTCGTTCGGCTCGGACGCGACGTCACGGTGGACCAGATCAACGAGGCGTATCGCGTCGCTGCCGGCGGCGCGCTCGACGGCATCCTGCGGTACGCGGAGGATCCGCTCGTGTCGACGGACATCGTGCATTCGCAGTACTCGTGCATCGTCGACAGCGAGCTGACGATGGCGAACGGGACGATGGCGAAGGTCTTCGGCTGGTACGACAACGAGTGGGGCTACTCGTGCCGGCTCGTCGAC
>JBJMJS010000116.1:0-5339 GCA_045806225.1 Gaiellaceae bacterium
ACCGGGCCGAGATCGGACCGGTCGCGCTGCCGGTCGCGGCTGCTCTCGCGCGACGCGCCGAGGCCCTCCTGCGCGCCTCCGCGCCGCCGCCGTGCCTGGTCCTGCTCGCCGAGCCGGACCTCCTTCTCGGTGTCCAGGCCGCCGTAGCCCTCGGGCATGATCTCGCCCTTGTTGATCCAGACCTTGACGCCGATCCGCCCGAACGGGAGCTTCGCCTCGACGAACCCGTAGTCGATGTCGGCGCGGATCGTGTGCAGCGGCACGCGGCCTTCCGAATACGCCTCCGACCGCGACATCTCCGTGCCGCCGAGGCGGCCGCCGCACTGGATGCGAATGCCCTTCGCACCGGAGCGGATCCCGGAAGCGAGCGCGCGCTTCATCGCGCGCCGGAAACTGACGCGGTTCTGCAGCTGCTCCGCGATCGACTGTGCGACGAGCTTCGCGTCGAGCTCGGGACGCTTGATCTCGTTGATGTTGATGTGGACGTTCTTCTTGGTGAGCGCGTGCAGCTCTTTGCGCAGCGCGTCGACCTCGACACCGGACTTGCCGATCACGATTCCGGGCCGCGCGGTGTAGATGTCGATCGTGATCCGCTGCTTGTCCTTGCGAATCAGGATGTCCGACAACCCGGCGTGCGAGAGCTTGCCCATGATGTGCGCGCGGATCTTGATGTCCTCGATCAGGTAGCCGGGGAATTCCTTCTTGCCCGTGTACCAGTTCGACTTCCAGTCGTGGATGACGCCGACGCGCATCCCGCCGGGATGAACTTTTTGACCCATTAGCTCGCTGCACCCGCTTTCTTCTTGCGCGTCGTGGATGTCGTCGCTTTTTTCGCCGCCGGCTTGCGCTTCGGCTTCGGCGCCTCGTCCGACACGGCCGCTTCCTGGCTCGGCGCAGCCGGCGCCGGCGCTGCCGGCAGCTCCTGCAGCTTCACCGTGATGTGGCACGTTCGCTTGCGGATCCGTGCGACGCGTCCGCGTGCGCGCGCGCGCCAGCGCTTCATCGTCGGCCCCTCGTCGGCGTACGCCGCCGAGACGAACATGTTGTCGCCGACGAGCTGGTGGTTCGCCTCGGCGTTCGAGACCGCGGAGTGCAGCACCTTCTCGACGTCACGTGCAACGGCGCGCGACGAAAACGCGAGGATCGTCCGCGCTTCCGGAACCGAGCGGCCACGGATGAGGTCGGCGACGAGCCGCGCCTTGCGCGCGGACGAACGGACGAACTTCGCCTGGGCCTGCACTTCGCGTGATGTGCCGTTCGTGCTCACGGTGCTCATGTGCGGCGCTTCACCTCCGTCTTGCGGTCGCCGGAGTGGCCCTTGAAGGTCCGCGTCGGCGCGAATTCGCCGAGCTTGTGGCCGACCATCTGCTCGGAGATGAACACGGGAACGTGCTTACGCCCGTCGTGCACCGCGATCGTGTGCCCGACCATCTCGGGGAAGATCGTCGATGTGCGCGACCAGGTGCGCACCATCCGCTTCTCGTTCTTCGAGTTCATGTCCTCGATCCGGCTCATCAGCCGCTCCTGGACGAAAGGCCCCTTCTTCGAGCTGCGGCTCATCTAGCGCTTTTCCTTTCCACGACGACGGCCACGGACGATCAGCCGGTTCGATTCCTTGTGCTTCTTGCGCGTGCGCTTGCCGAGCGTCGGCACGCCCCACGGTGTGACTGGGTGGCGACCGCCCTTCGTCTTACCCTCGCCGCCGCCGTGCGGATGGTCGACAGGGTTCATCGCCGACCCGCGGACGGAGGGACGCTTGCCCTGCCAGCGGCTGCGGCCGGCCTTGCCGACGGTCACGTTCTCGTGGTCGACGTTACCGACCTGCCCGATCGTCGCGCGGCAGGTCAACGGCACGCGGCGCATTTCGCCGGACGGAAGCCGGAGCACGCCGTACCCGTCGTCCTTCGCGACGAGCTGGACACCCGACCCGGCGCTCCGCGCCATCTGCCCGCCCTTGCCGGGCTTCAGCTCGACGTTGTGCACGAGCGTTCCGGTCGGGATGTTCTCGAGCGGGAGCGCGTTGCCGGGCCGGATGTCTGCGCCGGGGCCGGACTCGACCGTCGCGCCCACACGCAGTCGCGCCGGCGCGAGGATGTACGCCTTCGCGCCGTCGGCGTAATGGAGCAGCGCGATCCGCGCCGACCGGTTCGGGTCGTACTCGATCGCGGCGACCTTCGCCGGCACGCCGTCCTTCTGGCGCTTGAAGTCGATCACGCGGTAACGGCGCTTGTGCCCACCGCCCTGGTGGCGCGTCGTGATGCGTCCGTTGTTGTTCCGGCCGCCCTTCTTGGTCAGCTTCTCGGTCAGCGCCTTCTCGGGCTTGCTCTTCGTGATCTCCTCGAAGGTGGAGACCGTCATGAAGCGGCGCCCGGGGCTGGTCGGCTTGTAGCGACGGATCGGCATCAGCACACCATCAAATCTGGACGCCCTGGAAGATCTCGATGCTGTCGCCCTGACGCAGCTGGACGAACGCCTTCTTCCAGCCGGGCTTGATGCCGCGGTGGACGCCGCGGCGCTTCGGCTTCGACTGGACCGTCGAGACGTTCACGCGCTCGACCTTGACGTCGAAGAGCTCCTCGACAGCCTGGCGAATCTGGGTCTTGTGCGCGTCGGGATGGACGCGGAACACGTACTTGTTCGCCTCGACGCCGGCGTACGCCTTCTCGGTGACCACCGGTGCCAGCAGCACTTCTCGAACGTCCAGGCTCATGACGCCCTTCCCTGCACCGATTCGAGCGCGTCCTGCGTCACGAGCATGGAGCGCGCCCACACGACGGCAGACACCTCGAGCTCGCTCGGGGCCGCGACCACGACCCGATCGAGGTTGCGGAACGACTTGATCACGTCTTGCTCCTCGTCGGTCGCGACGACGACGACCGGCGCGTCCTTGCCCCACGAAACGAGCAGGTCGGCCGCGGTCTTCGTCGACGGTCCGTCGAAGCTGGCGCCGTCGAGGACACCGAACGTCCCGTTCGCCGCGTGCGAGGACAGCGCGCCACGGAGCGCCGAACGCCGCGCTTTGCGATTGACCTTGACGACGAATTGCGTGCGCGGCTGAAACGTCACGCCGCCGCCGGTCCAGTGGGGCGCGCGCGTCGTGCCCGCGCGGGCGCGACCGGTCCCCTTCTGACGCCACGGCTTCGAGCGTCCGCCGGACACGAGCCCGCGGGACTTCACAGCACGCGTGCCGGCGCGGTCCGCATTGAGCTCTGCACGGATGACCTCGTGGAGCAGGTGCTCCTTCACCTCGGCGCCGAAGACGGACTCTTCGAGCGACACGTCTTTCGCCTTGTTGCCGCCGGCGTCGAGCAACGGTGCCTTCGGTGCAGCCACTACTGGCCACCTTTCGGCTGAATCGTGCGCGCGAGCCGTGAAACGCCGGTCTCGCAAGGACGCTCGTAGCCGCAGGCTACGGGCGCGACTGAGGACGCGGCGAGAGCGACCGTTGCAGCGTGCTCGCGCGTGCGAGGCAGACGGAAGGGGGCCATGATCGTCACCGCCGTCCCTCTTCGCGCACTTCGACGAACCCGTTCTTCGGGCCGGGAATCGCGCCTTTCACGAGCAGCAGGTTCCGCTCGGCGTCGACTTCGTGGACGACGAGGCCGCGCTGTGTCACGCGCTTGCCGCCCATCCGGCCGGCCATGCGCACGCCCTTGAACACGCGCGACGGCGTCGCCGACTGGCCGATCGAGCCCGGCGCGCGCACGTTGTGCGAGCCGTGCGTCTTCGGGCCGCGACGGAAGTTGTGCCGCTTGATCGTGCCCGCGAAGCCCTTGCCGTGCGAGATCCCCGCGATCTTGATCTTCTCGCCCGGCTCGAACGCCTCGACCGTGACGTTCTCGCCGACGACGAGCTCGCTCGAGCCGCGCAACTCGAGCAGATGACGGTATGCCCCGTCGACGCCGTGCTTGCGCAGGTGACCGAGCTCGGCCTTCGTCAGCTTCCGCTCGGCGACCGAGTCGTACGCGATCTGCACCGCGTCGTAGCCGTGCGTGTCCGTCGTCTTGACGTCGACGACGGGGCACGGCTGCGCCTCGATCACGGTGACGGGCGTGACGCGCCCCGTCTCGCCGTCGAAAACGCGGGTCATTCCCAGCTTTTTGCCGACGATCCCTTTCATCGCGCTAGAGCTTGATCTCGATGTCGACGCCGGCCGGGAGGTCGAGCCGCATCAACGAGTCGACCGTCTTCGGCGTCGGCGAGTGGATGTCGATCAGCCGCTTGTGCGTCCGCACCTCGAAGTGCTCCCGCGAGTCCTTGTCCTTGAACGGCGAGCGGATCACGCAGTACACGTTCTTCTCGGTAGGCAGCGGCACCGGACCGGTGATGGTGGCGCCGGTTCGTTGAGCCGTCTCGACGATCGACTGTGCCGACCGGTCGAGCTGCTGATGGTCGTAGCCCTTCAGCCGGATACGGATTTTTTGTGCCAACGAACCGACGCCTCCGTTATTTGATGATCTCGGTAACGACGCCTGCGCCGACGGTGCGGCCACCCTCGCGGACGGCGAAGCGCAGACCCTGATCCATGGCGATCGGCTGGATCAGCTCGACCTCCATGTTCGTGTTGTCGCCCGGCATGACCATCTCCTGGCCCTCCGGCAGCCCGATCGAGCCGGTCACGTCCGTCGTGCGGAAGTAGAACTGCGGCCGGTAGCCGTTGAAGAACGGCGTGTGGCGGCCACCCTCGTCCTTCGACAGGACGTACACCTCTGCCTTGAAGTGCGTGTGCGGCGTGATCGAGCCGGGCTTTGCCAGCACCTGGCCGCGCTCGATGTCCTCACGCTTGATGCCGCGAAGCAGCGCGCCGGCGTTGTCGCCTGCCTGCGCGAAGTCGAGCGTCTTCTGGAACATCTCGAGCCCCGTCACGACGGTCTTCGCGACCTGCGGATGGATTCCGACGATCTCGATGTCGTTGCCGGTCTCGATCTTCCCCTGCTCGATCCGGCCGGTCACGACCGTGCCGCGGCCGGTGATCGTGAACACGTCCTCGATCGGCATCAGGAACGGCTTGTCGACGTCGCGCTCCGGCTCCGGGATGTACTCGTCGACGGCGTTCATGAGCTCGAGGATCTTCGGCGTCCACTCCGCGTCGCCCTCGAGCGCCTTCAGCGCCGAGACCTGCACGACCGGGATGTCGTCGCCCGGGAACTCGTACTTCGAGAGCAGCTCCCGGACCTCGAGCTCGACGAGCTCGAGCAGCTCGGGATCGTCGACCATGTCCGCCTTGTTCAGGAAGACCACGATGTACGGCACCTCGACCTGACGCGCGAGCAGGATGTGCTCCCGCGTCTGCGGCATTGGGCCGTCGGCGGCCGAGACCACCAGGATCGCGCCGTCCA
>JBJMJS010000117.1:0-33253 GCA_045806225.1 Gaiellaceae bacterium
GGCGAGGTCAAGGACGTGCTCCTGCTCGACGTGACGCCGCTGTCGCTCGGGATCGAGACGAAGGGCGGTGTCTTCACACGGTTGATCGAGCGCAACACGACGATCCCGACGAAGAAGTCCGAGACGTTCACCACCGCCGAGGACAACCAGCCGTCGGTCGAGGTGCACGTGCTCCAGGGCGAGTCGGAGATGGTGGCGTTCAACAAGACGCTCGGGAAGTTCCAGCTCGTGGGCATCCCGCCCGCGCCCCGCGGCATGCCGCAGATCGAGGTGTCGTTCGACATCGACGCGAACGGGATCATCAACGTCTCCGCGAAGGATCTGGGCACGGGCAACCAGCAGCAGATCCGGATCGAGGGCGGCTCCGGCCTCAAGGAGGACGAGGTGCAGCAGATGATCCGCGACGCGGAGGCGCACGCCGACGAAGCACGGCGCCTGCGCGAGGTCGCCGACACGAAGAACATCGCCGAGACGCTCGCGTACCAGACCGAGCGATCGTTGAAGGATCACCGCGAAGCGCTCGACGAGTCCGACGCATCGACGATCGAAGGTCGGATCATGGAGCTTCGCCAGGCGCTCGAGGGCGAGGACGTCGCTGACATCAAGGCGAAGACGGAGGCGCTGCAGGAGGCGTCGCACAAGCTCGCCGAGACGGTGTACGCGTCGGCGCAGCAGCAGGCGCAGAGCGCATCGGCGACCGCCAACGGCGCCGCCGAGGCCTCCGACGACGAGACCGTCGAGGACGCCGACTACGAAGTGATCGACGAGCAGGAAGGGGCGCCGCGGGCGTAATGACCGAAGAGAAGGTCACGCAGACGCATGACGAGCCCGCGGCGCAGGAGTCGCAGGTCGAGGAGGGGGCCGCAGAGGCGGCCGTCCGCGACGCCGGACCGGTGGAGGGCGTCCGGGAGGACCGGGAGGGTCCCCCGGCGCCCGACGCTGCGGCCGAGGCGGACGTCGCCGCCCTCCAGGCCGAGCGCGACGAGCTCTTCGGCCGGCTCCAGCGGCTCGCGGCGGAGTTCGACAACTACCGCAAGCGCAGCGCGCGTGAGCAGGCGGCAACCCTCGGCCGCGCGAACGAGCGGCTCGTGAAGGAGCTTCTGCCCATCCTCGACGATCTCGGTCGGGCGCTGGAAGCGGCAGGAGAACATCAAGAGGCCAAGCTGGAGGAAGGCGTCGGCCTGACGCACCGTGCGCTCGCCGACCTCCTGCAGAAGGAAGGGCTTGCCGAGATCGAGACGGCGGGCAAGTTCGATCCGCACGTCCATGAGGCGCTGCTCTCGCAGCCGTCCGACGCCGAGGAAGGCAGCGTCATCGAAGTCGTGCAGAAGGGCTACAGGCTCGGCGACCGCGTGCTGCGTCCCGCGCGCGTCGTCGTCGCCGGTCCACCGATCCACGAGGCCTAGCAGATGGCGACCCTGTACGACACGCTCGGCGTCAAGAAGGGCGCGTCCGGCGACGAGATCAAGAAGGCGTACCGCAAGCTCGCCGCGCAATACCACCCGGACCGAAATCCGGGCGATGCAACCGCCGAGGAGAAGTTCAAGGAAGTTCAGAACGCGTACGACACGCTCTCCGATCCCGACAAGCGGAAGCAGTACGACACGTTCGGCTCCGCGAACGGCCGCACCGGCTTCGACCCACGGAACTTCAACTTCGGCGGCGGGGGAGGCGGCGCGAACTTCCGCGTCGAGGACCTCGGCGATCTCGGCGACCTCTTCGGCGGGCTGGGCGGCCTGTTCAACCGCGGCGGCACGCGGACGCAGCGCCGTCCGCCGGAACGCGGGCCGGACGTCGAGGTGCAGGTGAACGTGTCGTTCGAGGATTCGCTGCGGGGGCTCGAGACGAAGATGCCGGTCGAGCTGACGACCGCATGCCGCGAGTGCGGCGGCACCGGCGCCGAGCCCGGGACGACCCCGATCATCTGTCCCGAGTGCAACGGGCGCGGCGTTGTCTCGGAGTCGCAGGGCCTGTTCGCGCTGTCGCAGCCGTGTCCGCGCTGCCGCGGGAACGGGACGGTCGTCGAGAAGCCCTGCCGGAAATGTCACGGCAGCGGACGAGAGCGACGCACGAAGCGCTACACGGTGAAGATCCCCGCCGGCGTCAAGGACGGCACGCGGATCAAGCTGCGAGGCAAGGGCGAGCCGGGTGAAAACGGGGGCGCAAACGGCGATCTCGTCGTCGTGACGCGCGTGGCGCCGTCGCGGCTCTACGAGCGCCGCGGCTCCGACCTCGTGATCGACGTTCCCGTGACGTACGCGGAAGCTGCGCTCGGCGCGACGGTGGAGGTACCGACGCCGTACGGCGACCGGATCTCGCTGAAGGTGAAGGCCGGCTCGCAGGACGGCGCTCTTCTGCGCGTGCGCGGCCACGGCGCGCCGAAGCTGAACGGCAGCGGCAAGGGCGACCTGCTCGCGCGGCTGCGCATCGCCGTGCCGAAGAAGCTGACGAAGAAGGAACGCGAAGCCCTCGAGGAGCTGCAGAAGGCGCAGCGCGACGATCCACGGGAGACGTTGTTCGCATGAACCTCGACGAACGACCGCGCTACATGATCAGCGTCGCCGCCGACATCGTCGGGATGCACCCGCAAACGCTGCGGATCTACGAGAACAAGGGCCTGATCCGCCCGAAACGCACGAACGGCGGCACGCGCCTGTACTCCGACGCCGACATCGAGCGGTTGCAGTTGATCCAGCGGCTGACGAACGACCTCGGTCTCAACCTCGCCGGCGTCGAGCACGTGTTGCGGCTCCAGGACGAGCTCGTCCGGATGCGCATCCGGCTCGATCGCATGGAACGGGAAATGCGGCGCGCGATCTCCGAGGTGCACCGGCAGTACCGGCGCGACCTCGTCCCATACAAACCACCGACTGATCTGACGAGGACGTCATGGACTTCAACAAGCTGACACTGAAATCACAGGAAGCCGTCGCGGCTGCGCAGGAGCTCGCGCGCCGGATGGGGAACCCGGAGCTCTACCCCGAGCACCTCGTGCTCGCGCTCCTCGACCAGGAGCTGCCGCAGCAGCTCGTCCCCGATCCTGCCGCGCTGCGTGCGCAGGCCGAGGCGACGCTCCGCGCGAAGCCGTCGATCCACGGCGCGACGCAGCAGCCGAACGTGTCGGCCGCGTTCTCGCGGGCGCTCGACGCCGCGGCCGAAGAGGCGCGTCGCATGGAAGACGACTACGTCTCGACGGAGCACCTGTTGCTTGCGCTCGACGTCGTTCCGCGCGAGCAGCTCGACGCGAAGATCAAGCATGTGCGCGGCGGCCAGCGGGTCACGTCGCAGGATCCGGAGGAGACCTACCAGGCACTCGAGAAGTTCGGCCGCGATCTGACGCAGGCCGCGGAGGACGGGAAGCTCGATCCGGTGATCGGGCGCGACGAGGAGATCCGTCGCGTCATCCAGGTCCTCTCGCGGCGGACGAAGAACAACCCGGTCCTGATCGGCGATCCGGGGGTCGGCAAGACCGCGATCGCCGAGGGCCTCGCGCAGCGGATCGTCGCGGGCGACGTCCCTGAGGGGCTCAAGGGGAAGCGTGTGTGGTCGCTCGACATCGGCGCGCTGATCGCAGGAACGAAGTACCGCGGCGAGTTCGAGGAGCGGCTGAAGGCGGTGCTCGAGGAGATCCGTCGCGCCGCGGGGCAGGTCGTCCTGTTCATCGACGAGCTGCACACGATCGTCGGCGCCGGGGCGGCCGAAGGAGCCGTGTCCGCCGGGAACCTGCTCAAGCCGATGCTCGCGCGTGGCGAGCTGCGCTGCATCGGCGCGACGACACTCGACGAATACCGCAAGCACATCGAGAAGGACGCGGCGCTCGAGCGGCGGTTCCAGCCGATCTTCGTCGGCGAGCCGAGCGTTGCCGACACGACCGCGATCCTTCGCGGCCTGAAGGAGCGCTACGAAGCACACCACGGCGTGCGCATCCGCGACGCTGCGCTCGTCGCGGCTGCGGTCCTGTCCGATCGCTACATCACGGACCGTTTCCTCCCCGACAAGGCAATCGACCTCGTCGACGAGTCGGCATCGCGGCTGCGGATGGAGATCGACTCATCCCCGGTCGAGCTCGACGAGGCCGACCGCCGCGTGCGCCAGCTCGAGATCGAGCTCGCGGCGATGGCGAAGGAGTCGCCCGAGGTGCGCGAGCCGCTCGAGCGCGAGCTCGCCGAGGCGCGCGAGGCGCGCGACGGCCTGCAGGCGCGCTGGCAGAAGGAGAAGGAGACGCTGGATCGCGTCAAGGAGATCACGCAGCGAATCGACGAGTTGAAGATGGAAGCGGAGCGTGCGGAGCGAAACGGCGACCTCCAGCGCGTCGCCGAGATCCGCTACGGCGAGCTGCCCGCGCTCGAGCGGGAACGCGACGAGCGCGATGCCGCGCAGGCGGCGACCGCGATGGTGAAGGAGGAGGTCGACGAGGACGACATCGCCGCCGTCGTCGCCCGCTGGACCGGCATCCCCGTCGCTCGGCTGCTCGAGGGCGAGACGGAGAAGCTGATCCAGATGGAGGAGCGGCTGCACCGGCGCGTCGTCGGCCAGGACGAGGCGATTGAGGCCGTCGCGAACGCGCTCCGCCGTGCGCGGACGGGCCTGCAGGACCCGGACCGGCCGATCGGCTCGTTCGTCTTCCTCGGCCCGACCGGCGTCGGCAAGACGGAGCTCGCGCGGGCGCTCGCCGAGTTCATGTTCGACGACGAGCGCGCGATGGTCCGGCTCGACATGTCGGAGTACCAGGAGCGGCACACCGTCGCGCGGCTGATCGGCGCGCCGCCGGGCTACGTCGGCTACGAGGAGGGCGGCCAGCTCACGGAGGCCGTTCGCCGGCGGGCGTACTCGGTGATCCTCCTCGACGAGATCGAGAAGGCGCACAACGAGGTCTTCGACGTCCTGCTGCAGATCCTCGACGACGGCCGGCTGACCGACGGACAGGGACGCACCGTCGACTTCCGCAACACCGTGTTGATCATGACCTCGAACCTCCGCTCGCAGGAGCAGATGCGGGAGTTCTTCCGGCCCGAGTTCTTGAACAGGATCGACGAGATCGTCGAGTTCCACGCGCTCACGCGTGAGCAGCTCGCCGACATCGTCGACCTGCAGCTCGCCCGCCTGCGGACGCGGCTCGCCGACCGCGGCCTGAGCCTCGAATTGACGGACGCGGCCAAGGAGGCGATCGCCGACGCCGGTTGGGACCCGACCTACGGCGCGCGTCCGCTCAAGCGCGCGATCCAGCGCCTCGTCGAGAACCCACTGGCGCTCCGGCTGCTCGAGGGCGAGTTCGCCGCCGGCGACACCGTGCGCGTCGATGCGCAGTCAGGCGATCTGGCGTTCGAGCGTACGAGCGTCCGCGAGCCCGCCATCGCCTAGACCGAACGCGGCACGGCCGTGTCCGTAACGTTCGGCCGATGATCCTCGTCGTCGCCGCGACCGCGCGCGAGCTCGAAGGCGCCGATGGCGCGGCGACCGTCGTGTGTGGCATCGGCCCCGTCGAGGCCGCGCTAGCGACCGCGCGCGCGATCGCCGAGCGCAGGCCCGAGGCGATCCTCCATGTCGGAATCGCAGGCGCGCGGACGCTTGCGCCGCCGGCTGTCGTGATCGGATCGGAATCCGTGTACTGCGACGTGGTCGATCCCGGGTCGGTGATCCCGCGCGTGCACACCGTCGCGCCGGACCCGGAGCTGGTGAACGCTGCACGGCGCGCCCTGCCCGGCGCCCACGTCGTCCCGATCGCCACGTCGGCGAGCGTCGGCGGCGGGACGCATTGCGACGTCGAGGCGATGGAGGGCTTCGGCGTCCTGCGCGCAGCCGCATTGGCCGGCGTTCCGGCCGTCGAGGTGCGCACGATCTCGAACGACGTCGCCGAGCGTGATCGCGCGCGGTGGCGCTTCGAGGATGCGCTCGTCGCACTCGCGGACGCGGTCCCGCGCGTCCTCGCAGCGCTCGCGTGACGCGTCGCATCGCAATCCGCGCGTCGCTGCTCGCGCTCGGCGCCTTCGGGCTCTTCGCCGCCCTGACGGTGTACTTCAGCAGCGAGAAGATCCCGCCCTGCCTCGTCAGCGGCGTTCCGAAGTGGAAGGCGCCGACGGACAAGGCGCAGCACCGGTTCGAGGTGGTTGTCCCCGATCGCGCCCTGTGCTTCTTCGACATGGACAACGACCACGCCCTCGTCGGCGCGCTCGCGCTCCCCGGAATCAGGGGGATCAGCGCGATTGCGCCGCGTGCGGGCGGCACGCTCGCGCTTCGCTACGACGGCGCGCGCGGCGCCGTCGTCGACCTCGAGACGGGACGGGTTCGGCTCGGCACGAAGCCGCCGCCGCCAGCGGCCGACGAGATCGACGTCCCGGACGTCCGGGCCGAAGCGGTCTACTCGACCTATCCGAACCGGTTCGGCTTCCGCGTCTACAAAGTCCGCGCGTTCCGCGTTCGCTTCGTCACCTTTCCGGGATACACGTGGAACCCGCGCTTCGGGCCGAACCCGCCGAACCACGGCCTGTCCCTCGCTCCCGACCGTCGCGAGCTGTGGGTGCTCGACGCGCCGAACAGCGTGCTCCATCTCTTCGACGTCGGCGGGACGTGGCCGAAGCGGATCACCGACATCCGGCTGACCAAGCCGTTGTCGGGTGACGAGAACCCGTGCGCGACCGGACGCTGCGGACGGATCGGCTCGCTGCAGCATTCGAGCGACGGCCGGTTCGTCTACGTCGGCGACGCCGGGGATGTGATCGACGCGAAGAAGCGCGAGGAGATCGCGAACCTGGAGCCGCTGCACCAGTCCCGTCTGACGGTCGAGGTCGACTGGTACGGCGGGAAGCCTGCGTTCGCAGGGTCGCGCTAGCCTCAACGGCGTGCCGCGTCCCGAGCTTCCGCCTCCGCTGCCGCCGGAGTCGCGCACCGTCGGACAAGTGGTCGCCGAGGCGCTGCGCCTGTACGGCGCACGCTTCTGGCCGTCACTGACGCTCGGCGTCGGCCCGGCGCTCGCGGGTGCTGCGTTGGCGGAGCTGCCCCGGACACTCGTCTGGGCGCTCGTGCCCACGCTGGGGACGGCTGTGTGGGCGGCTGCGTATCTCGGTGCGTGCCGCCTCGCGCTCGGCGTCGAAGGCGGACCGACGATGGTCGCGTTCGCGATCGCGTTCATCGCGTTCCTGCCGTTGTTGCTGCAGCGCGTCGCGCGCTTTCCCGGGTTCGACGTCGTGACGCTCGCGTTCTTCGCGTTTGTCGCGCTCGGCGCTCCGGCGGCGCTCGTCGAGCGGCGACGCTTCGCCGACGCGGTACGGCGCGGCACGCGGCTCGCGCGGGCGGACTACCTGCACGCGTTCGGATCGGTCGCGACGCTCGTGATCGTGATCTTCATCAGCGGCCTCGTGCTCGTGCTGTTGCTGCACGGCGTCGGCGATCAGGCGGTGCGTGCCGCAGCGTTGATCGCACTCCTCGTGCTCGCGCCGGTCTTCCTGCTCGGCTCGGCGCTGCTCTACGTCGATCAGAATGCGCGCGTCGTAGACTCGTTCCCCCAACCGAGGAGGAGCCCTAATGCCGACGTACATCCTGCTTTCGAGCCTAACGGCGCAGGGCGTTCAGACGCTGAAGTCGAACCCTGACCGGCTACGCGAGGTCAATCACGACGTCGAAGAGCTCGGTGCAAAGGTGTTGCATCAGTGGGCGACGCTCGGCGAGTACGACTTCGTCAACGTCGTCGAAGCGCCGGACGCGGCCACGATCGCGCGGGTGTCCGTTGCGCTCGGCGCGCGCGGCTCGACGAAGATCCGCACGCTGACGGCGCTGACGATCGAGGAATTCCTGGCCGCGCTCGGCTGACGCTCCGCGGCGGAGACGAAGCGTCAGACCCGCCGGGCCCGACACTTTTCCGCGCGCGCTGCAGCCGTCGTCAGAAGTACTTCAACCAGCGACCGTCGCAGGCGCAGTCGATGTTCTTCCGCTGGCACTTGCGGCAGCCCCACTCGCTGAGCCAGATCCACTTCAGGTGGTAGACCTCGAGCACGATCATCGCGGTGATCGACGCGAGCAGCTCGGTTTTCGTCAGAACGTGCACCAATCCACGGTGTCGGACGAACGGCCCGGGCCGCAATGGGCCGAACGGCCTATTTTGGCGGGCCGGTGTTCCTAGTCCGGGACGCGGCGGATCGTGATTCCCCAGGCCTCGCCGGATTCGAACAGCGCATCCGCGTCGAGCTCGTCGGCCCAGCCGAGGAAGTGGGGGCTCGGATCCGCCTCGGTCGACCCGTAGACGGCAGCGCGAAGCGGAGGCGCCCCGCGCGCGTCGAGCGTCTCCCCTCGCTCGAGCGCGTCCAGACGCGCTTGCGCCTCCTCGGCGACGGGCCCTTCCTCGTAGCCGCGTGGCATCGAGCGCACTGTACGTCCATAGACTCCGCGTGTGTGAGTGCTGCGCTCGCCGTCCGCGGTCTCGCCAAGCGGTACGGGAACGTGACCGCGCTCGGCGGCGTCGACCTCGAGGTGGCGGAGGGGGAGCTCGTCGGCCTGCTCGGCCCGAACGGGGCGGGGAAATCGACGCTCGTCAAGATCGCGTGCGGGCTCGTGCGTCAGACGGCCGGCTCCGCCGCAGTCTGCGGCGCCCCGGCCGGGTCGATCGGCGCGCGCCGCCAGATCGGCTACCTCGCCGAGCTCTTCCGCTTCCCGGGATGGATGAGCGCGGACGAGGTCCTGACGCTCCACCAGCGCCTGAGCGGATCGTCCGGCGGCGAGCGCGAGCGGACGGAGTTGCTCGAGCTCGTCGCGCTTCGCGAGGCACGTGAGCGCCGAGTGGAAGAGATGTCGAAGGGGATGCAGCAGCGGCTCGGGGTCGCGCAGGCGCTCGTCGGCGCGCCTCGCCTGCTGCTTCTCGACGAGCCGACGAGCGCGCTCGACCCCGTCGGGCGCCGGACGGTGCGAACGCTGCTCGAGGAGCTCCGCGCCCGCGGAATCTCGGTCCTGCTGAACTCGCACCTGCTCAGCGAGATCGAGCTCGTCTGCGACCGTGTCGTCATCCTGCTCGGCGGCCGCGTCACGGCCGCCGGAACGCCCGACGAGCTGTCACGGGCGCGCGGCATCGAGCTCGAGACCGATGCGGGAACCCGCCTCGTCGCCGGAACACGGGACGATGTCCCGCGCGTCGTCGGCGACGCGATCGCGGCCGGCGAGCGCATCTACGGCGTCAACGTCCGGCGTTCGACGCTCGAGGACGTCTACCTCGAAGCGGTCGGCGGGGAGACGGATTGACGAGCGTCCTGACGATCGTCCTCTACGGCTTGCAGGAGGCGCTCCGACGCCGCGTCTTCGCCGTCGTCCTCGCGCTCACGCTCGCATTCCTCGTCCTCTACTGGATCGCGAACCGTTACGTCTTCGACCACATCCACAACGTCATCCCGCCGGCGGGCATCGATGCGCGGACGTTCGCCGCCGCGTTCGTGTTCGGGATGGCGATGTTCGGGACGCTCTTCCTCGGCGTCGTCCTCGCCGTCTTCCTGACGCTCGGTGTGGTGCGCGGTGATGCGGAGCGCGGCCTCCTGCAACCGCTGGTCGTGCGGCCGATCGGGCGCAGCACGCTGCTCGCAGCACGGTTCCTCGGCGCAGCGTCGGTGTGTGTGCCGTACACGCTGTTCGTGTACTTCGGGGCAATGCTGATCACGGGAGCGACGGGCCACTGGTGGCCGGACCGGATCGTGACGCCGGCATTCGAGCTCGCGGGAGCGGTCGTCCTGGTCGCGGCGCTGTCGCTGCTCGGCTCGGTGTTCCTCTCGACGACCGCGAACGGGATCGCGGTGTTCATGCTGTTCGGCGCGGGGCTCGTCTCCGGCTTGCTCGGCAGCGTCGGCCACGCGCTGAACTCGCACGGTCTGATCCGCGCGGCGAAGATCGCTGCCTGGGCGATCCCGTTCGAGGCGCTGTATCAGGACGCGCTGCGCGCGATCACCGCATCGACGAGCGGGCTCACCGGCTTCCTGTTGCGCCTCGGGCCGTTCGGAGGTGCGGAGAACGGCGGTGCGGCGCTCCGCCTCTGGACGGTCGTGTATTTCGTGCTCGTCGGAGCCGTGACGCTCGCCGCGTTCCGCCGGCGCGATCTCTAGTCGGCGACGGCCGCCAGGACGGCGTCCCAGGCGAGCTCGGACGCGACGACGCCGAGCGTGAGGCTGTCGACACTCGCATCCGTCACGGCGTTCGTCGTCGCTGCGAACAGGACGTCCCCGTCGGTCAGCGCGTGGAACGGATGGATCGCACGCGCCATCGATGCGTGCACCTGCCGGCCGAGCTGACGGAGCGGCCAGCGGTCGAGCTTCTGGTCGGTGACGACGACGGTCAAGGTCGTGTTGCCGTGCACGGGCGTGCCGGCCATGCGCGCCTCGATCCCCTCGACGAGCCGGTGGCGCGTTCCCGTTGCCGTGTCGAGGTGCCCGCGCACGACGTTTCCGTCGCGGTCGACGATCGCCCCCACAGCGTTCACGACCGTGAAGACGCCGACGCGAATGCCGCCGACTCGGCGTACGGCGCCGCCCTGGCCACCGGGCTCGCCGCGCTCGAGCCCGAACGTCTTCCCGACCGTCGCCGAGCGCCCGGCGCCACGACGGCCGCGGGGGAAGCGCCCTTCGACGGCCGCGCGCAACGCCGCGCGGCCGAGCTCCTTGTCCGGATAGACCGACGTCTGACGCGGGCCGAAGTCGAAGATGATCGCGCCGGTGACGTCGGCGATCGACTGCCAGCTCGTGTCGCGCCCACGCCGGTCGAACAGCTCCGCGGCGACGCCCGCCGCCGCCTCGAGGCCGTAGAGGGAGCCGCCGGCGAGGCAGATCGCGTCGACCCAGTCGAGGTCGCCGAACAGGCCGGGCGAGCCGCCGCGCACGTCCCGCTCGACCATCGCGCCTCCGTTCGGGAAGTGGAAGACAGTGCAGCCGGTCGGCCCTTCCTCGTACTCGGCAACGCCGACCTCCAGACCGGGGAAGTCGAATTCCAGCTCGCTCATCCGTCGGCGTCGGCGTAGGCGACCGCCGTCTCCGCGGCGAGCCGTGCATTGGCGGCGACGAGCTCGCGGTTCGCGCGCAAGGTCTGGCCGCCGCTGCGCTCGTGGAGGAACGAGAGGACGAACGGCGTCACCTGCTGACCGTGGACGCGCTCGGCAGCCGCGCTTCGGAGCGCCTCCTCGATCAGCGGCTCGACCTCGTCGAGGCTCTCGTCGGGCGGCCTGCCGAGCAGAAGCCCATGTCCCTCGAGGCTCCAGTGTGCGCGGGCGATCGCAGCGGCCTCCTGCGCGGACTCGACCCGCGCAGAGACACGGGGGCCACCGCGCGCGGCGTAGAACAGCGGTAGCTCGTCGGTGCGAAAACCCAACACCGGTACGCCGAGTGTCTCGAGCAACTCCGCCGTCGCCGGCACGTCGAGCAGCGACTTCACGCCTGCCGACACGACCAGCGTCCGCGAGCGGGCGACCTCGGGCAGGTCGGCCGAAACGTCGACGTGCTCGACCCAGCCGCGATGAACGCCCCCGAGGCCCCCCGTTCCCATGAACCTGATGTCGACTGCGCGACAGACCGCGAGCGTCCCGCCGACCGTCGTCGCGCCGGTCGCCCGCTGCGCGACACATGCCGCGAGGTCGCGCGGACCGATCTTGCGCGCGTCGGCCCCGAACCGTTCGAGCTCCGTCGCCGTCAACCCGACGACGATCTCGCCGTCGAGGACGCCGATCGTCGCCGGGACGGCGCCGCCGGCGCGGACGCGCTGCTCCGATTCCAGACCGACGGCGACGCCCTCGCCCGGCGGAAAGCCGTGCGCGATCAGCGTCGTCTCGAGCGCGACGACCGCTCGGGCTTCACGAACCTCGTCGGAAATCCGGATCATGGCATCGTCCCGAGCTTCGCGACACAGCGCGCGGCGGTCTCCACCGCGAGCTGCGGTCCGCCGACGAGGAACCCCGCTGCCAGCGCGTCGCCGGCGCCGGTCGCATCGACGACGTCGGCTGCGACGGCCGCCACATCCGCAGGCGCCGTGCCGACGACGCGGATGCCGCGCGCACCGCGTTTGATCACCGATGTCGGCGCGAGCCCGTACGCGCCGCCGACGATCTCCCACTCCGGCTCGTTGGCGAACGCGACGTCGGGCGCTAGCTCCTCGAGCCGCTCGCGGAAGGCGACCGCGCCGAACTCGCGGATGCGCGTCCACGCCGAGAGGTCGACGCTTATGCGCGCGCCGCCCGCCCGGGCAAGGTCAGCGGCGCGCAGCGCGGCGTCGTCGATCGGAGAGCGCATCAGCGAGTAGCCGGACAGGTGCAGCACGTCGACGTCTGCGAACCAGTCCGGGTCGAGCTCGCCCGGCTCGAGATCCGGGGCGACGCCGCGGTCGGATGCCATCGTCCGGTCGCCGTCGGGCGCGACGAGCGACACGACGATGCCGTTCCCGCCTTCGACGATCGGGCCAGAGAGCTCGACCCCGCGAGCGCGCATCTGCTCGTCGACGACGCGCCCAGCGGCGTCGCTCGCCCGCTTGCCGACGAACCGCGCATCGGCCCCCAGTTCCGCCGCCCACGCCGCGACGTTCGCCGCCTGGCCGCCTGCACCGGAGCTCGTGACCGCGATCGCATCAGCGCCGAACGCGAGCGGTTCGTCGAGTCGGACGATCACGTCCAGAAGGAGATCTCCGAGGCACACGATCCGCATCAGCGACAATCGTCCCATGGACACGGAGAGCAGGAGCGGTCGCTTCTCGTCGTTCGTGATCGGCGGCCTCGTCGGCGCGTCCGCGGCGATCGCCGCGGCGCGACGCCGCCGGCCGCGCCGCCGTCCCGCGCGCCGGACGCCGCAGGGCCTCGCCGCCTTCGAAGGGGCGCCGTGCTATCGCGAGATCGTCGAGAAGGAGCGTGAGCTCGAGCTCGACTCGCCGTAGATCCGCCGCGCCGCGACGACGATCGTGTGCAGGTTCACGTCCGCATCGCCGATCTGAAGCTTGCGACCGAGCCGCATGACTGCCTCGGCGGCAACGACGTAACGCTCGCGTGTCCCGAGCGGCTGCCGCGTCCGCACGACGAGATACGGCCCGAAGGAGCGCACGTCGAACTGCCGCGCGGGATGCGGCACCGCGTACCTGATCGTCGGCCGCTTCCACGTGTTCGTGCTGTCGCTCGCGTCGAGGACCCAGACGCCGTGGCCGACAGGCGCGTCGAGCTGCCGGAGCGCCGACGCGAGGAGCACCGGGTCCGCACGCGGCAGAACGCGTCGCGAGAAAGCGCGGTTCCGTTCCCACGCGACGAGGTACAGCGGCTCGTACCCGAGCAGGACGTCATTCGTGCGCGCGCTCGCGGCGAGCCAGCGCGCGGCGTCGGTCCGCGCGTGCACCTCCGCCGACGGATCGCCGTCGAACAGCTGCGGCGTCTTCGCGTGCGCCCACCGCACCTCGCCGACGAGGAGCGTGGCGACCGCCGCGACTGCAATCGGCGCGGTCACCAGCGGGCGCAGGCGACCGACGTCGACGAGCGCGGTCGCGAGCAGTGTCGAGAAGAACGGCAGCGCGAAGATCAGGTGTCGCGCCTCGGGCGAAGCGGTGGCGTGCAGCCGCGCAAGCATGAACGCGACGGCGGGAACAACGATCACGCACACCGTCAGCAGGGCGCTCGTGCGGCGGCGAACGGCGAGCAGGACGAGCCCGGCGGCCGCGAGCAGCAGAACGGGCGTCGACCACGCGTGATGTCCCGCCGAGAAGTCGCCGCTGACCCACCAGAAGTAATGCGCGACCGCGCCGGGCGACCCGAGGCGCGAGCCGCCGCCGCCGACGCCGACGTCGAACCGCCCGCGCAGGACGATGTCGGCCCACCAGAACGGGATGGCTGCGACCACGACGAGCCCGAGCGCGAGCGACGACTCGCGACGACGGTCACGCCGAAGCACGATGTAGAGCGCCTCGGCTGCGAGCACGAGCACGCCGTACGGATGCGTCGCGAGCGTCAGCCACACCGCGACGCCCCAGAGCGCGAAACGCCGCCGCCCGCCACGCTCCAGCGCGAGGAGCAGGAGCACGAACGACAGCGTGCTCGTGAAGAGGAACAGCGAGTACATGCGGCCGTAGATGCCGTGGAAAAGCAGGACCCACGTCGCGGCGGCGAGCGTTGCCGCGACGAGCCCGACCAGCCGATCCGCAAGACGGGACGCGAGCAGCGCGATCAGGGGAACGCTCGCGACCGCAAACAGGAGCGACACGACCCGGAGCGCGGTCAGGCCGCCGCCGGCGTGGACGACGGCCCAGGCAAACAGGAAGTGCAGCGGGGCGCCTCCGCGCTGCGTGATGACGACGTGGACAACGTGCGGAAGGGAGGCTCGGCCGACGAACACCGCGAGCGCTTCGTCCTCGTGAGGCGGCCACGCATGGAGGAGCGCGACGAGCGTGACCGCGACCGCGCCGGTGACGACCGCGACTCCGACCCAGAACCAGCGCAGGGGGAGATCGCGCGCTTCTGCGCGATCGAATGAGAGCCCGCGTGCGGCGACGTCGATCATCGGTGGATCCCTTTCGGAACGCTATCCGCGCCGAGGGCGCTGCTAGCGTTGTTGCTCTTCGTGCCGACGTACGAATACAAGTGTCCGAACGGCCACGTCTTCGAACTCTTCAAGCGGATCGCCGATCCGCCTCCGGAGCGGTGCGAGGTCTGCGGCGCCTCCCCTGTGCAGACGGTGCTCTATCCCGTTCCCGTTCATTTCCGCGGCTCGGGCTTTTACACGACCGACTACGGCCGCGGGAAGGGCGCGAAAAAGGATGGAAAGGACTCGGGGGAATCGTCCTCGTCGTCGGGCGACTCCTCGGACTCGAGCTCGTCGTCGGAGAAGCCGGCGGAGAAGAAGACCGCCGAGGCCTAGGGCTGAGGCCTACCGCCGGAACGAGACGAGCGTCGCCCGCTCGTTTCCGGCCGTGATCGAGCGCTCGACGGCCAGGCCGACGCCGCGGATGTAGAGCTTGTGGTCGACGACGCCGGGCTCGAGCGGCGTCCACTCCTTCGTCAGCAGCCCGTGCGTCGTCGACGCGATACGGGTGCGCACGCGGGCGTCGACGCTGAGGACGCTGAAGTGGTCCGCCGCGTGCCCTTTCAGGTACTCCTGCCGGAACGAACCTCCGACCGCGGGATGCGCCGGCATGAAAATCCCCGCCTGCGCGCCGTGGACGCCTGCGAGCCACGAGTCCTCGCGCGAGGTCACCCGGCCTTTGCGATCGAGCTCGGCCGTTGCTTCGCCGAAGTACCAGACACGTCCTCGCCGATCCTGCGCGTACCAGTCGGTCGTCCGTTCCTCGAGGCGCCCGCCGATGAACAGCCGGTCGCTGACCGCGGTCGCACGCACGCCCGCGATGAGACGCGTGGCGTGGGTCACGCGCACGACGTCCCGCGAGGCCTCGCCGTCCTTCTCGCCCCGGTAGACGTATGTCGACCCCGGCCGCAACGGGAACCACGGATTGTCCACGGTGCGCGCGAACGCGCGCGGCGGGGGTGCCGCGAGCGCGAGCGCTGCGATCGCCGTTACGACCATCGGCGCCTCCCGCGGACGGCGCCGCCCGTCAGTGGAAGCTTCCTGTGCCGACGATGCAACCCGGCCCGTAGAACCCCGTGCCCGGTCGCGGAGGCTGTGGCGCGGACGCGCCCGTGACCATCCCGATGACGGGCCGGTTGTCCTCGGACGGGATGATGTCGGACGACCCTGCGGGATCGCTGTTGCCGCCGAGGCGGCAGTGCAGCGCCTTCGACGCCGGCGCCCGCTTCATGTCCCAGCCGAGCTGGGCGAACTCCCACGCGGACAGGTCGGTCGTCAGCGGGCGCACGAGCGATCCGCCCCTGAACGGCAGCTTGAAGAACGTCGAGACGCCGGTCAGCTTCTGGATCACGGCACGAAGCACTTGTTGCTGGCGCTCGCCACGCGTGATGTCGTTGTCCGCCGGGTTCAGCTGGTTCTCGCGGATGCGCGAGTAGATCTGCGCGCGCCAGCCGTTCATGTGCTGCGGCCCTTTCGCGAAGCGCCAGCCCTTCCACGTCGCGCAGCGCGCTGCCGTGTACGGGCAGTCGAACGGGTTCGACAGGATCCGCTCCGGCACGTCGACGGTGATCCCGCCGATGCTGTCGACGAGCTGCCGGAAGTGGTGGAAGTCGATGATCAGCACATGGTTGACGGGCAGCCCGGTGAAGCTCGAGACGGTGCGCACTGCGAGCGCCGGGCCGCCGATCTGCGTCGCCGAGTTCACCTTGCCGAGCCCGTACCCGGGTACGGGCACGCGCAGGTCGCGCGGAATCGAGAGGTAGACGAGGCGATGTCGGCTCGGATCGATGCGCAGCAGCATCACCGAGTCGGAGTGGAAATCGCCCACGCGCTGGTCGTTGTTCATGTGATCGGTGCCGAGCAGGAGGATGTCGCTCGCGTTGTTCAGCAACGCGCCGTTGTCCTTGGTGAGGGTCTGCTGCACGTCGGCGGGAAGGCGGTTGTTCGCCGCGTGCACGCCGGAGCGGAACGCGAGGAAGCCGGCGACGGCCCAGACGATCAGAACGACGATGAGCACCAGCAGCCCGACGAGAATTCGACGGCGCCAGCTCCACCGTCGGCGCGGCCGGCGGATCTTCGGCTGCGAGGGGACGCGGCCGTTCCCGCCCGGTGCGCGCTCGCGCCGTTCGAGCGGCACCCTGCCCTTCGTGCGTCCGCCGCGGTAGACGCGATAGGGCTTGTCTACCCCGGCCATCGACGCAGTAGGGTAGCCAGCCGGATTGCCTGAGCCGCGTGTCATCGGCGTCGACCTCGGCGGGACGAAGATCCTCACGGGAATCGTCGCGCGCGACGGAACGGTCGAGCACCGGCGCGAGACAGCCACACCGATCGAGTCGCAGGACACGTTGCTCGCGGGGCTCGACGCAGCGGTCGAGGAGCTGCTCGACGACTCGATCGTCGGTCTGGGGCTCGGCGTTCCGTCCCGGCTCGACCAGAAGACGGGCCGGGTCGAAGGGTCGGTCAACATCCCGCTCGAGGGCCTCGATCTGCGGTCCCGGATGGCGGAGCGGTTCGGGCTTCCGGTCGGGATCGAGAACGACGCGAACGCCGCCACGTACGGCGAGTTCGTCGCCGGTGCGGGCCGTCACGCAGAGACGATGGTGATGCTGACGCTCGGGACGGGCTGCGGCGGCGGCGCCGTGATCGGCGGGAAGCTGTACCGCGGGTGGGCCGAGTTCGGTCACATCGTGATCGTCTTCGACGGCGTCCCGTGCCAGGGCACGTGCACCGGGCGCGGCCACCTCGAGCCGTACGTCACCGGAACTGCGGCGACGAAGCTCGCGCGGGAGGCGTTCGGCCCGGCCGTCGACGCCCATCGCCTCGTCCGCCTCGCCGACGAGGGAGAGCCCGAGGCGCGCGATTTGCTCGCCGGCATGGGCCGCCACCTCGGCGCCGGCATCGGGTCGCTCGTGAACATCTTCGATCCGGATCTCGTCGTGATCGGCGGCGGTTTCGCGGCCGCGGGAGACTTTCTGCTCGAGCCTGCGCGGGAGGTGATGCGGCGCGAGGCGCTGGCGCCCGACGGCGGCCGCGTTCAGATCGTCCGGGCGGAGCTCGGAACGGCCGCAGGCTTGATCGGCGCGGGGCTCGTCGCGCACGACGCCGTCGCCGCCCGCGACTGATGCCGCTCGCGGTCTGCGCGACGCCGATCGGCAATCTCGAGGACGTGACGCTCCGCGTTCTCGCGGAGCTCGCCGGAGCGGACGTCGTCTTGTGCGAGGACACGCGTCGTACTCGGCGGCTGCTGGACCGTCACGGGATCCGTGCGTCTCGCCTGCTCTCGTACCACGAGCACAACGAGGCGCAGCGTACGAGCGAGCTCGTTCCGCGGCTCGTCGAGGGCGAGCGCATCGCGCTCGTCACGGACGCGGGCATGCCCGGAATCAGCGACCCCGGAGCGCGGCTCATCGCGGCCGCGCGCGACGCGGGCGTGCCGGTGACGGTCCTGCCGGGGCCGTCGGCGGTGGAGACGGCACTCGCCGGAACCGGCTTCGATGCCGGCCGGTACCTGTACGTCGGATTCCTTCCGCGTGTTCCTGCTGCGATCGTCGAGCTCGTCAACGGGTCGCGTGACGTGACGATCGTCGCCTTCGAGTCGCCGCAGCGGCTCCCGGCGTCGTTGCGCGCAATCGCAGAAGACGACTCCGAGCGCCGCGTCGCTGTGTGCCGCGAGCTCACGAAGATCCATGAAGAGGTCGTACGTGGAACCGCGGCGGAGCTCGCGGCCCGCTTCTCGTCGCCGCCGAAGGGCGAGGTCACGCTCGTCGTCGCGCCGAGCGCGGAGGTGGTGCGCGACGGAGACGACCAGCAGGCGTTCGCGGCCGTGACCGAGCTCGTCGAGGCCGGCCTCCCGCGCCGTCGCGCCGCGGAGATCGTCGCGCGGCTGACCGGTGTCGCGCGCAACACGCTCTACCGCCGTACTTTGTAGCCAGTATTGACAACGAGCACGACGTGCCGCTACCGTCGGATCGCTCGTTCGCAAAACTGACAACAAGGAGGTCTTCGTGCGACGGCTCGCCGCCCTGCTCTTCCTTTGCCTGCTTGCTCTTCCGACCGCTGCGGCAGCCTGGACATGGCCGGTCGACGGGAGCGTTCTCCGCCCGTTCACATTCGACCCGGCCCATCCGTACGCCGCCGGCCAGCACCGCGGTCTCGACATCGCGGCGGCCGCAGGCTCGGCGGTTCGCGCACCTGCCGGCGGAACGGTGACGTTCGCCGGGACGGTTCCGGACGGCGGCAAGACGCTCTCGATCGAGACACACGCCGGCTACACGGCGACGCTCCTGCACCTCGGCTCGCTCGGCGTCGCCCGCGGAGCTCATGTCGACGAGGGCGGCAAGGTTGCGACGGGCGGCGGCGAGGGGTTCGTCTACTTCGGCCTCCGCACGACGGGAAATCCCCAGGGCTACGTCGATCCGCTCGCGTTCCTTCCGGCGCCCGACGCTTCGACACCGACGGTGCCGGCGCCTGAGCCCGCGATGGATGTGGCCCCGGCGGTCGGAGGCGCCGCCGCGTCGCCGCCGGCACCTGCCGCCGTGACATCCGGTGCACCCGGTGCGAGCTCGGCGGCGCCGCAGCCGGCGGAGACTGCGGCCGCGCCCTCGGCGCGAGCGGCCGACCCCGCAACGGCTTCCGGCGTGCCGGCGCCGCCCCTGCGCGCCGTAACGACCCCTGCCGTGCCCGAGCCGGCGCACGCGAGCGCGCCGGCGGGGGGTGCCGCCGGTGGCGTGGCGTCGGCGCCGTACGCGCCTCGTTCGGCAAGCGCCGGGGCGGGCGGTCCGGTGTCGACCGATCGGCTGTCACCGGCGAACACCGGCCTGGTCGCGCTGCGCAGCTTCCGGGTGGCCCGGCGTGTCGGCTCGCTTGGCGCTCCTGCGATCCCGGCGGCGGTCGACGGCGCGGTTGTGGCACCGGCAGCCGGTCCGGCGCGACGCTCAGGTGCGGGCACCGATCGAAGCGCGACGACAGACCGAAGCCGGCGGGATGTTGCACGTGACGGCGCGGCCGCGGCCGCCACATCCGGCGTGCGTATGCGCGCGTCCGCGACGACGGCCGAGGACGTGTCGAAGCACCGCTTGTCCACCGGCGGCGTGACGATCGTCATCGTCGCGACGGCGATTCTCGGCGTCATCGTCGTCCTCGGGCTCCGTCGCCGATCGATCGGGCCGCAAGCGCCTCGTATCATCGAAGCGCATGTCCGAGACGACGCCGAAGAAGATCCTCGTCGCGCCGGCGTGGCCGTACGCGAGCGGACCGCGTCATCTCGGCCACGTCGTTGGCTTCGCAGTGCCCGCGGACATCTGTGCGCGGTACCACCGGCTGAAGGGCAACGACGTGATGATGGTGAGCGGGACCGACGAACATGGCACGCCGGTCATGGTCTCGGCCGACCGCGAGGGAGTCTCGCCGCGTGAGCTTGCTGAGCGCTACAACGCGCAAACGCGCGAGGACCTTCGTGACCTCGGGATCAGCTACGACTGCTTCACGCGAACGACGACGCAGAATCACGCGCGCGTCACGCGCGACATCTTTCGCACGCTGTACGAGCACGGATGGCTCATCGAGCAGGCGGCGCTCGGAGCGTTCTCGCCGTCGACCGGCAATACGCTCCCCGACCGCTACATCGAAGGGACGTGCCCGATCTGCGGCTACGCGCAGGCGCGCGGCGACCAGTGCGACAACTGCGGAAACCAGCTCGATCCGTCGGACCTGATCAACCCCCGCTCGATCATCGACGGGTCGACGCCGGAGTTTCGCGAGACGACGCACCTGTTCCTGAACCTGCCTGCATTCGCCGATCGCCTGCGCCCGTGGCTCGAGTCGAAGCAGACCTGGCGGCCGAACGTCCGAAACTTCTCGCTCGCCCTCGTCGATGAGCTGAAGTCGCGGGCGATGACACGTGACATCGACTGGGGGGTCCCGGTTCCGGTCGAGGGCTATCCCGAGGAAACGAAACGGATCTACGTGTGGTTCGACGCGGTGATCGGCTACCTGTCGGCGTCGATCGAGTGCGCCGCGAACCGCGGCGAGGCGGATGCGTGGCGCGAGTGGTGGCAGACGGACGCCGCGACGCACGCGTACTTCATGGGCAAGGACAACATCGTCTTCCACACGATCATCTGGCCGAGCATGCTGCTCGGGTACGACCGCGGCGGCGAGATCGCCGCGGGGCACCCGCTGCATCTCCCGGACGACGTCGTCGCGAGTGAGTTCCTGACGATGGAGGACACGCAGATGTCGGCGAGCCGCGGCGTCGGCGTCAACCTGCGCGACGTGCTCGAACGCTACGACCCCGACCCGGTGCGCTATTACCTCACCGCCGCCGGCCCGGAGACGCAGGACTCGGCGTTCACGTGGGGCGAGTTCGTCCGGCGGAACAACGAGGAGCTGCTCGCGAACTGGGGGAATCTCGTCAACCGGACGCTGACGAATGCGCACCGGAACTTCGGCGAGGTTCCGGCGGCCGGGGAACTGAGCGACGCCGACCGCGCGGTGCTCGACGGCGTCGCCCGCGTGTTCGAGACCGTGGGCGAGCTGATCGAGCAGTCGCGCTTCAGAGCGGCGCTCGCCGAGGCGATGCGCGCGTCGACGCTCGCGAACCAGTACATCTCCGAGCAGGCGCCGTGGTCGGTGATCAAGACGGATCGCGCCCGCGCGGCGACGATCCTGAACGTGGCGCTGCGGTGTGTCGACAGCCTGAAGGTCGTGTTCACGCCGTTCCTGCCGTTCTCGAGCCAGGCGGTGCACCGACTGCTCGGCTACGACGACGAGATCGCGGGTGCGCTCGAGTTCCTCGAGATCGCCGAGGACGACGGCCACAGGCACACAATCCTCACGGGCACGTACGAGACGTGGCGGCGCGGCTGGGGGCCGAGCGTTCCACCGGAGGGGCAGAAGCTCCGCGAGCCCGCGCCGCTGTTCAAGAAGCTCGATCCGGTTTGATCGACACACACGCGCACCTCGACGCGCTCGACGATCCCGCCGCGGCGCTCGAGCGCGCGCGCGGAGTCGGCGTCGACCGCGTGATCGCGATCGGGTCCGGCCGCGCGTCGGCCGAGGCAAGCCGGGCGATCGCCGCCGACCAGCCGGGCGTCTGGGTGGCGGCGGGCGTGCATCCGCATCAGGCGGCAGACGCCGAAGACGCACGATCCGTCGTGACCGGGGACATCGTCGCGGTCGGCGAGATCGGGCTCGACTTCTTCCGCGACTACGCGCCCCACGACGACCAGCGCCGCGTGTTCGTCGAGCAACTCGAGCTCGCGGGCGAGCTCGGAAAGCCGGTGATCATCCACTGCCGCGCGGCCGAGGAGGAGACGGAGGCGATCCTCGCGGCGTTCGACGGCGACGTCGTGCTCCACTGCTTCTCGACGCCGGCACTTCTGCGCGTGGCGCTCGAGCGCGGCTACTACGTCTCGTTCGCCGGCAACGTGACCTTTCCGAAGGCTGACGACCTGCGTCGCGCGGCGCGGGCCGTTCCGGCGGACAGGATCCTCGCCGAGACGGATTGCCCGTACCTGGCGCCGCAACCGGTGCGCGGGAAGCCGAACGAGCCCGCGCACGTCGTGCACACGGTCGGCGCCCTTGCCGAGACGCGAGGAGAAGAGGCCGCCGAGCTCGGCGAGCGGATCGCAGCGAACGCGGCGGCCGTGTTCGGGCTGCCGTGAGGGTCTCGCCGAAGAAGCACCTCGGCCAGCACTTCCTCGTCGACGAGAACATCCTCGGCGTGATCGGCCGCCTCGCCGAGCTCGACCGCGACGACGTGGTTCTCGAGATCGGCCCGGGGCTCGGACCCCTCACCGCGTTCCTCGCCGACCGCGTCGCGCGTGTCGTGGCTGTCGAGCTCGACCGATCGCTCGAGCCGCAGTTGAGCGAGCGCTTCGGCGCGGTCGCGAACGTCGGCATCGTCTTCGGCGACGCGCTTGCGCTCGACCTCGCGGCGGTCGCGCCCGGCGCGACGAAGCTCGTCGCCAACCTCCCGTACAACGTCGCGACGCCGATCGTCGTCGAGAGCCTCGCCGGCCTTCCGCGCATCGCGCGCTGGTGCGTGATGGTGCAGCGCGAGGTCGCCGACCGATTCTTTGCCGTCCCTTCGACGAAGGCCTATGGCGCCGTCTCGGTCCTCGTGCAGCTCGTGACCGAGCGTGTCGGCTTCCATCCCGTTGCGCGCACCGTCTTCAGGCCGCGGCCGAATGTCGACTCCGCGCTCGTCGCGTTCCGGCGCACCCGGATGCCGGACGATTACGCCGAAGTGAAACGCGTCGTCGAAGCGGCGTTCGCCCATCGCCGCAAGACACTCGCGAACTCGTTGGAGCTGAGCGGCGTCGTGCCGCGCGGCATCGCTGTCGCGGCGTTGGCCCGGATCGGACGCGGCGCGGCGGTGAGGGCGGAAGAGCTCGCGCCCGACGACTTCGTCGCACTCAGACGCGCGCTCGGATGAGGCGTGGAACTGCCGCGGCGAAGCTGAACCTCGCGCTCGTCGTCGGGCCGCGCGGTGACGACCGCAAGCACGAGCTCGTGACCGTCTACCAGCGAATCGCGCTCGCGGACCGAATCGAGGTTGCCGTCTCCGACCGGACCGCGGTCATCGGCTTCGACGGCGACACGCTCGTTCGACAGGCACTCGAGTCGGTGTCGCAACGCGACGGCACCAGGTTCGCAGCGCGCATCGAGAAGCGCATCCCGGTCGCCGCTGGGCTTGGCGGTGGCAGCGCCGACGCCGCTGCGGCGCTGCAGCTCGCGAACGCGCTGCTGCCGGCACCCCTTCCGCCCGACGCGTTGCATCAGCTCGCGGCGCAGTTGGGTGCAGACGTTCCCTTCTTCCTGCGCGACGGCCCGCAGATCGGCACGGGCGACGGCACGTCGCTCGAGCCGGTCGATCTGCCGCAGGACTACTGGGTCCTCCTCGTCCTGCCGGTCGGCGCGGCGAAAGCGTCGACGCGCGCGGTGTACGAGCGCTTCGACGAACGGCGCGGCGAGCAGGGGTTCGACGAGCGGCGCGACGCGCTGCTCGAGGCGCTCGCGCACGTGCGCCGGCCACGCGACCTGGCGTCGCTGCCGCCGAACGACCTCGCGTCGTCCCCGCTGGCAGCGGAGCTGCTCGAGCTCGGTGCGTTCCGTGCCGACGTCACGGGCGCGGGCCCGGTCGTCTACGGCCTCTTCTTGCACCGCGAAGCGGCGGTCGCTGCGCGGCGTCGCCTGGAGCGGGGCGCGCGCACCTGGCTCACGGCACCTGCGTGGTACGTTTGACGCATGTTCGACTCGGCGCGCGGTCAGCCGGCGATCGAGGGCCATTCGTCGCGGGCGAGCCGGTGGCTCCGGGTGCGCCGACTCCGGCTCGCGCTCTGGATCGCGGTGCTCGAAGGGATCGTCGTCGCGATCCGCGGCGACATCTCGCGCTGGACCGTGATCGTCATCGCCGGACTGGTGCTCGCGGTGTACATGGCGCTGCGTGACCGGCTCCGGTGGGACGCAGGACGTCAGGTCCTGTGGGTCGTCGCCGCCTCGCAGGTGATGGCGCTGCTCGTTGTGATCCTCGCCTTCGTCGTCGGCGCGCTCGCGCTCGTCCTGGTGGTGCTGTTCGCGATCGTCGCGCTCGTCTACCTGTTCTCGGATCTACGCCGTACGTAGCTTCCAGCTCCTGCCAGACTACGAGCGCATCGAACGCAGGTGGGGCGTAGCCAAGTGGTAAGGCAGCGGGTTTTGGTCCCGCGATCCCAGGTTCGAATCCTGGCGCCCCAGCCTTCCGCATGAGCCTCGCCGCAATCGTGATGGCCGCCGGGCAGGGGACCCGGATGAAGTCGGCGACGCCGAAGCACGTGCATCCGCTGCTCGGGCGGCGGCTGCTCGACTGGGTTCTCGACGCTGCGCGCGCTGTCGACGCGCAGCCGCTCGTCGCCGTCGTGTCGCACGAGACCGCCGATCGGTTTCCAGGCGTGACGGTCGCCGTGCAGGAGCAGCCGCTGGGTACCGGCGATGCCGTCCGCGTCGCGCGGGCGGCGGTCGGGGATGCAACCGGCGTCCTCGTGATCCCGGGCGACCATCCGCTTCTGACCGCCGAGCTTCTTCGACATCTCGTCGACGAGCATGCCCGCACGTCCGCCGCCGCGACCGTGCTTGCATTCGAGCCGGACGACCCGCGCGCATACGGCCGCATCGTCCGGCGGCGCGACGGCTCGCTCGACGCGATCGTCGAGGCGGCGGACGCGACGCCGGAGCAGCTCGCGCTGCGCGAGGTCAACTCCTCGATCTACGTGTTCGCAGCGCCGAAGCTGTGGCCGGCCGTCGAGCGGCTGCGCCCGCAGAACGCGCAGGGCGAGCTGTACCTGACCGATGTCGTGCACGTCTTGCGCGAGGACGGGGAGAATGTCGCTGTCGTGTCCGCTTCGAACCCGACCGACCTCGACGGCGTCAACACCCGCGTCGAGCTCGCCGATGCCGGCGCGAAGCTCCGCGACCGGATCAATCGCGAGCACATGCTGGCGGGCGTGACGATCGTCGACCCTCAGAGCACGTGGATCGAGGCGGACGTCGAGCTGGAGCCGGATTCGACGATCCACCCGTTCACGGTCCTGCGCGGGAAGACACGCGTGCGGTCAGGCGCCGAGGTTGGGCCCCACGTGGTGGCGATCGACGCCGAGATCGGACGCGATGTGACGGTCGGCCCCTTCTGCTACCTCCGCCCGGGGACGGTGCTCGCGGCCGGCGCGAAGGCAGGCACCTTCGTCGAGTTGAAGAACACCCACGTGGGCGAGGGCGCCAGGGTGCCGCACCTGTCCTATCTCGGGGACAGCGAGATCGGCGACGGGACGAACGTCGCCGCCGGGAACATCACCGCGAACTTCCCGCATGCGCCCGGCCGGCCGAAGGGGCGGACGAAGATCGGCAGGAACGTCAGGACCGGTATCCACAATGGCTTCGAGGCACCAGTCGAGATCGGAGACGACGCATGGATTGCGGGCGGGACGTACATAACAGAAGATGTCCCTCCGGAATCGCTGGCAGGATTCCCACCCCGGCAGATCACCAAAGAGGGCTACTTACGTGGAAAGCGCGACAACTGAGCTGACGCGCCTCCCGGGCCTGGAGGTCGCCGAGTCGAAGGCCGAGGTGAAGCCCGAGCACTGGATCGAACGCGGGCCGCAGCGCCGCCTGATGCTGTTCTCCGGCCGCTCGCATCCCGAGCTCGCGGCGCGGATCGCCGAGAAGCTCGGCATCCAGGTCGGCGACGTCACGCTCCGCACGTTCGCCGACGGGAACACGTACTGCCGCTACGAGGAGTCGATCCGCGGCGCCGACCTCTACATCGTCCAGACGTCGTGCAAGCCGGTCGACCAGAACCTGATGGAGCTCATGATCATGGTGGACGCCGCGAAGCTCGCCTCGGCGAAGCGGATCACGGCCGTGCTGCCGCTCTACCCGTACTCGCGCCAGGACAAGAAGTCGCGGCCCCGCGAGCCGATCACCGCCAAGCTCGTCGCGGAGATGATCCAGACCGCCGGCGCCGATCGCGTGCTCACGATGGACCTGCACGCCGGCCAGATCCAGGGCTTCTTCGACGTCCCCGTCGACCACATGACGGCGTTGCCGATGCTCGCGCAGTACTTCCGCGACCTCGGCCTGCCGGAAGAGCTCGTCGCCGTCGCGCCGGACACCGGCCGCACGCGGCTCGCGTCGAAGTTCGCCGAGATGATCGGCGGCGATCTCGCAGTGCTGCAGAAGGACCGGCCGGCGCACAACGTCGCGCGCATCACGAGCATCATCGGCGACGTCAGGGGCAAGTGCGCGGTGATGACCGACGACATGATCGACACCGCCGGGACGCTCGTCGCAGGCGCCGAATTCCTGAAGGCCTCGGGCGCGACGAAGGTCTACGCGTGTGCGACACACGCGATCTTCTCGCCGCCGGCGATCGAGCGGATCGAGGAAAGCCCGCTCGACAGCGTCATCGTCACCGACACCGTCCCGATCGATCCGCTGACGAAGCCCGAGCGCGTGACCGTCCTGACGGTCGCCGACATCCTCGCCGAGACGATCCACAACGTCTTCGCCGACGACTCCGTCTCGGCGATCTTCGGCGACATGAACGCACTGTTCTAACTCCGAGTGCCAGGCCTTCCAGGTCTGGCTCCGGCGAACCTTTCCGCCGCGAGCGGGCTCGGAAACGCCGCGGCGTTTCCGATCTTGCGAACGCGGTACGCAAATCACCATGAGGCGTGGCGGCGGGATCAGTCTGCTGGCGATCATCTACGTCGGCGTCGGGGTGGCGATCGCTGCGTCGCATCACTACTTCACGCACGTGCACGGGTGGCGCGGCGTTCTCTCGGCGATCTTCGCGATCTTCCTCTGGCCGCTCGTCCTGCTCGGGATCAACCTCCACATCCGCAAATAGCTACACTTCGCCGCCGTTATGGCGGGTGAACGCGTCAAGTTAGAGGTGCGCAAGCGCGATTCGCGCGGGTCGGCCGATGCGCGGCGGCTGCGGAACGAGGGGCTCATCCCCGGCGTCCTCTACGGCAAGGGCAAGCAGTCGTACGCGATCTGCGTGCCGGAGCGCGAGCTCCGCCGGGTCCTGACCGGGGCCGGCGGTCTGCACGCGATCCTCGACGTCGTCCTCGAGGGCCAGCAGACGACGCACGCGTCGATCCTCAAGGACTATCAGCAGGATCCGATTCGCGGCCATATCTCGCATGTCGATTTCCACGAGGTCCGTCTCGACCAGCCGATTCAGGCCTCGGTCACGGTGCAGCTGGTCGGCGAGCCAGCGGGCGCGAAGGAAGGCGGCGTCCTCTCGCAGGTGCAGCGCGAGGTCACGGTCGAGGCATTGCCGATGGAGATCCCGGAGCACCTCGACCTCGACGTCTCGAACATGGCGATCGGCGACACGCTCCGCGTCGCCGACCTCGGCGCCATCGAGGGCGTCACGTTCCTCGACGATCCCGAGGAGACCGTGCTCGCCACGGTCGGCCTGCCGACCCGCGAGGTCGAGCCGGAAGAGGTCGTCGAGGAAGGCGAGGAACTGCCGGAGGGCGAAGTGCCCGGCGAGGAACGGCCGGAAGGCGCGGCCGACCAGCCGGAGGAGCCAGCGGCCGACGCCGCCGGTTCCCCCGGACCCACCGAGGGCTAACCGCGCGTGCGCCTCCCGTGGCGCCGGGGCGACCGTGCCTCGTCGCTCGACCTGCTCGTCGTCGGCCTCGGCAATCCCGGTCGCGACTATGCGCGCACCCGGCACAACGTCGGCTGGTTGGTCGTCGACGAGCTCGCCCGTCGGCACGGCGGCTCGTGGAAGGGGAAGTTCAACGGCCAGGTCGCGGAGGTCAGAATCGACGGTCACCGCGTCGCGCTCCTGAAGCCCGAGACGTACATGAACGAGTCGGGCCGCGCGGTCTCGGCCGCCGCGCGGTTCTACAAGGTCGAGCCCGACGCCGTCCTGATCGTGCACGACGAGGGCGACTTCGACCTCGGCCGGCTTCAGGCGCGCAAGGGCGGTGGGCTCGCGGGCCACAACGGGCTGCGCTCGATCGCGCAGCACCTGAAGACCAACGACTTCCTCCGCCTGCGCATCGGTGTCGGCCGCCCGGAGCGCGGCGATCCGCGACCGCTCGCCGACTACGTGCTGTCGAATTTCGAGCCGGCCGACGACTCCGAGGCGATCGTCGCGCGCGCTGCGGATGCGGTCGAGAACCTCGACGCCGAGGGGCTCGAGCCGACGCAGGCGAAATTCAACTGACACTCCGCGCCGGCGCCGTCGCGCCGGCGTTGGAGGACAACGGCGCGGCTACGATGACGCGAGCGGAACCGCCCGGTTCCGCCTTTACTCGTGGACCAGTCAGTTCTTCATCCGTTCGTGCGCGAGCTCCGCGGGAGCGACCGTCTCCGGTCGTACGCAGCGGCGTTCCCGGCGCCGGCGCGCGTGTCCGAGCCGGCGTTGCCGCTCGTGCTCGCAGCCCTGCACGAGGAGCTCGAGCGCGGGCTCGTCGTGCTCTTGCCCGAGGACGCCGATGCGCGCGACGCTGCGGAGGCTGCGGCCTGGTTCGTCGGCGATGTCGGCGTCGCCCTGTTTCCGAGCCGCGGCGTCCACTGGGGCTCCGGGCTCGAGCCCCCGCCGCACCTCGTCGGCGAGCGGGCGCGCGCCCTCGACGTCCTCGCGCGCGGGGGCCTCGTGTGTGCGTCGGCGGCCGCGGTCGCCGAGGGGTTGCCGCCGCAAGGCCGGCGGCCTGAGCCGATCCGCGTAGCGCTCGGTGCCGAGGTCTCGCTCGAGTCGCTCGCCGAGGCGCTCGCGCTCGCCGGGTACGAGCGCGTCGAGCGCGCCGACGAGCGCGGCCAGTTCGCGGTCCGCGGCGGGCTCGTCGACGTCTTTCCGACCACGGGCCGCGAGCCGCTCCGCGTCGAGTTCTGGGGCGACGAGATCGAAGGGATCCGTGCGTTCTCGCCGTTCACGCAGCGGGCGCTGCACGACGTGGTGGAGGCGACGATCTACCCGGCCGCCGAGCGACGGCTCGACCTGCTCGACCCGGAAGCGAGCGCGCTGCTCGCCGACGAGGGCGAGTCGCCGCCGGTCCCGAACGACCTCGTTCGGCCGCTTCCGCGCGGCGTCGATCTCGTCTGGGAGGCGGACGACGTTCGGCGGGTCTGGGACGAGGAGGGCCTCGAAGGCGTCCCGCTCGACGGCGCCGCGCAGCTGAGCGCCCTGCCGGCGGGACAGGCGTTCGCATTCGAGGCGCAGAAACCGGCGCTCGTCGCGCGCGGTCTTGCCGAGGCGGAGAACGAGCTCGCCGCCTTCGTCCGCGCCGGCCATCGCGTCGTGGTCGCGTTTCCGCACCGCGGTGAGGCGATCCGGCAGCAGAACCTGCTGCGGCGTGTCGCCGCACGGGTCCTCGACGATGCGGACGCGCTGCCGCGCGAGGCCGAGCTCGTCTTCGCGATCACGCCGGCGCGCCGCGGTCTCGTCTGGCGCGATCTCGGGCTCGTCCTGCTGCCGGACACACAGGTGTTCCGCCGGCGTCCGCCGCGGGAGCGGCGCATCGGCGGCCGCGCGCTCCAGTCGTTCGCGGACCTGCGAACCGGCGACTACGTCGTCCACGAGGACCACGGCGTCGGGAAGCTCCTCGGCTTCGAGACGAAGACGGTCGCCGGCGTCACGCGCGACTACCTCCTGCTCGCGTTCCGCGGCGACGACCGGCTGTACGTGCCGCACGAGCAGCTCGGCAAGGTGTCGCGCTACATCGGCGCCGATTCGACCGCGCCCGCGCTCTCGAAGCTCGGCGGCAAGGCGTGGGACAACCTGAAGACGCGTGCGCGCGAGAGCGTCCGCGAGCTGGCCGGCGAGCTCCTCGCGCTGTATGCGCAACGGCAGCAGGCGCCCGGCGTCGCGTACGACCTGCGCAACGACTGGCTCGAGCGGCTCGAGACGGAGTTCCCGTACCGCGAGACCCCCGATCAGCAGAACGCGATCGAGGCCGTGAAAGAGGACCTCGAGGCGCCGCGTCCGATGGACCGGCTCGTCTGCGGCGACGTCGGCTTCGGCAAGACGGAGGTCGCCATCCGCGCGGCCTTCGCGGTCGCCGTCAACGGCAAGCAGGTGCTGATGCTCGCGCCGACGACGATCCTCGCCGAGCAGCACTGGCACACGTTCCGCGCGCGGTACCGTGACTTCCCGGTCCGGGTCGAGATGGTGTCGCGGTTCCGCGCGCCGAAGGAGGTCAAGCAGGTCCTGGCCGACTTCCAGGCGGGCAAGGTCGAGGTCCTGATCGGCACCCACCGGATCCTGTCGCGCGACGTCATCCCGAACGAGCTCGGGCTCGTCATCCTCGACGAGGAGCAGCGCTTCGGCGTCGCGCAGAAGGAGCTCTTGCGCTCGTTGCGGCTCGAGGTCGACGTGCTCACCTTGAGTGCGACGCCGATCCCGCGGACGCTGCACATGTCGCTGTCGGGAATGCGCGACATCTCGATCATCGAGACGCCCCCGGAGGGACGTCGCCCGATCCGGACGACGGTCGCGGAGTACGACGAGGAGGTCGTGAAGCTCGCGCTCGAGCGGGAGCGCGAACGTGACGGCCAGTCGTTCTACCTTCACAACCGTGTCGAGACGATCGAGGAGGCTGCGCAGAAGCTGCAGCAGCTGTGTCCGTCCCTGCGGTTCCTGGTCGCGCACGGCCAGATGCGCGAGCGCGAGCTCGAGGAGAAGATGCACTCGTTCCTGCGCGGAGACGCCGACGTGCTCGTGTCGACGACGATCATCGAATCGGGTCTCGACATCCCGCAGGCGAACACGCTGGTCGTCGAGCGCGCCGACACGCTCGGCCTTTCGCAGCTGTACCAGATCCGCGGGCGCGTCGGCCGCTCGGACGTGACGGCGCACGCATATCTGTTCTACCCGGACATGTCGGCGCTGACGCCGGAAGCTCGCGCGCGGCTCGCGACCCTCGCGGACCACACCGAGCTCGGCGCCGGATTCGCGATCGCGATGCGTGACCTGGAGATCCGCGGCGCCGGCAACCTGCTCGGCGACGAGCAGTCCGGCCATGTCGCGGCGCTCGGCTTCGAGCTCTACGTCGAGCTGCTCGCCGAAGCGGTCGCCGAGCTGAGCGGCGAGCGGCGCGTCGCCGCGCGACCCGTCCGCATCGACGCGCGTGTCGACGCCTACGTGCCGGCGGAGTACATCGGGTCCGAGGCGCTCAAGATCGACCTCCACCGCCGGCTGGCGCTGTCCGACTCGGACGACGAGCTGCGCGAGCTCCAGGCGGCGACGGAAGACCGGTTCGGCCCGCTCCCGGACCCGGTCGAGAACCTGTTCCTGATCCAGGAGGCGAAGCTGAAGCTCGCGCAACTGGGTGCCGACTATTTCGTCTTCCGCGGCGGTCGCGCGAGCGTCGGCCGGGTGGTGCTCGGATCCGGCGAGCTGCGGGCCCTGCGAAACAGGGTCTCGACCGCCGTCTACACCGTTGCGAACCGTGAGATCACCCTGCGTGAGAACGGATTCCCGCAGGCGCTCCGGCTCGTCGATGCTATACTCGAGGCGCGCCAGGCAGCGTGAGCAAGACCGCTGCACATGGCGCTTTTTCCATGAAACGACACGCTCAGCTCGTCCTCCTTTCGGTCCTTCTCGCTCTCGCGGTTGCTGCGTGCGGCGGCGGGGGCGGCGCGAGCCTCGGCTCGGGCGACGTCGCGACCGTCGGCGGCCAGAAGATCTCGAAGGACCAGCTCGAGGCGCTCCTCAGCCGCGCGAAGAAGAGCTACGAGACCGACAAGCGCTCCTTCCCGAAGCCGGGAACGCGGGAGTACAACACGCTCCAGGGCCAGGCTGTCTCGTTCCTCCTCCAGCGCGCCGAGTTCGAGCAGAAGGCGAAGGACCTCGGGATCGACATCTCGGACAAGCAGGTCGACGACCGCATCGAGAAGTTGAAGAAACAGTTCTACGGCGGGAGCGACAAGCGCTACCAGGATGCGCTCAAGAAGCAGGGTCTGACCGAGGATCAGGCGAAGGACGAAGTGCGCGCCCAGCTCATCTCGGAGGACCTGTACAAGAAGGTGACCGGGAAGGTGAACGTCACCGACGCGCAGATTGCGGCGTACTACGCCCAGAACAAGTCGGCGTACCAGCAGAAGGAAAGCCGTGACGTGCGTCACATCCTCGTGAACCTGAAGCAGAAGGCGCTTGCCGACAAGCTCTACGCGGAGCTCGTCGCGAACCACGAGCAGAACTTTGCGGCACTCGCGAAGAAGTACTCCAAGGATCCTGGTTCCGCCGCCAACGGTGGACGCCTGACGATCACGCGCGGCCAGACGGTGCCGCAGTTCGACAAGACGGCGTTCTCACTCGGACAGGGTCAGCTCTCGCAGCCGGTCAAGACGCAGTACGGCTGGCACATCATCCAGGCGCTCTCCGCGATCCGGCCGCCGTCGGCGACGCCGCTCGCGAAGGTCAAGCAGTCGATCCGCCAGCAGCTCGAGCAGCAAAAGAAGAACGAGCTGATGACCAAATGGGTCGACGAGACGAAGAAGCAGTTCTGCAAGCCCGGCAAGATCTCGTACGCAGCGGGCTACAAGCCGACGCCTGACCCGTGTCTCGGCGTCACCGGCAACGCCGGCGGCACCACCACCGCGACGAAGTGACCGACCTCGGGCGCGCGCTCGAGGATCTCCAGACCCTGACGCAGCGGCTGCGGCGTGACTGTCCGTGGGACCGCGAGCAGACGGCGCGGACGATCGTGCCGCACACGGTCGAGGAGGCGTACGAGGTCGCAGACGCAGCCGCGTCGGACGACGACGCGAAGCTCGCCGACGAGCTGGGCGACCTCCTGTTCCAGGTCTACTTTCTCGCGCTCCTGCTCGAGGAGCGCGGCGGCCCGGGGCTCGAGCAGGTCGCCGGCGGGATCCACGAGAAGCTCGTCCGGCGGCATCCGCACGTGTTCGGCGATGCGGAGGCGCGAACGCCGGGACGCGTGCGCGAGCGCTGGGAGCAGATCAAGCGCGAGAACGAGGGCCGCTCCGGCATCTTCCACGACGTGTCGGAATCGTTCCCCGCGCTCCTGTACGCCCGCAAGGTGCAACGGCGCGCCGCCGCGGTGAACTTCGAGTACCCCGACACGGCGGGTGCGCTCGCCGACCTCGACGACGAGGTGCGTGAGCTGAAGGACGCGATCGCCGAAGCCGGCGAGCTGCGCACGGAGACGGAGCCGCCGGCGCACGTGTTCGAGGAGCTCGGCGACGTACTGTTCGCTGCCGTGAACGTCGCGCGTCGGCTGAACGTCGAC
>JBJMJS010000118.1:0-6647 GCA_045806225.1 Gaiellaceae bacterium
GAGCTCCTCGACGAGCGCTTCGAGCCGCGTCGAGGGAAGCGCGCGCGGCGACGTGTTCCCGTCGAAGCGAACGACGTCTCGCGTGCGGATGCCTGCACGGCGCGCGATCTCGGCGGTCGAGGGCGCGTCGTACGAGCCGAAGTCGGCGAACGGGCGCACGTCGGTCGTCAGCGCTCGGCGGCGAGCCGGACGCCGAAGGCGACGAGGACTGAGCCGGTGACACGATCGAGCGCGCGACGAATGCGCGTGCGCGACAGGAAGGTCCCGGCGCGCGCGACCGCGAGCGCATACAGCGACAGCCACGTGAACGTGAGTGCGCAAAAGGCAAGCCCGAGCGCAACGAGACCGGCGAACGAGGACGCGAACTGCGGCAGAAGGCTGACGAAGAAGACCGCCATCTTCGGGTTGCCGAGGTTCGACAGCACCCCCTGTCGAAACGAGCCACGTCCCGAGTCTGACCCGGGACGTGTCCGTTGGGGACGGAAAAAGGTGACGATTCCGAGCGAGATCAGATACGCGGCGCCGGCGAGGCGCACCGCCTCGAACGCCGGACGCGACTGCTGCAGCAGCGCTGCGACGCCGATCGCCGTCGCGAGCGTCCAGCACGCCTGGCCGGTCGCGACGCCGGCCGCGGTCCGCGCACCGCCCGCGCGACCAGCGAGGAGCGTGTTGCGGATCGTAAGCGCGGTGTCCTGACCCGGGGTGACGATCACCAGCGCCGCGATGCCGAGGTACGGGAGGACGTCGCGCACGCTCCCATTCTCCCGCGACGAGGCCACGACCGCGCAGTCGAGGGCGGCCGGAGCCGCCCTCGACTGCGTCTTCACGTCACCCGGTTGTCGCCGACCAGGTGTCGGTATTGCCGAACGTCGCCGGACAGTCGGCGAGGGGCCACGGCGCCGGCAGCGCCCGTTCTCCCGCGGCCAACGACGCGGCACGGTACGACTGAACCGGCGTGCAAACGGTCGCCCGCTGCGCGTCCGTCCAGACGCTCAGCCCGTAGGTCGCCGTTGCGGCGGCGTACACGTAGTCGCCGACCCGCTCCTGGTAGATGTCGTGCCCCGGGTACGTCGCACGCAGGTCGTTGTGACCCGCTGCCGTGTCCGTCGAGCCGTCGTAGACGATCGACCACGACCCCGGTGCACCACCTCCTGCGACAGGCGCCGTCAAGAAGACACCGTGATACGGCCGCGGCGACGTCATGTCTGCGCCGCGCCACGGCGCCGTGTCGGCTTCGTAGACGACGTACATCCGATCGCCCGTCGGCGAGATCGCCGGCGCTGCGTACAACGGGCGATCGCCCGCGAGCGACGCGGTGAGCGGAGCGGCCCACGTCGATCCGCCGTCGAGTGACCAGCTCATCTGCGCCGTGTTCGCATTGATGTTTCCGTCGTTGTCCGCCCACACATCGACGATCTCGTTCGTCGCGCCGACGCCCGTCGGCGCCCCGTTCGCGACGTCCACGCTCGGAGCCGCAGAGAGATCCGTTCGCGCGCCGGCGAAGCCGTCCATGACGCAGCGCCCGTACACCGGATCCGTCTCGAAGCACGGATCGGTGATCTGCCGGACGACCTGCATCTTCGTCCACGACTTGCCGCCGTCGAACGACTTGAACATGACGTGGAAGCCGTGGGTCGGCAGGCCGACGAGCGTCGGGTTCTCGAACATCTCCGAGAACAGGTAGACGACGCCGTGGCTGTCGGTCCGCAGCGTGCAACCGCTCAGGCCCCACAGGTTCGGGCCCTTTCCGTTCGTCGCCGCGGACGTGACGCTCTTCGCCGTCCACGTGTCGCCACCGTCACGCGAGACGGAGACGGTGAGCGGCGCAGGCGCGTTACCGCCGAGCGCAGCGTGGCGACCGTTGCTGCGGAACTCCGCGTTGCAGACATAGACGCGGCCGAAGAACGGGCTCGACGAGGCGTTGTCGGCCCAGATCTGCTCCTTGTCCTCGAACGCCGTCTGCCCGGCATGCTGCGTCGAGATCACCGGCGGCTTCCAGCTGGCCTTGTTCAGGACGCTTGCAGGCGTCGGGTTGTCGAGTCGCGACACGCCCACGGCGAGATAGCCGTGGAACTCCGGATTCGGAAACGCGAAGCCCGACGGCCACGCGCCGGTGAGGTTCGCGTAGTACACGCGCGAACCATTCGCCCAAGCGAAGTGCCCGTTGGACGGGATCGGCCCGACGGCAACCGCCGGGTCGCCCGACGACACCATGCGGTTCTCGTAGTACCAGGGCAGCGTGTGGATCGGCCCTTCGTGCGCCGCGCACGTCGACGTCGGAGGACAGTCGGCCGCTGTCCAGCCGGTGTACGTCGGCTGGACCCATGTGTGACCCCGGTCGAACGTGAACGCGACCGCGGACAGACCGACACCGTCGTCGGCCGGATCCGCGCACGTCCCGAACTGCGTCGCATCCGCCTGCGGGCACGGCGCCCAATCGACGAAGTCGTTCCACCCGGACACTGCGAAGCTCGGATGGTTTGCATCGACCGCGACCGCGGGCTCGTTCTGGTGGTTCTGCGGCGTCATGTCGGGCGGACTGCCGACACTGACGTTGGCGTCGCTCGCAAACGCCGGCGTCGCCGCGCACAGCACGACGACGGCGACGGCGGCTAGGAACGCGACTCTGCCGCGCATACGCAACCTCCAATCGAGTGGGGCGGCCCCGCCCAGCCGCCGAACGTGGACTGCACACCCACCTCGAGCAAGCCAAGCAAACAAGCAGGCCATGCGTAATGCCCTCTCATTCTCCCTCCCCAAGGCCCCGAGACAGGCACAGCGACTGTGACTCTCCGCCCGCGCGCCGTCAAGCGGCCGCCGTCGGCTCAGAGCTGCTGGCGGACGCCGGGCTCGGCCTCGAGCCGCTCGAGCTGTGCCTCGAAGCCCTGGAACGCCTCGTCGGCGGCGCCGCGGCGAAACAGCGGGAGAAGCTCCCGCTGCTGTGCGTCTTCCAGCCCCAGTGCGACGGCCCCGTAGAGCGCGAGGACGGTGAGCGCGATCGCGACGCCGCCCGAGAGCTTGTACCACTCGTGCCCGCCCCCGACCTCGTACACGCCTGACAGCACCATCCGTGCGACAGCGCAGAGCAGGAGTACCGAGAAGAACGGCTTCGCGCGGATCGACATCACTGCCAGCAGGAACGCCGCAGTCGCGAAACCGAAGAGGTAGATGCCGACGGTGACGCTCGTCGCACCCGGCCGCGACGAGTGGTCGAACCAGCCGAGCGCGAGCCACGACGTCGTGAAGAGACCGAGCGTTGTCGCACCGAGCGTGTCGCGCGCGAGGAACGCGACGACCGTCGCGATCAGCTCGAGCGGAAAGACGAACGCGATCAGGAACATCCCGACGTCCTTCTGCTCGCCCGCCGGAATCCAACCGATGCCGGAGCAGCCAAGCAGGAGCATGCCGATCCCGAACGAGAAGAAGCCGAGCGGCAGGCCGCTACCGATCGGCCGAAGGACGATCCGCGTCTGGTCGCGGTGGTTGCGGCTGTCGCTGCTCATGGCGGGCGCGCTTGCCACCTCCATGAATGTCCGCGTCGTCTCGTGCGAAAACGCGCAGAGCGCTTACGCCGAATCGCAACGCGGCACGGCGGGCGAGACTCACCCGCCGTGCGGTGCGCTCGGCTCTCGGCTACGCCTCGATGTACGCGCTGATCGGAGGCACGACGCCGTGCTGCTCCATCGCGGCGGCGACTTCTGCGGACGGCGCCGCCAGCATCGCCTGCATCGCAGTGGGATCGCTGACATCGGCAGTGATCGCGATGTTGTTGCTCCCGTCACGCGCGACGTAGTCGGTCACGTTGCTGCCCGATCCCGACTCGATCGCCTCAGCGCGAACGTTCTTGCCCTCCAGCCACCGGTCGACGTCGACGACGGCGTGGGTTATGACCACTCTTGGCACGGATTCCTTCCGCTCGACAACAGAGGCAAGAATTCTCGTCGCGACACCGAGCGGCGGATATGGGCCGACCAGCCCATCTTTGTAGGCCGCCCTACCGCCGTGTGCAAACGACACCGACGCAGAGACGCGCCGAACGCTCAGCGCTAGCGCGACTCGTCTACTTCTTCGTCACGGGCAGCGAGTGGGTGGTCCGAGCCCACACTCTCGACCTCGCCGACGCGACCCCCCAGGAGCGGCCCGGCCGCACCCGTCGCCGACGGCGCGATCCCGCTATGCGCCTGCTCGCGCCTCAACTCGTGCTCGAGCAGATGCTGGCGGTGAGTTGCGCGCCGGTCGCGCCACCGTTGGAGGAGACCCATGGCGTCAGTGTAGAACGGAGGGCGCGAGCGTGATGGCGGTGAGCCGTTTTCGGCTCGAAAGGAAAGCCGACGCGCGGATTCGAACCGCGGACCCCTTCATTACGAGTGAAGTGCTCTACCAGCTGAGCTACGTCGGCGGGGGCTGGCCAGTATAGCCCCGGCTGGGCGGCTTACTTGTGGCCGTTTCCGTTGCCGTTGTCGGGTTTCGCGGCGTTGTCCGGCTTGTCCGGTGGCCGCCCGTGACCCGCGTCTTCGGCCGGTTGCACCTCGGCGGCCGGCGGCGCCGAGGCCGGGTGCGTGACGGCAGGGACGTCGTGCTTGACGTGGCCTTTCCCATGCGACGCGCTCGCAGGCGGCGTCGGCGCGGCAGTCGGCGTCGGCGCTGCGACGGCAGGCGTCGCCGGATGCAGCGGATGCGTCGGATGCGTCGGATGCGCGGGGTGCGCCGGAGCGGGCGGCGAGCCGAATTCCGGGCGTCCGGTTCCGCGTGCCGCCGGCGGGACCGTTACATACGTCACAGCCTTCGCGGCATGCGCAGCGGAGCCATGGATCGCGCTGCGCCGGGACATCGTCGTCTCGCCCCGCAGACTCGAGAAGGTCCGCTCGGGCGCGACCGGCGCCGGATCGTGCGCAATGCGCACCGGCGGCGGCGGCGCAGGCGGGACGTGGCGGAATGCATGGTGCGTCGTTTCGTCCGAGACGGCGACCGCCGTCGTCGCGACCGCGGCGATCGTCGCAGCCGCCTTGATCGCGCTGCCGCCGCCGAGCACCGCCTTGAACGCCGTGGCTATGCCGCCGGCGTCGATGCTGTAGCGCGCCCGCGCTCGCCAGGTGCGCTCCTCCGGCGGCGCCTCCGCGAGGCCGGCGGCGAGCGTGCGGCGCGCGCGGAAGATCAACGTCTCGACGGCGGACTGCGAGAGCCGAAGCTCGT
This sequence comes from Gaiellaceae bacterium, assembly GCA_045806225.1. Taxonomy (GTDB): domain Bacteria; phylum Actinomycetota; class Thermoleophilia; order Gaiellales; family Gaiellaceae; genus 3-1-20CM-4-69-9. Next base: position 5,194 of record JBJMJS010000118.1, read on the forward strand.
CGGCGATCTCGCGATACGAGAGCCCCTGCCACTCGCGAAGCAGGATCGCGCGGCGCTGGCTTTCCGGCATCACCTCGAGCGCGTCCTGGAGCCGGATCAGGTCCTCGTTGCCGCGCTCCCGTGCCGGCACGACCTCCTGCAGGACCTCCATGTTGTTCGGCGTCTCGACGCGGCCGCGCCGGTGAGACGAGCGCCGCCGCGACAGGCAGACGTTGTGCGCAATCTTGAAGAGCCACGCGGACTCGATCTCCGGGACGATCCCGCGCTTCAGCCCGCGAAAGACGTTGAGGAACGTCGTCTGGACGGCGTCCTCCGCCTCCTCCCGCGAGCCGAGCTGATGCAGGCAGTAGCCGTAGATCTGTCCCGCAAAGCGCTCGTAGAGGCTGCGCGTCGCATCGGCGGTTGCACCCGCAGGGTGCTCGAGCTGTGCGGCGCGGCCTACTGACGGTACTGCTGCCAACCCGACTCCTCGGGACGAGGGGTTCGCGCGGCGTGCCGCACCGGACGCGCCCTTCTGGTCGCAGTTTGGCCGTATCCCTCGTCCGAAGCAAGCCCCTCGAAAGGGGATCCGTGGGGAACGAGCTAGGCGATCGCCGCGACCGGGCCGCCGAGCTCGCGGCGGAGTCGGACGAAGAGCGCCTCCAACGCCAGGGACGGCGAGAGGTTGAACTCCTCGAACGCGCGCCAGGTCTCCCGCACGTGCTCGCACGCGTGCTCGGCGCCGACCAGCCGGTCGGTCTTGCCGTCCTCCGCGAGCTCGGCAAGCCGGTCGTAGTGGACAACCGCGCGCTCGGCCCCGACGGCCACTGCGACGAGATCCCGGTACCAGGCGGCGAGCTCCTCGAGCGAGGCGAGCAGCTCCTCGCGCTCGGCGCCGCGTTGCGCGCGGCGCACGCGCTGCTCGGCCTCGCGTGCGGTGAGGTCGAGCGTCTCGAGCTCCGCCTCGGCGTGCTGCTTCGCGTCGGCGCCGCGCTCGCGCGCCGCGTCGAGGACGCCTGCCGCCGCATCCGATGGCTCGAAGGCAGGGTCGGTGTAGACGCTCCGTGCGATCTCGAGCAGCGTCTCGCGCCGCGCGGCCGCCTTCGGGTCGAGGAGCCGCTCGACGCGATCGAGCCGACCCGCGGCCACGCGAGCGAGCGCCGTCGCCGCCTCCGGGGCGAGGCCGGGCGCGCGCGCGGCGATCTCCTCGCGGACCGCCCGCTCGGAGAGGCGGCGAAATGGGATCAACTGGCAGCGCGAGCGGATCGTCTCGGGGAGCGGGCCGAGGTCGTCGGCGACGAGGACGATGACGGCGTACGGTGGCGGCTCTTCGAGGTCCTTCAGCAGCGCGTCGGCCGCGTCCTCGTTCATCGTCTCCGCCGCGTGAATGACGTAGACGCGTCGATCGGCCTCGAACGGCCGCATGTGCAGGTCGCGCCGGAGGTCACGCACGTCCGCGATCCGGATCTGCTCGC
>JBJMJS010000119.1:0-14329 GCA_045806225.1 Gaiellaceae bacterium
CGTTCTTCTTCAACGCGCATCTCGACTTCTTCGAGGAGATCGCGAAGTACCGCGCCGCGCGCCGCATCTGGGCGACGCAGCTGCGTGAGAAGTACGGCGCGAAGAATCCGCGCTCGTGGCTGATGCGCTTTCACACGCAGACGGCCGGCGTGTCGCTCACCGCGCAGCAGCCGGAGGTCAACCTCGTGCGCACTGCGATCGAGGCCCTCGCCGCCGTGCTCGGCGGGACGCAGTCACTGCACACGAACAGCTTCGACGAAGCCCTCGCGCTGCCGACCGAGCACGCTGTCCGGCTCGCCCTGCGCACGCAACAGGTGATCGCGCACGAGACAGGCGTCGTCAACACGATCGACCCACTCGGCGGCTCGTATTACCTGGAAGACCTCACGAACCGCCTCGAAGCCGAGGCGTACGAGTACTTCAACCGGATTCGCAGCCTCGGAGGCGTTGTCGCCGCGATCAAGGAGAACTTCTTCCAGCGCGAGATCGCCGAAGCGTCGTTCCGCTACCAGTTGGAGGTCGAGCAGCGGCAGCGGATCGTCGTCGGCGTCAACCGGTACGAGGCTGCGGACGAGCAGCAACTCGAGCTCCTCAAGATCGACCCGGCGCTCGAGCAGCAGCAGATCGCACGTGTCCAGGCGCTGCGCTCGCGCCGAGACAGCGCCGCGGTCGAGGCGGCGCTCGCCGCGTTGAAGCGTGACGCCGCCGTCGAGGACCGGAATCTGATGCGACCGATCGTCGACGCGTCGAAGGCGTACGTGACGATGGGCGAGATGTGCGACGCGTTGCGCGAGGTGTGGGGCGTTTGGCGCGAGACTCCCGTCTTCTGATCCTCCGCGCCGCCGCGGTCGCATTCTGGGTCGCCTGCGTGGTGTTCGTCGCCGTCCCGCGGCACGCCGCGCACGCCAAGCACTTCGACGGCGGCAAGCTGCCGGCGCCGAAGTTCGTCCCGGCCCGCGGGGCGTAGACCTCGCCGGCAGGGATGCCACGGGAACCGCGCCTTCGCCGATAATCTTCCAAAAACGTTACCGGTATTTACGGCAATAAAGGGTTGTAAGTGGACCGATCGGCGCTTGACACGCTGGAGATAACGCGTTAGCGTCGCCGAAAACGTTTTCGGAAAGGACGGCAAAATCAGCACGATCCACGAAGTCTCGAAGCTCAGCGGCGTGTCCGTCTCCACGGTCTCCCGCGTCTTCAACGGCTACGCCGACGTCAGCACCGCCACGCGAGAACGCGTCCTTGCCGCGGCCCAGACGCTGGACTACGCGCCGAGCGCCGCCGCGCGGACGCTCGTCCGGCGCAGATCGCAGCTGCTCGGCGTTGTGCTCTTCACCGGCTACGAGCACCCTGACCTAGGCCACCCGTTCTTCCAGGAGGTGCTGGTCGGCCTCAAGCGCGGCATCGGAGCGCTCGGCTACGACGTCCTCCTCTTCGCGACCGAGCAGCCGGGGACGAATGACGGACGGCCCCATTCGTACGTCCGCCGTGCACGTCACCACCACGTCGACGGCGTCGTCCTGATGGGCGTCGACCGGAAGGATCCGGAGGTCGAGAAGCTGCTCGCGTCGGACATCCCGATCGTGGCGGTCGACATCGACATCGCCGGCCCGCACGCGAGCTACGTCACGTCCGACAACGTGGGCGGTGCGCGCCTCGCCGTGCGCCACCTCGCGTCGCTCGGACACAAACGGATCGCGACGATCGGAGGCGCGCAGGACACGAAGCCGGGCAGCGACCGGATGCTCGGGTACCGCGCCGAGCTCCATGCCCTCGGCCTTCCGGCCCGGGCCGAGTACGAGTGTGTCGGCGACTTCTATTTCGAGAGCGGCGAGGTGGCGATGCGCGAGCTGCTCGCGCTGCGGGATCGGCCGACGGCCGTCTTTGCCGCCGCCGACATGATGGCGATCGGCGCGATCCACGCCGCGCAGACGGCCGGCGCGCGGGTGCCGGAAGACATTGCGGTGGTCGGCTTCGACGACATCGAGATGGCGCCGTTGCTGAAGCCGGCGCTGACCACGATTCGGCAGGACAAGATCGGTCTCGGCGTTGCGGCGGCTCGAGCCGCCGTCGAGCAGATCGAGAACCCGGACGTCACGCCCCCGGCGCTCACGCTGCCGGTCGAGCTCGTCGTGCGCGCGTCGTGCGGCAGCGCAGGTACGTCCGCGACGAAGGAGGTGTCGCAGCAGGAGACCTGATCGTCGGGGAGCCACTGTGCAAGACGGAGAGGGAAAGGGAGGCGTTGTGAAATCGAGTTCTTCGTGGCGAGGCTGGAGGAAGGCCGCCACGCTCATCATTCTCGTGGCCGGCGTAACGAGTGCTGCGTTCCTTGCAAGCACCGCGTCGGCGAAGTCGCACGCAACGATCACGTTGCACGTGAGTCTCTTCGGCGACTTCGGCTATCACGACCTGTACAAGCAGTTCGAAGCGTCGCATCCGAACATCGACATCAAGGAAGAAATCCAGAGCTACGCGGACCATCACTCGAACCTCGCGAAGCATCTGGCAACGGGCGCCGGGGCCGACGACGTCGAGGCGATCGAGGTCGGCTTCGTCGGGCAGTTCAAGTCGACGCCGCAGTACTTCTACAACCTGAACCAATTCGGCGCGAACAAGCTGAAGAACCAGTGGCTGGCGTGGAAGTGGCGTCAGTCGACTGCGCCGAACGGCGCTCAGATCGGCCTTGGGACGGACGTCGGCAGCCTCGCTGTGTGCTACCGCACCGACCTGTTCCGGAAGGCCGGTTTGCCGACCGCGCCTGCGGCGGTGTCGAAGCTGTGGCCGACGTGGAAGGCGTACGTTCGGGTGGGGCAGCGGTTCCAGAAGAAAGCGCCGAAGGGCGTCCATTTCTTCGACTCCGGCAGCAACGTGTTCAACGCCATCATCGGCCAGCTCAATCCCGCGTACTACTCACCGAGTGGAAAGCTGATCGCCGGCTCGAACCCCGGCGTGAAGGCGGCCTGGAACCTGACGACCGACGCGATCCACAAGGGCGAGAGCGCCGGCTACCCCGCGTTCAGCAACGACTGGAACACGGGCTTCAAGAAGGGGACATTCGCAACGGTGACGTGCCCCGCGTGGATGATGGGCTATATCCAGGGGCAGGCTCCCGACACGTCGGGCAAGTGGAACATCGCAGCCGTGCCCGGCGGCGGCGGAAACTGGGGCGGCTCGTTCCTCGCGATCCCGAAACAGTCGGGTCATGCGGCCGAGGCGTACCAGTTGATCAAGTTCCTCACGTCCCCCGCCTCCGAGGCGGCCATCTTCAAGCAGACCGGCAACCTCCCGAGCCAGCCGAAGCTGCTGAAGAGCAAGGCGGTGCAGTCATTCCGGAACCCGTTCTTCAGCAACGCGCCGGTCGGAAAGATCTTCGCGACGTCCGCGCTGAAGCTGAAGCCGCAGATCCTCGGGCCACACCAGGGAGACATCCAGACCGCGGTCAGCAACGCGCTGCAGCGGATCGAGCAGCACAAGCAATCCGGGGCCGCGTCGTGGAAGCAGTTCCTCAAGGACGCCGCGAGCGTGGCAGGGTAGGCAGACGCTGAACGGCGGCGGCGGGCGCGTGCCCGCCGCCGCCCTCGGCTCGCCGCTGACGACGACCGCGAGGTGCGTGGATGGCGAAGATGAGCGACGGAGCGGCGGTCGTACCGCCGCCTGGGGTTCGCACGGCCGGAGCGGCGCGCCGCCGGCTGCGGCGTTTCGACCTCAAGGTCTCGCCGTACGCGTACGTCGCGCCGTTCTTCCTCATCTTCATCGCGTTCGGGCTCTTCCCGCTCGGCTACACGGCGTACGTCTCGCTGACGGACCGGAACCTGCTGAGCCCGACGTGGCACTTCGTCGGGCTGCACAACTACGCCCAGCTCATCCACGACTCGTACTTCTGGAATGCCGTCGAGAACACGCTCGGGATCTGGGTCATCTCGACCCTGCCGCAGCTCATCCTCGCGCTGCTGCTCGCACACCTGCTGAACACCGGGCTGCGGGCGCGGACGCTGTTCCGGGCCGCGGTCCTGTTGCCACAGGTGACATCGCTCGTCGCCGTCGCGCTGATCTTCGCGCAGCTCTTCGGCCACGACTACGGCCTCGTCAATTACGTGCTCGGTCTCTTCGGCATCCACCACGTCTACTGGGAGGCGGGCCGCCTGTCGTCCTGGATCGCGCTCTCGGTGATGGTGATGTGGAGGTGGACGGGCTACAACGCGCTCATCTATCTCGCGGCGATGCAGGCGATCCCTGACGACCTCTACGAGGCGGCTGCGATCGACGGCGCGCGCCCGTTTCGCCAGTTCCTGCACGTGACCGTCCCGATGTTGCGCCCGACGATCATCTTCACGGTCATCGTCTCGACGATCGGCGGCCTCCAGCTGTTCACGGAGCCGTACCTGTTCGAGCCGTTGCGCCAGGGCGCGACCGGCGGCTCCGACCGCCAGTACCAGACGGTTGCGATGTACCTGTACGAGAAGGCGTTCGCGAGCAGCGAGTTCAAGTTCGGCTACGCCTCGGCGATCGCCTGGTGTCTGTTCCTCCTGATCGCCGTCATCTCGGCCGTGAACTTCCTCGTCATTCGACGGATCAGGTCGGCGGAGTAGGCCGGATGTCGACACTCGCCTACCGGCGGCCTCGCGGACGATTCCTCGCCCGCCGGTTCCGCCGCGCCGGGATCGGCACCTACCTCGTCCTGCTCCTGTTCGCGGTGGGCTCGATCTTCCCGCTGTACTGGTCGCTCGTCGTTGCGTCGCACGACAACTCCGCTGTCGCGGCGTACCCGCCCGTGCTCACGCCCGGGCACGAGCTCTGGCACAACATCACGCGGCTGTTCAACTCCGGCGAGGTCAACGTCAGCTTCTGGTCGGCGCTCTTGAACTCGGCGATCGTTGCGACGGTTGTCACGGCGGCGGTCGTGTTCTTCAGCATCCTCGCGGGCTTCGCGTTCGCGAAGCTGCAGTTCCGCGGCCGTCGTGCCCTGATGCTGACGATTGTCGCGACCATGCTCGTGCCGGTGCAGTTGGGCGTGATCCCGCTTTACATCGAGATGATCCACCTGCACTGGGTCAACCGGCTCCCGGCGGTGATCGCGCCGAACCTCGTGACCGCGTTCGGCGTCTTCCTGATGCGGCAGTACATCGTCGCCGCGGTCCCGAACGACCTCATCGACGCGTCGCGCGTCGACGGGTGTCACACCGCGCGTGTGTTCTGGCACGTCGTGCTGCCGGCCGTGCGACCGGCTGCGGCGGTGCTCGGCCTACTGACGTTCATGAACACGTGGAACGATTTCTTCTGGCCGTTGATCGTCCTGAGCCCGCGAAATCCAACAGTCCAGGTCGCAGTGTCCACGCTCGCCAGCGGCTACGTCCAGGACTACGCGCTCGTGCTGACCGGGACGTTCATCTCGATCCTGCCGTTGCTCGCCGTGTTCCTCGTCCTTGGCAAGCAGATCATCGGCGGGATCATGCAGGGAGCCGTCAAGGGATGACAGGGAGGGACTGACATGGCGACGATCCAGTACCGGAGCCTGCGCAAGGTGTTCGACGGCGGCAGCGTCGCCGTCGACGACCTGGACCTGGAGATCACCGACGGCGAGTTTCTCGTCCTCGTCGGGCCGTCCGGCTCGGGCAAGACGACCGTCCTCCGGATCACCGCGGGACTCGAGGAGGCGACGCGCGGGGAGGTCATGATTGGCGGCTCCGTCGTCAACGGTGTCCCGCCGATGGACCGGAACATCGCGATGGTGTTCCAGAACTACGCGCTCTATCCGCACATGAACGTGTACGCGAACATGGCGTTCGGCCTGAAGCGGCACAAGGTCCCGAAGCGCGTGATCAAGCCACGCGTCGAGGCAGCGGCGCAGATGCTCGGGATCGAAGATCTCTTGGAGCGCAAGCCGGCGCAGTTGTCCGGCGGGCAGCGGCAACGCGTTGCGATGGGACGGGCGATCGTGCGCGAGCCGGACGCCTTCCTCATGGACGAGCCGTTGTCGAACCTCGACGCGAAGCTCCGCGTCGAAATGCGCGCATACCTCGCTGCGCTGCACCAGCGGCTGGGCACGACGACGCTCTACGTGACGCACGACCAGACGGAGGCGATGACGATGGGGGACCGCGTCGCGCTGATGCGCGACGGAACCTTGCAGCAGATCGACCGTCCGCAAACGTTGTACGACCGTCCCGTGAACGTCTTCGTCGCGGGGTTCGTCGGATCGCCGGCGATGAACCTCGTCCGCTCGCCGCTCCTCTCGGGCGCGGGCGGCCTCAGCGTCCGGCTCGGCGGCAAAGAGCTCCGCCTGCCGGAGACGCTGCTCGCGCGCCGCCCGGGGCTTCGCGCGTATGCAGGAAAGACCGTCATCGTCGGCGTTCGCCCCGAAGACATCGAAGATGCGGCGTTCGTGTCGTCGGCGAACGGCTCGTCGCTCGACGTGCGTGTGTCGCTCGCGGAGCCGATGGGCGCCGAGGTGATCGCGTACTTTCCCGTTGCCGCGGAGCCGGTGGCCGCGACCGCATCGGTCGTCGCAGCTCGCGGCGACGAGCAGGTCGACACCGCGCAGCTGCTCCAGAAGGTACGCGGCCGCGAATCGGACGAGGTGATCGTCACGGCCCGGTTGAACACGCGGACGCGCGCGGGCGCCGGTCAACCGCTTCGCGTCGTCGTGGACGTCGACCGGCTGCATTTCTTCGACCCGACGACCGAGGAGGCGATTTGGTAGCGCACGGCTCTGCCCGCACACGACCGGCCCAGCGGTTCCCGCGTGACTTCTACTGGGGAACGGCATCTGCGTCGTACCAGATCGAAGGAGCGGCCGAGGCGGACGGCCGCGGCGAAAGCATCTGGGATCGCTTCTGCGCGACCCCCGGCAAGGTTCGCAACGGCGAATCGGGGGCGGTCGCGTGCGACTTCTACCACCGTTACCGGGACGACGTCGCACTGTTGCGCGAGCTCGGGACGAATGCATTTCGCCTCTCGGTCGCGTGGCCTCGCGTGCTTCCACAAGGTCGCGGGAAGATCAACGTGGCGGGGCTCGACTTCTACGAACGTGTCGTCGATGCGCTGCTCGAGGCAGGGATCACGCCGTTCGTGACCTTCTACCACTGGGATCTCCCGCAGCCGCTCGAGGACGCGGGCGGTTGGCCGGCCCGCGCGACCGTCGACGCCTACTGCGAATACGTGGGCGCGGTCACGAACCGCCTCGGCGACCGAGTCCGGCACTGGATCACGCACAACGAGCCATGGGTCGCCGCGTGGCTCGCATACGGCTGGGGCGAGCATGCGCCCGGCCGGACGAGCGAGAAGGACGCCGTCGCGGCGGCGCACCATCTCCTGCTGTCGCACGGGCGTGCGGTCGAGATCGTGCGCGCGGCGTCACCAGCCTCGGAGGTCGGCATCACGCTCGACCTCCACCCGGTGTACGCGGCGTCCGACACGGAACAGGACGTCGCCGCGGCGCGCCACGTCGATGGGTTCCACAACCGGTGGTTCCTCGATCCGATCTTCAAGGGCGAATATCCCGAGGACCTCTTGGAGTACTTCGGCGCGAGCGCGCCGCCGATCGTCGACGGCGATCTCGAGGTGATCCGTGCGCCGATCGACTTTCTGGGCGTGAACACCTACTCGCGCAACCTCGTGCGCGCGGATCCCGACGGTGGGCGGCCGCTCGACGTCCGCGACCCCGACTCGCTTTACACGGACATGGACTGGGAGGTCTATCCGGACGGTCTCCATGACGTGCTCGTGCGTGTCACCGAGGACTACGCACCGCCCGCGCTCTATGTGACGGAAAACGGCGCGTCGTTCGCCGACGTCCGGGGTCACGACGGTGCGGTCCGCGACCCCGAGCGGCGCGAGTACCTCGAGGACCACGTCTCGGCGGTAGGCCGGGCGATCGCCGCGGGTGCACCGGTGAAGGGGTACTTCGTGTGGACGCTCCTCGACAACTTCGAATGGGCGAGGGGTTACTGGAAGCGCTTCGGGCTCGTGTTCGTCGACTACCCGACGCTCGAGCGCGTACCGAAGGAGAGCTTCTACTGGTACCGCGACTTCGTCGCGCGTCAGCGGTCGGGATCAGGAGCGGAGGCGGCGGCGATCTAGGGAACTCGTTCTAGACTCCCGCGCGTGGCGCGAAAGATCCGAGTCGTCATCGCAAAGCCCGGCCTCGACGGGCACGACCGCGGCGCGAAGATCATCGCGCGCGCGCTCCGCGATGCGGGCATGGAGGTGATCTACACCGGCCTCCACCAGACGCCGGAGCAGATCGTCGAGACCGCGATTCAGGAGGACGCCGACGCCGTCGGCATCTCGATCCTCTCGGGCGCGCATATGACACTCGTCCCGCGGATCCTCGACGGTCTGCGCGACAACGGCGCCGAGGACGTCCTCGTCGTCGTCGGCGGGACGATCCCGACGGATGACGCCGAGGAGCTGAAGAAGCTCGGCGTCGCCGGCGTCTTCACGCCGGGCGCGCCGACGTCGGAGATCGTCGACTTCCTGCGCGGCGCCGTTCCCGTCCCGTGAACGGCCCTGGCCGGCGCCGACACGGCTGTGCCTGGCACGGACATGTCTGATCAGGCGGTGCGGATCGAGCGCGAGGACGCCGTTGCGATCGTGACGATCGATCGGCACGAGGCGCTGAACGCACTCGACGTGACGACGCTGACGCAACTCCGCGACGAGCTCACGTCACTCGCCGGCGACGACGGCGTGCGCGCCGTGATCCTGACGGGCGCGGGGGAGCGTGCGTTCATCGCGGGCGCGGACATCAAGTACATGAGCGGGCTCGGCGTCGACGACGCGAAGGCATGGGGTGCGCTCGGGCACGAAGTAGGGCGCTTGCTGGAGACGATGCCGAAGCCGACGATCGCAGCCGTGAACGGCTTTGCGCTCGGCGGCGGGTGCGAGCTGGCGCTCGCGTGCGACATCCGCTACGCGTCCTCACGCGCGAAGCTCGGCCAGCCGGAGGTGAATCTCGGGATCGTCCCCGGATGGGGCGGCACGCAGCGGCTCGCGCGCATCTGCGGGCTCGGCGTCGCCAAGGAGCTGATCTTCACCGGGAGGATGGTCGACGCCGACGAGGCGGCCCGGATCGGCCTCGTCAACGCCGTCGCCGATCCCGTGCTCGACCGCGCGCGCGAGACCGGACGACTCCTCGCGACGAAGAGCCCCGTCGCGCTGCGCGTGATGAAGCAGCTCGCGAACCGTGCCCTCGGCGGCGACCACGCGCAGAACCTCGACGTGGAAGGCGACTCCTTCGGCGAGCTGTTCGCGTCCGAGGACGCCCGCGAAGGGCTCACCGCGTTCGTCGAGAAGCGCGAGCCGAACTTCGTCGGCCGCTAGAAGCTTCCCTAACCGCTGAGCTGGATGAGCGCGGCGGTCAGAACGCCGTCGTCGCCACGCTGTGCCTTCAGCGACGCGGGCGCGGGCTGCGTCCACACGACGACCTTCTGACCCTTCGTGGCGAGAGACACGCTCGCGATCGCACGCGCGCTGCCGCTCGGCCCGAGCGTCTGCACGACGGCGGTTTCGGGAACCGTGAGCGCGATCGTCTGCTTCAGCTTCGTCAGCGTCAGGCCGGACGGGAACGCTTCCGACGACGTCACGTTGAGTGCCAGCCGCTCCGACGTCGCCGAGACGACCGTTCCGGTCAGCGTCAGTGCGAACGGCGTCCCCGGCTTCGCCGCGAACAGGAGCTTCTGCGCGCTCTGCAGATACGGATACGGATCCGTCGCTTTGCCGCCGCTCGGATGCACCTCGAAGTGCAGATGTGACGCACCGCCGTTCGCGTCGCCCGAATCGCCGACGTATCCGATCTGCTGCCCCGCGGCGACACGGGCGCCGTTCTTGACGGTGTAGGCGACACCTTGCACGCACTTGCCGCGGTTGTCGTTGCGCGCGGTGAGGTCGTTGTTGAGGTGGATGTACAAGTACGTCGTCTTGCTCGCGCCGTACAGATAGAGCATGCAGCCCGCGGATGCCGACGTCGTCCAGTACTTCACCTTGCCGGCCTCTGCGGCGACGGCCGGCGACCGCTTGGCAGACATCAGGTCGTTGCCCTGATGCGCCCCACCTGAGCGGGCCGCGCCGAAGTCGTCCGTGTACTGCACCTGGCCGACGACCGGGAAGACGATGTGGAGCGGCGCCTTCGCCGCGGGTGCGGCAACAGCGGTCCCGGCGACGAGGCCGAGGGTCACGGCGAGGAAAAGAACACCTCGGGCTGTCGTCCGGTGGCTACACATAGGCGGCGCCGGTTTCGCGTCCGAAGGGGCAGACCCTAGCAACCGGATCGGCGTCTGGCGGTCGCAGACTCCTCGTTAGAGTCCGCAGCCGATGAAGATCGCCGTCTGCATCAAGCACGTGCCGGAGGGCACGAAGCGCATCGATCCCGGCACGAAGCGCCTCGATCGCTCGGGCGAGGGCGCGCTGAACGCGTTCGACGCGAACGCGGTCGAGGAAGCGCTCCGGCTGAAGGACGCTGCGGGGGACGGCGAGGTCGTCCTGGTGTCGTTCGGCCCGGCGAAGGCGCAGGACGCGCTCCGCAAGGCGCTCGCAATGGGCGCCGATCGTGCGGTTCTCGTCAGCGACGAGGCCGCCGCAGGCTCCGATCTCGTCGCGACGAGCTATGCGATCGCGAAGGCACTGGAGCGCGAAGGCGTCGACGTCGTCCTGTTCGGCCAGCAGGCCGGCGACTCCGACGGCGCGGTCCTCTGGGCCGCCGTCGCCGACCGGCTCCGCCTCCCGATGGTCTCGCAGGCGGCCGAGCTCACGCATGCCGACGGCAAGCTGACGGTGAAGCGGCAGACGGAGTTCGGGTACGACGTGATCGAGACATCGCTCCCGGCCGTCGTCGCCGTCTCCGACGCGATCAACGAGCCGCGCTATCCGTCCCTCAAGGGGATCATGGGCGCGAAGTCGAAGCCGCAGGAGACGCTCTCGCTCTCGGACCTCGGCGCGGAGACCGCACGCGTCGGCGCCGAGGGATCGCGGACGGAAGTGATCGGGCTGAACGATCCGCCGTCGCGCGGCGACTCGCGGAAGATCGAGGACGACGGCAACGCCGCGCAGCAGATCGTCGAGTTCCTGGCGGAGAAGCGGCTCGTCTGACGCGATGAACACGCTCGTCTTTCTCGAACATCACGGCAACGAGCTGCTGAAGCCGAGCGTCGCCGTCCTCTCGAAGGCCGCGTCCCTCGGTGGCGGCGACGTCGCCGGCGCCGTGATCGGCAAGGACGTCCGCGCGCTCGCCGACGAAGCCGGCAAGTTCGGTGCCTCGCGCGTGTACGTCGCCGACGACGCAGAGCTCGAGGCGCCGCTGCCGCAGCCGCGCGTCGACGTGCTCGCACAGCTCGTGCGCGACACGGGCTTCGACACGGTGCTGCTCGCAAACTCCGTGCTCGGGGCGGACGTCGCCGCAGGTTTGTCCGCGCGTCTCGACGCCGGGCTGAACTGGGACCTGACCGACATCGTGCTCGACGACGGCAAGCTCGTCGGCAAACGCCCGGCGTTGCAGGACTCGATCTACGTCGACGTCGGCTGGACGGCGAAGCCGCGGCTCGCGCTGTTCCGGCAGGGGTCGTTCGATCCGACCGCGACCGGCGGCAGCGCCGAGGTCGAGGACGTCACCGTCCAGCTCGAGGATTTCTCGACGGGTGCACGTATGGTCGAGCAGGCGCACGAGGAGAGCGAGGGCCCGTCGATCGAGGATGCGGACATCGTCGTCGCAGGGGGCCGTGGGCTCGGCGGCCCGGAGCACTTCACGCTCGTCGAGGAGCTTGCGAAGGCGCTCGGCGGCGCGGTCGGTGCGACGCGCGCCGTCGTCGACGCCGGCTGGTATCCGTACTCGACGCAGGTCGGACAGACCGGCAAGACCGTCGCACCGAAGCTCTACATCGCGTGCGGCATCTCCGGCGCGATCCAGCACAAGGTCGGGATGCAGGCGTCCGGCGTCATCGTCGCGATCAACAAGGACCCGAACGCGCCGATCTTCGAGTTCTCCGATCTCGGCGTCGTCGGCGACGTCCACGAGATCGTCCCGAAGCTGACACAGCTCGTGACGCAGCGCAAGAGCTCGTGAAGCCCGCCGAGTATCCACCGCCGTTCCGATCGGCGGACTACGTCGCGCCGCCGACGGATCCGGAGGACGAACGGATCGACGTCGGCGTTCTCGTCGTCGGCGCCGGCCCGGCCGGGCTTGCGTGTGCGATCCGGCTCGGGCAGCTGCTCGAGGGCGCCCCCGAGATTCGCGAACGGCTGGGCGAGGTCCCCGTCGCCGTGCTCGAGAAGGGCAAGCAGCCCGGCTCGCACCTCCTGTCGGGCGCCGTCGTCAATCCCCGTGCGCTGCGTCGCCTGTTCAAGGGACGCGCGCGGATCGAGGACATGCCCTTCTACGGGTCCGTCCACGACGAGGGCGTCTACTTTCTCTCGCCCAAGCGCGCGCTTCGGATCCCGGCGCCGCCGACGATGAAGAACGAGGGGAACTACGTTGCGTCGCTGTCGCAGCTCGGGCGCTGGCTCGCCGAGCGTGCGGAGGAGGGCGGCGCGATGCTCCTGCCGGAGACGGCGGCGCAGAAGCTCCTCGTCGACGGAGGCCGCGTCCGCGGCGTCCGCACCGGCGACAAGGGCCGGGGCCGCAACGGGGAAGAGCTCGGCAACTTCGAGCCGGGCGCCGATCTCGTCGCGCGCGTGACGGTCCTCGCGGAAGGCACGCAGGGACACCTGACTGGCGTCGCGCTCGACCGGTTCGGCCTCGAGGGCGAGAACCCGCAGGTGTGGGCGCTCGCCGTGAAAGAGGTGTGGCGTGTCGCGCGGCCGCTCCGCCGCGTGGTGCACACGATGGGCTGGCCGCTCCGACCGCAGGCGAAGTACCGCGAGTTCGGCGGCTCGTTCATCTACCCGATGGGCGACGAGATGGTGACGCTCGGCATGGTCGTCGGTCTCGACTACCGCGACGCGGAGCTGTCGGTGCACGACCTGTTGCAGGAGCTGAAGACGCATCCGCTCGTGCGCCGGATGCTCGAGGGCGGCGAGCGGATCGGCTGGGGTGCGAAGACGATTCCCGAGGGCGGTTTCCTGTCGCTCCCGCGCCGGTTGCACGCGCCGGGCCTCCTGCTCTGCGGCGACGGCGCCGGGATGGTGAACGTTCCCGCGCTGAAGGGCATCCACTACGCGATCGAGTCGGGATCCCTTGCGGCCGAGGCGGCGTTCGCGACGCTCCGTCGCGGCGAGACGCCCTGGCGCCCGGGAGCGCTGGCCGCGTATGACGACGCCGTGCGGCAGAGCTTCATCTGGCGCGACCTGCGAGAGGTCCGGAACATGCGCCAGGCGTTCGGCCGCGGTTTCTGGCTCGGCGGTGCGCTCGCGGGCGCGATGACCGCGACGAAGGGACGGTTTCCGCCGGGGAACGCGCGCACGGAGCTCGACGTCGAGCAGGACATCGTGCGGAGCGATCGTGCGACGTCCTATCCGGCTCCCGACGGGACGCTGACGTTCGACAAGCTGTCGTCGGTGTTCGCGTCGGGCAACCGCACGCGCGACGACCAGCCGAACCACATCGTGTTACGCCGCGACGTGCCGCAGGAGCTTGCCGAGCTGTGGACGCGGATGTGTCCGGCGCAGGTGTACGAGGTCGCGGGTGAGGGGGTTGCGGTGACGCCGTCGAACTGCGTGCAATGCGGCGCCATCACGGCCAAGGGCGGACGGCTGACGCCGCCGGAGGGCGGCTCCGGGCCCGAGTACACGCTGACGTAGAACCGCTCGCGTCCGAGCCGCGTAGGTCCGGACATGAAGACGAAGCTCATTTCGCTGCTCGTCCTCGCAGCCCCGTTCGTGCTCGCCGGCTGCGGCAAGAGCAAGTACTGAAAATCGGCACACATCCGCGACAGACACGCGCGCGCGCGGCCGGTACCGTCGACCGCGAGGGTGGTGGGCGTTTCTCCCCACCCTTGAATGGGTGGGGGCGGGGGACGAGTACGATCGCGACGTGGCTGTAACGGGCTCGGTGCTTTCGGTCGACGACGTCCTGCGTGCGCGCGAGCGCATCGCGGGCGGCGTGCACCGGACGCCGTTGTTGACGTCGGCGACGACGTCGAAGCGCGTCGGCGCGGACGTGCGCTTCAAGGCGGAGCTCTTCCAGCGCACCGGCTCGTTCAAGCCGCGCGGCGTGCTCAACAAGCTCGCGACGCTGAGCGACGAGGAGAAGCGTCGCGGCGTCATCTCGATCTCCGCGGGCAACCATGCCGGCGCGCTCGCGTACGCATCGGCCGTCGAAGGAATCGACGCGCTCGTCGTGATGTGGCAGACGGCCAGCCCGATGAAGATCGCGGCCGCGCGCGCATACGGCGCGACGATC
>JBJMJS010000120.1:0-7471 GCA_045806225.1 Gaiellaceae bacterium
GGTCTTTCGTCTCCTCGCCGGTGCCGAGCGCGCTCATGTGGACGAAGCGGCGGACACCCGCCTCCCGCGCCGCCGCGAGCAGGTCGCGCGTGCCGTCGACCATGACCCGCTGGAAGCGCGCGTCAGGCCCCTGCCGGACTGCAACGAGATGCACGACCGCGTCGCAGCCGTCGACGGCGCGACGAATGCTCGCGGCGTCCGTCATGTCCCCCTGCGTCACGGTCGCGCCCCACGACTCGAGCCGGCCCGCGTGCCGGGGGTCGCGGGCGAGCGCGCGCACCGGCTTGTCCTGCGCGCGCAATGCATGAACCACGTGGCCGCCGACGAAACCGGTCGCGCCGGTGACGAGGATCAACGCGCCGGCTCGCGCTGGAAGTTCTGCCAGTACCGCGACGGCGTCGGCCCGCGCTGGCCCTGGTACTTCGAGCCGATCGTCCCGCTGCCGTACGGCGTCGCCGCCGGCTCGGTGAGCTGGACGAACGAGATCTGGCCGATCTTCATCTCCGGGTAGATCGTCACCGGCAGGTTCGCGACGTTGGAGAGCTCGAGCGTGACGTGCCCGTCCCAGCCAGGATCGATGAAACCGGCGGTCGAGTGGATCAGAAGGCCCAGCCTGCCCAGGCTCGACTTCCCTTCCAGGCGGGCGACGAGATCGTCGGGAAGCCGCACGCGCTCCAGCGTCGAGCCGAGGACGAACTCGCCCGGGTGCAGGACAAACGGCGTGTCACCGTCGACCTCCACCAGCTCGGTCAGGTCCTCTTGCTCCTCGCGGACGTCGATGAAGGGGTAGCGGTTGTTGTGGAACACGCGGAAGAAGCGATCGACGCGGACGTCGACGCTCGACGGCTGAAGGAGCTCCTCGTCGTACGGGTCGATCAGGATGCGTCCCTCGGCCAGGAGGCGGGCGATCGTCCGGTCGGAAAGAACCACGGCACGATTCTAGGGAGAACCCGTTTCGGGGCCTGCGGGAGGGGTTCCGACAGGCTGTTAGGGTTCCGCGGCGTTGTCGAGCATCCTCCAGCCGGTCGACCCGAACGAGCGCCTGCGGGCACGCCGGACGGCACGGAGGCGGCAGATTCGCAGGCGGCGGCTGATTGCAGCCGGGACGCTGCTCGCGCTCGTCGCTGCAGGCGTCGTGGGCGGCGTGATCGCGACGCACGTGCACCGGCACGCGACGGCCGTCCGCGCGGCTGCCCCGCGACCGAAAGTGCCGACGAAGCTCG
Organism: Gaiellaceae bacterium; assembly: GCA_045806225.1. GTDB lineage: Bacteria > Actinomycetota > Thermoleophilia > Gaiellales > Gaiellaceae > 3-1-20CM-4-69-9. Next base: position 1,224 of record JBJMJS010000120.1, read on the forward strand.
AACCGCGTCCGTATCCCGCCGAGGTACGCGGCGTCCACGTCACGATGGCGCTCGCGAGCATCCCCGGGAGGCTCGAGCAGTACATCGCGCTGAAGTCGCAGGGGCTGAACACGATCGAGCTCGACGTGAAGGACGAGAACGGCGAGGTCGGGTTCGTGCCCGCGGCCGTCCCGCTCGCGCGCGTGGTCGGAAGCGCCCATCGCTACTACGACCCGGAGCGCGCCGCCGCCAAGATCCATGCCGCCGGCCTCTACCTGATCGGCCGCGTCGTCACGTTCGAAGACCCGATCCTATCCGCGAACGCGCCGCAGTACGCGATCCGGCGAGCCGACGGCTCGCGCTGGCTCAACAACAGCGGGCTCGGCTGGACGAACCCGTACGACCGCCGCGTGTGGCGCTACAACGTGCAGATCGCCGAGGCTGCCGCGCGTGCCGGGTTCGACGAGATCCAGTTCGACTACGTGCGGTTCCCGAGCGACGGCGACATCTCGCAGATCCGGTATCCGGGCGCACACGCGCAGCCGATGGGCTGGACGGTTCCGATGTACGTCAAGTACGCCGCCCAACGCCTCCATCCGCTCGGGGTGCGCGTGTCCACGGACGTGTTCGGGCTTTCGGCGACCCGAAACCTCGGGATCGGCCAGTTCCCGGGACGGATCAGCCGCTTCGCCGACGCGATCTATCCGATGGTGTACCCGTCGCACTACGGGTCGGGCGAGTACAACATCGTCGACCCGGACTCGCGGCCGGGGACGACGGTCGCGTACTCGCTCCGCGACTTCCGCGCAAAGCTGCGCGGACGCACGACGAAGATCATCCCGTGGCTCCAGGACTTCTCGATGCGCCACCACTACACGCTCGCCAACATCCAGGACGAGATCCAGGCCGCACGCCTCGAGCACTCGAAGGGCTTCATGCTCTGGAATGCGGCCGGCGTCTACACGGCGCCGGCGCTTGGGACGCCGGCGTTTCGCTGAGCCTGCAAGCGCACTATTCAGCTATCCAGGCGACCGGTCGCTGAGGTATCTTCACCTCGATGGCGGCGACCAAGACGATCGAGCTGAAAACCGGCATTCCAGGCCCGCGATCGCAGGCGATCCTCGAGCGAAAGACGCGTGTCATCGCCAATCCGCTGTCGATCTTCCTGCCGGTCGTGATCGAGCATGGTGAAGGCGCGACGCTGACCGACGTCGACGGCAACACGTTCATCGACTTCACGGGCGGCGTCGGCTGCCTGAACGTCGGCCACGCGCACCCGCGAGTCGTCGAAGCGGTCCAGGAGCAGTCCGCGAAGTACCTCCACACGGATTTCACGATCGTCCCGTACGAGCCGTACGTGACGCTCGCCGAACGGCTGATCGCGGTCGCGCCGTTCCGCGGCCCGGCGAAGGCAGCGTTCTTCAACGCGGGCACGGAAGCAGTCGAGAACGCGATCAAGTTCGCGCGCGCGTACACGAAGCGCCCGGCGGTGATTGCGTTCGAGGGCGGCTTCCACGGCCGCACGCTCCTGTCGCTGTCGCTCACCTCGAAGACGCATCCGTACAAGGCCGGCTTCGGCCCGTTCGCGCCCGAGGTCTACCGCATGCCGTTCGCGCAGGACTACCGTGGCCCGTCGGCGGCGGACGCGCTGGCGACGCTCGAGCGCGCCCTGGTCACGACCGTCGCGGCGGAGAGCGTGGCGGCGATCGTGATCGAGCCGGTCCAGGGGGAAGGCGGCTTCGTCGTCGCGCCGCCCGAGTTCCTCGAGGGGGTCCGCCGGATCTGCGACGACAACGGCATCGTGCTCGTCGTCGACGAGGTGCAGACCGGCTACGGGCGCACGGGGAAGATGTTCGCGATCGAGCATTACGGGATCGAGCCCGACCTGATGACCGTCGCCAAGTCGATCGCGGCCGGGCTACCGCTGTCCGGTGTCGTCGGCAAGGCCGCGATCATGGATTCGGTCGGCGATTCGGGGATCGGCGGGACGTACGTCGGCAACCCGGTCGCACAGGCCGCCGCGCTCGCCGTGCTCGACGTTTTCGAGGACGAGGGGCTCGTCGAGCGGTCGACCGCGATCGGCGAGACGATCCGCGCGCGGATGGAGGCCTGGCAACAGCGCTGGGACGCGATCGGCGACGTCCGCGGCCTCGGCGCGATGCTCGCGATCGAGCTCGTCCACGATCGCGACACGAAGAACCCCGCACCCGAGATCGCGAGCGCGGTCGTCGAGGCGGCGGCGGAACGTGGGCTCCTGTTGCTCAAATCGGGCATCTACTCGAACTGCATCCGGGTGCTCGTGCCGCTCGTGGTCTCGGACGGCGAGCTCGACGAAGCACTGGGCGTCTGGGAACAGGCGCTCGAGACGACACTCTCCGCGTAGCCCTTTTCCCGGCACGGGTACCGTTTCGCCCGTGGTCGGCGAGCGGATTGCAGACCGCTACGAGCTCGAGGAGCTCGTCGGCACGGGCGGGATGTCGAGCGTCTACCGCGCGCGGGACACGCTGCTGGAGCGCAACGTCGCGCTGAAGATCCTCCACGAGCAATTCACGAGCGACGACTTCGTCGAGCGATTCAAGCGCGAGGCGCGCGCGGTCGCCCAGATGTCCCATCCGAACATCGTCACCGTGATCGACCGGGGCGAAGACGGCGGGCGGCAGTACATCGTCTTCGAGTACATCGACGGCGAGAACCTGAAGGAGCACGTCGTCCGCGCCGGCCGCCTACCTGTGCGGGAGGCGCTCGAGCTCGCGGTGCAGGTCGCGCACGGCCTTGCGTTCGCGCACACGCAGGGACTCGTCCACCGGGACGTGAAGCCGCAGAACGTCCTCCTCAACGGCGACGGGCGCGCGAAGGTGACCGACTTCGGGATCGCGCGTTCGCTCGACGTCGACGGCGTGACCCAGACGGGAACCGTCCTCGGTACGTCGAACTACATCGCGCCGGAGCAGGCGAGCGGTCGCAACGTCGACGTGCACACGGACGTCTACTCGCTCGGCGTCGTCCTCTACGAGTTGCTCACGGGCGACGTCCCGTTTCCCGGCGAGAACTTCGTCGCCGTCGCGATGAAGCACGTGAACGAGCCGCCGCCGAACCTGCTCGAGGTTCGCAAGGACGTCCCGCGACGCGTCGCCGCCGCTGTCGACCGCGCGCTGCAGAAAGATCCCGCTGACCGGTTCCCGACCATGGACGCCTTCGCCGCCGAGCTCGAAGCGTGCCTCGCGTCGGTCGATGCCCCGGATGACGACCCCGGCGACACGATGGTCGGAGGCCGGATCCCCGCAGTGTCGACGCGACGGCCGAGGAAACCGGTCTCGCGATCGGCGATCGCGGCGATCCTGTTGGGGATCGTCGCGCTCGCGGCCGTGATCGTCGGCCTGATCGCACTCCGCTCGCACGAGCAGAAGCGCGCAACGGCCACACGCACTGCGGCGGTGAAGCTGCGCGGCGTCGGCTCGTACGATCCGTACGGCGACCAGGAAGAGCACAGCTCGTCGGCGCCGCGCGCCACGGACCACAACCGCGCGACGTACTGGGACACCGAGCATTACGGCGCGTTCACGAAGGCCGGGGTCGGGCTCGTCCTGGACGCGGGTAACCCTGCGAAGCCACGCGGGATCACCGTCACGACGAGCACGCCGGGGCTCACGGCCGAGATCCAGGCCGGCGCATCGCCGAGCGGGCCGTTCCACCCCGTGTCCGCCGCGCGGACGATCGCCGGGCTCACGACGATCCCGCTCGACCTGCATGGCCCGTCCCGCTACTTCGTCGTCTGGATCACGAAACTGCCGCCAGGCGTCAGCTCCGCCCGGATCGACGAGGTCAGCGCGAGCTAGTCGAGGCTCTCAATACTCGAGCTTGGCGCGGCGCTCGCGCCGCTCGAGCGCGAGCTCGATCAACCGTCGCAGCAACGCGGGATACGCCACACCCGACGCCTCGAACAGCTTCGCGTAGACGCTCGTCGCGGTGAAGCCGGGAATCGTGTTGAGCTCGTTCACGATCACGTCGCCGCCGGCGACGAAACAGTCGACACGCGCCATTCCTTCGCAGTCGGTGACGCGGAATGCGTCGACGGCGACATCCTGCACGTCGCGAATCGTCGCTTCGGAGAGCCCGCGTGGCGGGATCACGAGGTCCATCCCGCCGTCCTCGTACTTCGATGCGTAGTCGTACCACTCGTGCCCGAGCGGAACGATCTCGCCGGGCAGTGACGCGATCGGCTCGAGATTGCCGAGGACGCCGACCTCGACCTCGACACCGTCGACGAACTCCTCGATCAGGACCTTCTCGTCGTGCCGGAACGCGAGGGAGACGGCATCGGCGAGCTGGCCCTCGTCGCGCACCTTGGAGATCCCGACGGACGATCCAAGCCGCGCCGGCTTGACGAAGACGGGATACGTGAACGGGTGCTCGATCGGGTCGCGCGGCCGGAGCGTGACGCTGCGGGTTACGCGGATGCCACTCTCGCGCAGCACCTTTTTGAACAGGTCCTTGTCCATGCAGAGCGCAGACGCGGCGACGCCCGCGCCCACGTACGCGACGTCCGCGAGCTCGAGCAGTCCCTGCACCGTCCCGTCCTCGCCGAACGGGCCGTGCAGGATCGGCAGGACGACGTCCACGGCGCCGAGCGCGGCCGGCGCAGCCGCCGAGGGCACGGGCAGCGTGGCGGCGACCGACGCGGCCGAATCTCGACCTCGAGCCGGCGCCTCGAGCGACGCTACTCCGTCCTCGGGCGTCCCGGCGCCGAGCTCCCAGCGCCCGTCCCGGCCGATCGCGACCGTGACGACGTCGTAGACGGACGGGTCGAGCGCCTCGAGCACCGAGCGCGCCGACGCGAGCGAGATCTCGTGCTCGCTCGAGCGGCCGCCGGCGAGCACGGCGACGCGGATCCGTCCGTTCATCAGGGTGGCGGGCCCGGCGTCGTCGGCGTGTCGCTGAGCTTGCCGACGACGATCGTGACGGTGGTGTTCGGGGGCGCCTGCGTGCCGCCGTTCGGGTTCTGCGACAGGACGATGCCGTCCTGCGACTCGTCCGTGACCGGCTGCGTGACGACGCGGACGCGGAAGCCCGACGCGCTCAGCTGCTCCTGCGCCGAGGCCTGGTCCTGGCTCGTCACGTCGGGGACTGCCGACGTCTTCGGGCCTTTGGAGACCGACAGCGTGATCGTCGAGCCCGGGTTGACCGAGCTGCCCGTCTGCGGGCTCTGCGCGACGACGGTGTTCGCGGGCTGGTTCGACTGCACGTCCTTGCGCGCAACGGCGAAGCCGGCCGCCTGGAGCTGCGAGCTCGCCGTCGCGAAGCTCGCGCCGACGACGTTCGGGACCGCGACCGGCTGCGGGCCTTTCGAGACCTTCACGGTCACGAGCGAGCCCTGGTCGACCGACGCACCGGCCGTCGGTGTCTGAGCGATGACCGTCCCGGACTCCTTGTCGGAGCTCACCTGCACGACCTTCGCCTTCAGCTTCGCGTCGGCGAGCCGCGAGACGGCATCCGTCGACGACAGCCCCTCGACACTCGGAACCGTGGTCTTCGGCTTCCCGCTCGAGGAGTAGATCGTGACCTGGTTGCCCTTGTTCACCTTCGTACCGGGCTGCGGGCTCTGCTTGAAGACGTATGTCTCCGGCACGGTCGCGCTCGGCTGGCGCACGACGTTCGGAACGAGGCCGATCGCGCGGATCTTCTCGTCGGCGTTGATCTCGCGAAGGCCCGAATAGTTCTCGACCGCGACGGTGCCGCCCTTCAGCTGATCCTGGATCTGGTTGTAGAGGAAGTACCCGCCGACGATCGCGGCTGCGACGAACAGCAATGCGAGAAGCCACGGCCAGACGGCGCGCCCGCGACGCGGCTCGTCGTAGTCGTAGTACGCGGGCGGCGGTGCGTACGGCACCGGTTGTCGCATCTGCGTCACCGCCGTCGGCGCGGCGACGACGGTCGGGCGCGAGATGATCGCGGTCGCCGCCTCCTCCGTCGCGGGCGACACCGTCGCGCCACGCGCGACACGCGCGAGATCTGCGTCCATCTCCTCGGCGGACTGGTACCGCTCCGCCGGTTCCTTTCCGAGCGCGCGCATGACGATGAGGTCGAGATCCCGAGGAACGTCGGCGCGCTTCGTCGACGGCGGCTCGGCGACCGCCGACAGGTGCTTCATCGCGATCTCGACCGGCGTGTCGCCGCTGAACGGCACGACCCCGGTCAGCAGCTCGTAGAGCACGACGCCGACGGAATAGAGATCGGACGTCTGGTCGACAGGCGCGCCCTTGGCCTGCTCA
>JBJMJS010000121.1:0-5785 GCA_045806225.1 Gaiellaceae bacterium
CGTGTCGCCGGCGAACGTGTATCCCCACACGCGCTCGAGCAATTGGTCACGCGTCAGCACGAGCCCTCGGTGGTCGAGCAGCTCCCAGAGGAGATCGAATTCCTTCGGCGCGAGCTGGATCTCCTGCTCGCCGACCTTCACCTCTCGCCGGCCCGAATCGATCACGAGGTCGCCGTGACGCAGGACCGCGCTCTCGGGCTCCTTTCGCTCCGGCGCGGCACGGCGGAGGATCGACTTGACGCGCGCCACGAGCTCGCGCGGGTTGAACGGCTTGGTCATGTAGTCGTCGGCGCCGACCTCGAGCCCGATGATCTTGTCGACGTCCTCGTCGCGTGCGGTCAGCATCAGGATCGGCACGTCGGACTTCTGGCGGATGCGGCGGCAGATCTCGATGCCGTCGATGTCCGGGAGCATCAGGTCGAGCACGATCAGCGAGGGTTGCGCGCTCTGCACGGAGGCGAGCGCGTCGGCGCCGTTCGTCGCCGTGCGCACGTCGTAGCCCGCGTTCTTCAGGTACAGCGAGACGAAGGACGCGATGGAGGCCTCGTCCTCGACGACGAGCACCGATTGCGTGCTACTGCTCATGCCGTGAGGTTACGAGCTGGCGGCGGACAGCGCGAAGGGCAGCGCGAACGCCGGGATCAGGTTGTAGTCGCCCCCGTTGACGGCGTACGACCCGTCGTCGTCGGTGCCCGCACCGTTGAGGATGACGTTGCCCTTGCCCACGAACGAGAGGTTGACGCCGCGGGCGCGAACGACGATGCGGAAGGTGCCGCCGATGATCCGGAAGCGGACCTTCGTGCCGCCCCAGGTCGTCGCCGTGTCGCTCTTCTCCTTCGACCAGTCGTCGCCCGTGACGATCGGCCCGGTGCCGTCGCCGTCGATCGGATCGTTGATCGTCACCGACCCCTTGTTGAAGCTGCCGATCACACCGCCCCGGCCCTGGATCGTGATCACGCCGCGGCCCTCCTTGACGGAGAGCGTGCCGTCGGTCGCCGCCGTGGGGCGCGCAGCGGCGCCGGCCGGCAAGGCCAGCGCGAGTGCGAGCACGGCAAAGGTGAGGAGTCGCCTCATCGAACGTCAGTATCGGCGTTCCAATTATGCGCGTGTTCAGTGGAACGTAAGGAATCTGTAAGCGGAGAAGGACATTCGTGACGGCGCTCCTGCTCGCGGCGCTCGCGTTCGCTCCCACGCTGCAGGATCTCCACGTCACGAACGGCTCGGCGCCGTTCGCCGGCGACCGGACACTGCTGACAACGGTCAGCCCGAACGGCGACGGCTTTCGCGACCGCGCGATCGTGCATTTCCGGCTGACGCGCCCCGCGACGGTGCGGCTGGACGTGGTCGCGACGAACATGGTGCGGGCGGGCAAGGGAGGCACGTCCGTCGTCTGGCACGTGTCGCGCCCGTTCGGGGCAGGTCCCCGAGCCCTCACGTGGCGACCGGCGCGCTCGACGCAGCCGCGGACGTACATCCTGCGGCTGCGTGTCGGGTCGCGTGTCTACGGCGCCTACGGGCCGGGCGGGCGCCAGAACGCGCCGGTCGTCCGGATCCAGGGAATCGACGCCGCGTTCACGAAGCGGAGCTACGCGCCGGGCGAGTCGGCGGAGTTGCGCCTTGCGACGGACGCACCGACGCTGCGGCTCCAGGTCTTCGCGTACCAGTCGCCGGGGCGGCCGAGCGAGCAGGACGTCCGCACCAGCGGGCTCGCGAAGACGGGGCCGATTCGCGTCGACTGGACCGCGCATCGCAACCGCCCCGCGTTGTTGCGCATCGTCCGGGCGGGCGACTGGCCGAGCGGCCTCTACTTCGTGCGCGCGACGTCGCCGGACGGACGAGTCGGGTATGCGCCGTTCATCGTCCGGCCGCGCGCGCTCGGCACGCAACGGGTCGCGGTCGTGCTGGCGACGAACACGTGGGCGGCGTACAACTTCGAGGACGCCGACGGCGACGGTTGGGGCGACTCCTGGTACGTCACGGGACGCCATCGCAGTGTCGACCTCGAGCGGCCCTTCCTCGACTTCGGCGTCCCGTTCCGGTTCCGCGACTGGGACCTCGAGTTCGTCGCCTGGCTGAACCGGACGGGGCACGCGGTGGACTTCATCTCCGACGACGACCTCGACCGTGTCACGACGGGCGACGAGCTCGCGCGGCGGTACGACCTCGTCGTCTTCCCCGGGCACGAGGAGTACGTGACGCGGCACGAGTACGACGTGATCTCTCGCTACCGCGACGTCGGCGGCAACCTGGCGTTTCTCGCCGCGAACAACTTGTACCGCCGCGTCGACCGTGTCGGGCAGACGCTCGTGCGACGCGATCCGTGGAGGGACCTCGGCCGCCCCGAGTCGTCCGTCGTCGGCGTGCAGTACGTCGGCTCGAACAACGGGAGTCGCCAGGCGGGCTACACGGTGACCGGCTCGTCGCTGGCGCCGTGGGCATTCGCGGACACCGGTCTCGCGGACGGCGACGTCTTCGGCCGCTACGGGATCGAGATCGACGCGCGCACGGCCGCGTCACCTCCCGGCACGCAGGTGCTGGCACGCATACCGGGGCTGCTGGCGAACGGACGCTCCGCCGAGATGACGTACTACGAGACGCCCGCCGGCGCGAAGGTCTTCGCCGCCGGCGTGATCAACTTCGGCGCCTCGCTCGGCAACCCCGCCGTCGACCGCCTGCTCGCGAACGTCTGGGCCCGCCTCACCGTCCCGTAGCGACACCTTTCGTGCCTGGCACCGGACGTGGCGGCAGGACCGTCCGAAGCCGCCGCGAAGATGCGGACCGTGACGGACGAGACCCGTTCCGAGCGGACCGCCCGCCTGCTCGTCGCCCGGCTCGAGGCAGTCGCCCGCGTCGCGACGCAGCTGCGACACGCCGAAGCCGAGCGGCTCGTCGAGCTCGCGTCGATCGCGACGATGCGCGCGGTCGCACTGGAGATGATCCGGGAGGAGACGGCCGACCAGATTTGGCGCGACGCGCACGTGCGCCATCCGCAGCTGCCGCAGGCTCCGCGACTCGCGCTGCCGCAGCGGCTCGCCGCTTAGTAGGTGTAGAAGCCCGCGCCGGACTTCCGGCCGAGCGTTCCGTCCTGCTGCATGCGCACGAGCCGCTCGGGCGGAGCCATGCGGGCCTCGCCGAGCTTCCCGTGCAGCGCCTCCGACGCGTGGACGTGCACGTCGATGCCGATCAGGTCGATCAGGGCACACGGCCCCAGCGGCCAGCCGGCGCCGTTGGTCATCGCCTTGTCCATGTCCTCGGGACGGACGTCGGCTTCGTCGAGGACGCGCACGCAGTCGTTCAGCAGCGGGATCAAGATGCGGTTGACGATGAAGCCGGGCGTGTCGTTGCAGCGCACCGGCTGCTTCCCGGCCCGCTCCGCCCACGCGTACGCGGCGTCGACCGCGTCGTCGGAGCTCTGCGCGGTCCGCACGATCTCGACGAGCGGCAGCACGGGCGCCGGGTTGAAGAAGTGCATCCCGACGACGCGCTGCGGATGCGTCGTCGCCTCGGCGATTTCCGAGACCGACAGCGCCGACGTGTTCGTTGCCAGCACGGCGTCCGGCCGGGTGACGCGGTCGAGCTCCGCGAACACGTCGCGCTTCACGTCGAGCTCCTCGAGCACGGCCTCGATCACGAGGTCGCAGTCGGCGAGGTCGGATAGCTCGGTCGTCAGCGTCAGCCGACCAAGAGCCGCATCGCGCTCGTCTGCCGAGAGGCGGCCTTTCTCGACTCCACGCGAGAGGTAGCGCTCGATCGTCGCGCGTCCACGCTCGCCGAGGTCGGCGCTCACCTCGCGGCCGACCGTCTCGTGTCCCGACTGGACGCTGATCTGCGCGATTCCGGCGCCCATCGTCCCCAGTCCGACGACGCCGACCTTGCGTATCTCCTTCACGCGCGCGCGAGCACCCAGTGGAACGCGACGTCTCCATGGCCGGGCTCGTGCTGCACGACGACCTCGTCACGCAGCGGCTCGAGGCCACAGTCGCGCAAGAGCGGCAGGTACGCGTCCCTGCCGAGCGACGCGAAGAACATCGGCGCCCCCAGCCAGTCCTCGTCCACGTCCTCTCCGGGATCTCCGGCGCCGAACGTCGCCAGCAGGAGACCGTCGTCGCGAAGCCAGAAAGCGATCCGGCCGATCAGCTCCCGCTGCTCGTCGACCGGGACGTGCCCGAAGACGAAGAGGGCGACGACGGCGTCGAACGAATCACCCGCGACGTCGAGCTCGAGCGCATCGGCATGAACGAAGGATGCTTCCGGAACATGGTGACGCGCGAGCTCGATCTGCACCGCCGAGATGTCGACGCCGGTGACGCGGTGGCGCCGCGCCAGCTCGCGCGTACCCGGCACCCCGCGACCGCACCCGAGCTCGAGCACGTCCGCCCCGTCGGGAAGGCGCGCGTCGAAATCGCGTAGCCACTCGAGCGCCGGCGACGTCACGCGCCCGGCCCACTCGGCGTACCGCAGCGCGATCGCGTCGTAACCACGCGCGACGATTTCCTTCGGGTCGCGCGCGACTGCCCGCCCTGCCATCTCCCCCACGCGCGGAGGGTAACGGCTAGAGGGTCTCGATGACCGCGGCAATCGCCTGGCCGAAGCCGATGCACATCGTGGCGATTCCGTAGCGCGCCTCGCGGCGCTCGAGCTCGTTCAGCAGCGTCGCGGTGATGCGCGCGCCCGTTGCGCCGAGCGGATGCCCGAGCGAGATGCCACCGCCGTTCGGATTCACGTCGGCGGCGCGCTCCTCGAGGCGCGCGTCGCGGATGAACTGCAGCGCGACCGACGCAAATGCCTCGTTCACCTCGATCACCGCCATGTCGTCCCAGGTCAGGCCCGCGCGCGCGAGTGCAGCGGCGCACGCCTGCGGATTTCCGTGGAGCATGCGGTGTGGGTCGACGCCTGCGAGCCCGAAGGAGACGAAGCGCGCGCGCGGCTCGAGCCCGAGACGGCGGGCGGCCTCTTCGCTCGCGATCAGCACCGCCGCCGCCCCGTCGCAGATCTGCGACGAGTTCCCGGCTGTGACCTTTCCCTCGGGGCGGAACGCCGGCTTCAGCGCCGCCAGCGCGTCGAGCGACGTATCGCGGCGCGGCGTCTCGTCGACGGCGAGCACGACGCCTGCGTGCGGATTCGTCAGGTCGACCGGAACCACCTCGTTCTCGAAGCGGCCCTCGTCGATCGCGTGCAGCGCGCGCCGGTGCGACTCGAGCGAGAAGCCGTCGAGCTCTTCGCGCGAGATCTCCCATTCGTCGGCGATCACCTCTGCGGAGATGCCCTGCGGAACGATCTGCCAGCGATCGAGCAGCTTGTCCGAGAGGTCGCCGCCGCTCGAGCCCATCGGGACGCGCGACATCATCTCGGCGCCCGCCGAGACGACCAGGTCGAGCTGGCCGGACCAGATCGCGGTCGCGGCGTTGAAGCTCGCCTGCATCGACGACCCGCACTGGCGGTCGATCGTCGTCCCGCACACGGTCTCGGGCCAGCCCGCGACGAGCGGCGCCATGCGCCCGATGTTCCAGCCCTGCTCGCCGACCTGCGTAACGCACCCGAACTGCACGTCCTCGATCTGCGCGGGGTCGACGTCGTATCGTCGGACGAGCGCGTCGAGCACCTGGCCGGCGAGCTCGTCGCCGCGGATCGACGCCAGCGTCCCGTTGCGCTTGCCGATCGGCGACCGCACTGCGTCGACGATCAGCGCCTCCGAGTGCCAGGCAGACATCCCTATCTAGACTAGCCACGTGGTCGCGGCGCTCTCCGAAAAACGCCTGCTGATCGGGGGCGAATGGCGCGACAC
>JBJMJS010000122.1:0-12013 GCA_045806225.1 Gaiellaceae bacterium
AGACAGGGCCGCGCACCGCCTCGACGGCGCGCCGTTGCCCGTCGTTCAGACCCGAGAAGACCGTTGAGCTGTCCACGCGTTCACCCTAGAGCGAAGCCGGGACGGAGCCGCACCGATTCACGCACGTCGGTGTGACGAAGGTGTGCCGAACGCGCTACTTCGCGCTTCGGCGCGCGGACTCGGCCTGGCGCAGGAGCCATTCCGTCCGCAAGGACCGCGCTCGGCGCTCGAGCTCGTCCATCAGCGAGCTGATCTCGATCAGGTCGGGCCGCAGGGACTCGATCCGGCGGAGCTCCGACGCGATCGGCGCGAGCGATCCGGCTGGATCGGCCGACAGCTCGCGGACGCGCCGCTCGCTCGACCCGATCTGCGCCCGCAGCGCCCGCGCCCAGGCATCGGCCTCCTCCGCGAGCGCCCGCAGCTCGCTCTCCGTCGCCGGCCGGTCGGCGAGGACCTCGCGCAGGCGGGCGGTGAGGGTGGTGCTGAGCGTGTCAGGCACGGGGGGACAAGGGTGGCGGCGCGGGGACCTTGCCACACTCGCGGCCGCAGCGCGAAGGGCGGCTAATGCAGGGTGTCTTCGAGGACGGCGCGGTCGACGTGGACCCGCTTGGGCTCCCGCATCATCGTCGCGAGCTTCGAGACGACGTCCAGCGTCTCGCCGCGGGCGACCATTTGCTCGAGTTCCGCCAGCTCGTCCTGGAGCCAGTCGACATCGATCGGCTCGCGGGTCGCGCGCATGATCTTCGGGTGGGACGTCGGCCCGACGTACTCCCCCTGGTTCCACAGCTCCTCGTGCAGCTTCTCGCCCGGCCGGACGCCGACGAACTCGATCGGGATCTCCTTGTCGGGCTCCTTGCCCGAGAGCCTGATCATGTTCCGCGCGAGGTCGATGATCTTCACCGGCTCGCCCATGTCGAGGACGTAGACCCGGCCACGGCCGCCGATCGCACCCGCCTGGACGATCAACGAGACCGACTCGGGGATCGTCATGAAGTAGCGCGTCATCTCCGGATGCGTGATCGTCACCGGGCCGCCCTTCTCGATCTGGCGCCGGAAGATCGGGATCACGCTGCCCGAGGAGTTGAGGACGTTCCCGAAGCGGACGGCGACGAAGCGTGTCGCGACGTCGCGGCGATGGCCGTACGTCTCCACGATCCACTCACAGACCGCCTTCGACTGACCTAGCAGGTTCTTGGGGTTGGCTGCCTTGTCGGTGGAGACGAGCACGAACCGCTCCGCGCCGTACTGGGCCGAGACGTCGGCAAGCGCCTTCGTCGCGAGCGTGTTGTTGCGCACCGCCTCGAGCGGGTTCGCCTCGAGCAGCGCGACGTGCTTGTACGCGGCGGCGTGGAACACGACGGACGGCCGGTAGCGCTCGAAGACCTGGCTCATCTTCGCGCGGTCGCCGCAGTCGCCGAGGACGGTCGCCACCGCGGAGAAGTCACGGTCGTCGAGCTCCCGCTCGATCGCGAAGAGCGCCGCCTCGGAATGCTCCACGAGCACGAGCCTCGCCGGCCGGACCCGCGCGATCTGCCGGCAGAGCTCGGCGCCGATCGAGCCGCCGGCGCCCGTCACGAGGACCGTCTCGTCGGCGAGGTACGACGCGATCGCTTCGACGTCGACCTCGATCGGCTCGCGGCCGAGGACGTCCTGAACCTCGACCGGCCTGATCTGTCCGGTGAGATTGACGTCGCCGGAGATCAGCTCGTAGAGGCCGGGCAGCGTCTTGACCGGAATGCCCGCGTCGCGCGCCGTCTCCACGACGCGGCGCCGCGCCTCGCCGGACGCCGACGGGATCGCGATCAGCACCTCGTCCGGCCGGTTGTCGCGCAGGATTTGCTGAAGCTCCGCCGTCGTGCCGAAGACGCGGACGCCGTGCAGCCGGAGGTTCTTCTTCCGCGGATCGTCGTCGATCAGCCCGATCGGCGTGTAGCCGAGGCCGGGAGCGCGCTGCATCTCGCGGATGACGAGCTGTGCCGCGTCGCCCGCGCCGACGATCACGACCTCTTTCCCGCGCGCGACGAGCGACGCTGCGCCCGGGCGCTCGATTGCGCTGCGGGCGATCAGGCGCGTGCCGGCGACGAGCGCGAGGAGGAGGAGCCAATCGAGGACGGCGACCGACCGCGGCAGCTGGAAGCCCCTCACCGGATGCGCGAGCAGGACGACGAGATCGGCGAACACGCACGCGGTCGTGACACCGCGCGCTGCGCCCCACATGTCGCGCGTCGACACGTAGCGCCACCACCGGTTGTAGAACCCGAAGAGGACGAAGACCGCGAGCTTCAGGACGACGACGATCCCGATCGTGTCCAGCATCAGCCGGTCGTACGGACGCGGCACGCCGTGGTCGAAGCGCAGCCAGAACGCGAGCCACCACGCGACCGCGATCAGCGTCGCGTCGGCGGCGACGTTCCAGATCCGGTGACGGTTGACGGGGATCATCGCGCGGCGACTGCCGCCGCATCGCGGACGACGTCGACGACGCGTTCTTGCGCGCGTGCGTCGATTCCTGCCCAGATCGGCACGGAGAAGTTCTCGCGCGCCGCGCGTTCCGTCTCGGGAAGCGAGCCCGCCTCGTAGCCGAGGAAGCGCAGCGCCGGCTGCAGGTGCAACGGCGTCGTGTAGTAGACACCGGTCCCGATCTGCGCGTCGCGAAGCGCCGCCCGAACGCGATCGCGGTCGGGCGAGCGGCAGACGAACAGGTGGTAGACGTGGCCGGGCTGGTCGAGCGGCAGCTCGCAAAGCTCGCCGAGACCGAGCGACGCGTAGCGCGCCGCAGCCTCGCGACGCAGCCTCGTCCAGCCGTCGAGCTGACGCAGGAAGACGCGAAGGGCCGCCGCCTGGAGCTCGTCGAGGCGCGAGTTGTACCCGACGAACTGGAAGTCGACCTTGTCGCGGGAGCCGTGGAACCGCAGCATCCGCACGCGCGCTCCCAGCTCCTCGTCGTTGACGGCGACGAGGCCGCCGTCGCCGAGGCCGAACAGGTTCTTCGTCGGATAGAAGCTGAACGTCGAGGCGACACCGGTGCGCGCGATGTCGGGTGAGCCGAACGCCTGCGCCGCGTCCTCGACGATCGGGATCCCGAGCGCGGCGAGCTCGGTGAGCGGCGCCGGCCGGCCGAACAGATGCACCGGCATGATTGCTTTCGTCCGCGGCGTGATCCGGTCGGCGACGTCCGCCGGATCGAGGTTCAGCGTCACAGGGTCGATGTCGGCGAAGACGGGCGTGGCACCGCGCCGCGCGATCGACTCGGCCGTCGCGTAGAACGTGAACGCCGGGCAGATGACCTCGTCGCCGGGCCCGATCCCCATCGCGTCCAGCACGAGCACGATCGCGTCGGTGCCGTTCGCGACGCCGATCGTCTGGGGGACGCGGAGATACCTCGCCGCCTCGTCCTCGAACGCGTTCACGTTCGGGCCGAGGATGAACTCGCCGGCGTCGAGCACGCTCTGCATGCGGTCGAGCAGCTCGGGGATCAGCGGCGCGTACTGCGCGCGGACGTCAACCAGCGGGATCGCGGCCATGCCGGGCCAGTCTAGAGGAGGCCACGCGGACGAGGACATACGCGATCCCGATCAGGATCGCGGCGAGCACGACGTAGTCGACGTACCTGCGAACGCTCCCGTAGTGCGAGCCGACTGCCCAGCCGATCCCGGCGAAGGCGAAGCAGAAGGCCGCACAACCGACCGTTGCGAGCGCGATGAAGCGGGGGAACGGGACGCGCGCGATCCCGGCCGGGATGGCGACGAACGAGCGGACGACAGGCGCCGCAAGCCCGAACAGGACGACGAAAGCGCCATAGCGGTCGAACCAGCGCTCCATCCGGTCGAGCTTCGCCGGCGTCACGTGGAGGATCCGACCGTGGTTCTCGAGCAACGGCCGGCCGCCGTAGTCGCCGATCGCCCAGCCGATCGCGGCCCCGATCACGTTGCCCAGCGTCCCGGCGAGGGCCATCGCGACGTAGGCGGCCGCGTGACTCGTGAGCGTGTGGCCGAACAGCACCACCTGCTGGGACGCGAATGCACCGGCGGCGACGGCACCCGCATAGAGCATCACCAGCTCGCTGGCGGCGGGGAAGACCGCGGCCACGATCAAGAGGCCGAAGACCGCGTAGAGGCCGTGGTTGCCGATCGCCGAGGTGATCGAGCTCGTGATCCCCGCGACGAGCACGGGCGGAGCCTAGCTACGAGCCGACGGTGAACGCGCGATCGGTCGACGAGCGGCGGCCGAGATCGTCGACGGCTGACACCGCGAACGTCCACTTTCCGGCCGCGAGCGACGCGCGGTCGAACGTGTACGTCCCTGCGTCCTTGGTGCCGGTGTCGAGCGTCGTCACCGAACCGTCGGGGCCTGTCAGCGTCGCCGTCACGCTCGAGTGGCGCACGACCTTGTAGGCAAGCGTCACGTTCGCGCCGTTCGGCGCCGGCGCCGGCGCGTAGACGCCGTCGTAGGTGACGAACAGCGCGTCGGCGACCGACGCGTCCCCGGACGGCCGGCTCAGCAGCTTGCCGTCGAACGCAAGCGCCGCCGACCCGCCCGTGCCGAGCGCGCACGCATCGACGGCGCCCAGCCGCATCAGCGCAAGCGCGAGCTCGAAGTTCGTCACGCCGAGGCTGTAGCCGGGACGCCCCCCGTCCGCGGTGACGAGCAGGATGCGGCCGTCCGCGGTCACGCCGACGGCGCTGCGACCGCTGCGCGTGAAGAGCTGGGACGTCGAGAACGCCTCGTTCGGGCGGAAGACCGCCTTGCCGCCGCGGACGAGCACCGGGCCGCCGCCGACCGCCTCGCGCACGTCGGACCACCGAGGCGTGAGAATCAGTCGGATCGTCACCGTCGTCCCCGCCGGCGCCTCGCTCGTCATGATCGGGACCTGGTTTCCGCGCGCGACGAGGACGGCGCCGTTCGGCGGGATCGGTTGGCTCCCGCCTTGGGCGACCTGCGCGATCGGCGCGGTCAGCACCGTGTTCGGCGTCGTGGCCGGAAACGGCGCGAGCACGAGCTCCAGCGTTCCGCTCTCGCCCGGCGTCGTCGCGCCCCACGCCGGCGTGTACAGCGTGACCGCCGAGCGCCCGGGCGGCTCGTTCAGGCCGAGCGGCCGATTCTGCCCGGTTCCCTTCCACGTCCCGGACAGCGCGACCCGGTCGACGTGGAGCCCGCCTGTGGGATCGAAGCCTGCTGCGGAGCGGCCGCCCTTCGAGCCCGCGAGCACCTGGCCGTCGCGCACGAGGACGCTCGATGGTGTGCCCCACCGCGAGTCGAACAGATCGCCGTTGACTCCGACGACCGTCGTCGAGCGGGAGAGCGCCGCTTCCATGTCCGTCAACCGCTCGCGCCCTTGCACCGCGCCGTTCGACAGCGCCGCGTGCAGGCCGTAGAGGCCGGTCGGCTTCGGCGTCGCCACGACGTTCAGCACGACCGGGCCGTGAGTCGTGAACTGGACCTGACGGGAGTACACGACACCAGGCATCAGCGCCTGGCCGCGAATCGGTGCCGCACCGGCAGGAGCAGCGAGCGCAGCCGCAGCGAGCCCGGCGATGACGGCGCGTCGGACCATGACCCCGCCCCACGGTAGCTGACGGTTCGTTGGCAGTTCGTAAAGGCACCTGGTATGACCCCTTTCACTGCGCGGCACCAGGGGCCCGCGCCACAAACGAAGGGAAGCTCCATGAAGCGTTTCCTCGCGCTCCTCGTCACAGCCGCCGTGGCGGTCGGCCTGTATGCGGCGACCGCCGGCGGGACGCAGCAGGCCGTCACGCCCGCGCAGTTCAACGCGCTCAAGAAGCAGGTCACCAAAATGCAGAAAGACGTGACCGCGCTGAAGTCGTTCGTCTCCTCGTGCCTCGGCTACGCGCCGATCGTGCAGTTCGGCGACACCAGCGGCACCAGCGCCGGCTATCACTACAAGCAGCCGGACGGCAGCGAGATCCTCACTTCCGCGCTCGATGTCGCCTCGCAGGGCGAAACGCCCGACGCGCTCTTCGCGACGATCGACCAGCAGTGCGTCGGCTCGGCAAGGCTGAAGCTCGCCCGGCTCGACGCGCAGCTTTCGCGCTGACCTTTTGCTCCGAGCGGGGGCCTCTCACGAGGCCCCCGCTCAGTTCCAGACCTTGACGTCCCGATACAGCGTGTCGCGCTGGACCGGAGTCTTCCCCATCGACTTGATCAGGTGCACGAGCTCCTCGCGCGACGTCCGGTGCGTCGTCCCCGCCGCGGACACGACGTTCTCCTCGATCATCACCGAGCCCATGTCGTCGGCGCCGAAGCCGAGCGCGACCTGGCCGATCTTCAGCCCCTGCGTCACCCACGACGACTGGATGTGGTCGACGTTGTCGAGGTAGATGCGCGACACCGCCTGCGTCAGCAGATAGTCGAACGACGTCGGCATGTGCTCCGAATCGACTTGCGCGGCGAGCCGGTTGCCGTCGTTCTGGAAGGTCCACGAGATGAACGCGCGGAAGCCGTGCGTCTCGTCCTGGAGCTCGCGGACGCGGCGCATGTGCGCAACGCGCTCGGCGACAGTCTCGACGTGCCCGTACATCATCGTGGCCGTCGTCGACATGCCGAGGCGGTGCGCATGGCGCATGACGTTGATCCATTCGTCCGCCGTCGTCTTCTTCGGGGCGATGATGTCCCGCACGCGGTCGACGAGGATCTCACCGCCGCCACCCGGGAGCGAGTCGAGGCCGGCGTCGCGGAGGCGTGACAAGGTCGCCGGGACGCTGAGCTTCGACCGTCGCGCGATGTGCTGCACCTCCGGCGGCGACAGCGCGTGCAGGTGGATCGGATAGCGCGCCTTGATCGAGCGGAACAGATCCTCGTAGTAGTCGATCCCGAGATCCGGGTGGTGACCGCCCTGCATCAGCACGCCGGTCCCGCCGAGCGCCAGCGTCTCCTCGAGCTTCTTGAAGATGACCGCCTTCGGAAGGAGGTATCCCTCGCTGCGATCGCCGGGACGGCGATAGAACGCGCAGAAGTCGCAATCGGTGACGCAGATATTCGTGTAGTTGAGATTGCGGTCGACGATGAACGTGATCCGCGTCGGGTCGGCCTTGCGGTTGCGAAGCTCGTTCGCGACGCGGCCGACGGCGACGAGATCGCGGGACTCGAGCAGCGCGACCGCGTCGGTGTCGCTGATGCGTTCCCCGTCGAGTGCCTTGTCGAGGATGCTCGCGGTGCTCACGCGGGAACCGCCTCGCGCACGAAGCGCAGCTCGGGCACTTCGTCGAGCTCGCCGACGTCGCGCGCGAGCTCGAGGAACGTCATCAGGCCGGCGCGCTCACGCGGGCCGAACCGGTAGCGGAGCTTCTCGAAGTAGCGCGCGAGGAAGCCTGGGGGGTACCCGTAGCGCTCGCTGGCCTCGTGCGCGAGCGTCTCCGGCTCCGCCCGCGCCTGGCGGACCGACCGCACCAGCGCCTCCTCGAGCTCGATCAGCCCCGGCCGGACCGGTTCCGGGCACGCCCAGACGGCGAACACCATCGGGAGCCCGGTCCGCTCCAGCCACAGGCGGCCGAGATCGTAGTGCGGCGTGGGATCCTCGAACGCCGACTTGAGCGCGGCGTCGCCGATCAGGAGCTTCGCGTCGGCGTCCTCGCCGAGCGGCACGTGGTCGGCCTCGGGCAGGAGCACTTTCGTGAGCACGACCGACGTCGCCGACTCTGGGGTCACCGCCACGACCCGCACCTGTTCGAGCGGCTTCCGCGAGACGAGCTGGATCGAGTCGACGGCGCCCTCGGAGGCGACGCAGAGGCGTGGCAGGAGGCGGAGGCGATCGGCGTTGCGGGCGTACTCGATCGACGAGATCGGCGCAACGTCGCACTCGCCGGCGAGGAGGCAGCGGTTGAGGTCGGTCGGCACACCGTGGACCTCCTCCACCTCCGCGTCGACTCGATAGAAGACCGGCGCCATGTTGACGTAGGAGATGCGGCCGAGCCGGGTCACGCGTCTCTCCAGCGGAAGAACGAGAGCAGGTTGCCGTCGAGATCGAGCGCGGCGAACTCTCGCGTCCCGAAGTCGGTCTCGGTGACGGCGTCGCGGGAGACCGGGTGAAGAACGCCGCGGTCGCGATACTCGCCGTACAACGCGTCGACTTCGTCGACCGCGATGCGGCAGCTCGCGGTACCGGCGATGAACGACTCGGCGCCGGACGACAACGGTGCGTCGGACGGCGACCGGTCGCGCCAGCTCTCGTCGCCGGCCTGCCAGAGGTGGATCTCTGCGTCGTCCCGCCGAAGGACGGCGAACCCCGCGTCGGAATGGACGACGTCGAAGCCGAGGCGATCACGGTAGAAGTCGACGGCGCGGGCCGCGTCGCGGACCGGCAGCGCCGGGATCGTCTGCGTCAACGTCACCATCGCCGAAGCTCGTTGTAGAGGGTGTCGCGCTGCACAGGAGTCCGCCCCGACTCCCTGACGAAGCGGACGAGCTCCGGGATCTTTTGCTCCGTCGCGGTGCGCGCGCCGGCCGCATGGAAGATCTGCTCGCGCACGACGGTCCCCTGCACGTCGTTCGCGCCGAAGTGGAGCGCGACCTGCGCCATCGGCATGCCCATCATGATCCAGTAGGCCTTGATGTTCGGGATGTTGTCGAGCATCAGGCGCGAGACGGCGATCAGCTTCAGGTCGTCGGCGCCCGTCGTGTGACGCCACCCGCGCCGTTCGAACACGGTGTTCTCGGGGTGGAACGCGAGCGGGATGAATGCGAGGAATCCGCCTGTCCGATCCTGCTGCTCGCGCAGGCGGAGCAGGTGGTCGATCCGCTCCTCGTATGTCTCCACGTGTCCGTACAGCATCGTGCAGTGCGTCGGGATCCCGAGCCGATGCGCTGCCTCGTGCGTGTGGAACCAGAAGTCGGGGTGCTCCTTTCCGGGTGCGATCAACCGGCGCACGCGGTCGGCGAAGATCTCGGCGCCGCCGCCGGGCAGCGAGCCGAGGCCGGCGTCGCGCAGTGTGCGAAGCACCTCCTCGTGGGTGAGGCCCGAGAGCTTCGTCATGTGATGGATCTCGCTGGCTGTGAACAGCTTCAGGTGCACGTCGGGCAGGGCCGCATGCAATTGCCGCACGATCTCGACGTAGTAGTCGAACGGGACGTGAGGGCTCTCGCCGCCGACCATGTGGATCTCGGTGAACGCGGTCAGCTCGTGCTGTCGCACCGCGTCTTCGACGAGCTCCTCGGCCGTGTGCGTGTACGCATCACCCTGCTTCTGCGTGACCGCGAACGCGCAGAACTTGCACTTCACGCGGCAGACGTTCGTCTGGTTCAGATAGAGGTTCTGGACGAAGAAGACCTCGTCGCCCCCGCCGCGCAACCGCCGTGCGCGGTCGGCGAGCTCGCCGAGCGCAAGCACGTCGTCGGATTCCATCAGCGCGAGCCCGTCCTCGAGATCGAGCCGCTCGCCGGCCTCCACCTTCGAGCGGATCCCGTCGAGCGTGTCGGTGCGTTCGAGAAGAGCCACTCAGCGCTCCCGATTCACGATCGCGTGGGTCAGCGACTCGAGCTCGTCGCTGTGCAGCTCGCCGTTGAGGCACGCGCGTGCGTTGCGTGCGTAGGCGAGCGCGACCTCGCGGCTCTCGTCGATCGCGCCGGTCGCGGCGACGCGGATCAGGATGCCCTCCTCGAGCTCGGCCCCTCCGAGGGCCGCGCGGACGATCTCGTCGGTTCGCGCAGCGAGCAGGAGGGGGAGCGTCGGCGTCCCCTCGCGCAGATCGGTCCCGGCGATCTTGCCGGTCTCGATCGTCACGCCGGAGCAGTCGAGGATGTCGTCGGTGATCTGGAACGCGATCCCGAGTGCGAGCCCGAACGCGCCAGAACCGCCGCCGAGCCGGCACGCAGCCTCGAACAGCTTCCCTGTCTTGAGACTGCAGCGCTCGAGGTACGCCTCGACCGGCGTCTCCGGGTCGTGGCGCTGCGAACGCTGCATCGCCTCGCCGCGTGCGAGGCACAGCGTCGCGTCGGCGAGTACCTCGACCGCCCGCGTGTCGCCGGTCGCCGAGAGCTCCGCAAACGCGCGGGCAAAGAGATAGTCGCCAGTCGCGCGCGCCGCGTGCGGGCCGTACGCCGACCACGCCGACGCGCGCCCGCGGCGGATGCGCGCACCATCGATCAGATCGTCGTGCACGAGCGTCGCCATGTGCACGAGCTCGACGGCGACACCCGCCGCCACGGGCGGAGGGCCGTTGGGCGACGACAGGTACACGAGCAACGGCCGCAACCGCTTCCCGCCGGCCGCGAGCGCCTCGCCGCCGACAGCCGACACGACACCGTTGTACGTCCCGACCGCGCGCACGAGTCGCTCCTCGAGCTCGTCGAGATACGCGTCGAGGCCGGGTGCTTCGCGGAACGCCGCGATCGCGGTCATCGCGCGACACCCGTATGGAGTGCGACGATCCCGCCGGCGAGCAGCCGGTAGGCGACGTCGTCGAAGCCCGCCGCGCGCATCATCTCCGCGAGCGCTTCCGGGCCGGGGAAGCGACGGACGCTCGCGGGGAGGTACGTGTATGCGGAACCACCCGGTACCAGCTTGCCGATCACCGGTACGACTACGTCGAACCAGAGCTTGTAGAACGGTGCGAGCACGCCCCGCGGCCGCGTGATCTCCAGGATCCCGATCCGTCCACCGACCCGCATGACGCGCCGAAGCTCGCGCAGCGCGCCGTCGAGGTCCTCGACATTGCGAACACCGAAGCCGACCGTCGCGGCGTCGAACGCCTCGGCGTCGAACGGCAGGTCGAGCAGGTCGCCGCGAATCCAGGTCAGGTCCGGTGCCTTCCGCCGCGCGCGCTCGAGCATCCGTTCGGAGAAGTCGAGGCCGGTGACGCGGCCGCCTGCGTGCGAGCACGCTATCGCGAGATCGCCGGTGCCGCAGCACCCGTCGAGCACGGCGTCGCCGCGACGGACCACGGCAGACGCGGTCAGTCGCCGCCAGCGCTGGTCGAGACCTGCGGTCATGACCCGGTTCATCGCGTCGTACACCGGCGCGATGCGATCGAACATCGACTCGACGCCGGACGCCGAAAGGCGACCCGTCTCGACCGTCACTCGCCCCACCGCTTCGCTGTTGCCACGTCGAGCCCGAGCTGGTCGAGCGCGCGGCCGACGATGAAATCCACGAGGTCCTCCACGGTCTCGGCTCCGTGGTAGAAGCCGGGCGCGAGGAAGAGGATCGTGGCTCCCGCCTCGCGCAGAGTCAGCATGTTGCGCAGATGGATCGTCGACAGCGGCGTCTCGCGCGGCATCAGCACGAGCTTTCGCTCCTCTTTCAGCGCGACGGATGCGGCCCGGTGGATGAGGTTGTCCATCGCGCCGGACGCAATCGTGCCGAGCGTCCCCATCGAGCACGGGCAGACGACGTACGCGTCGACCTTCGCGGAGCCGCTCGCGTACGGCGCCTTCCAGTCGTTCGGCTCGTACACCGTCACGTTGCCGCCGCGGGCGCGTTCGAGCAGGCGCGTCAGCGTCTCGTCACGCGACAGACGCGGATTCGCGTAGAGCTCGGTCGCGAGCACTTCGATGCCCGCGCTCGACGCGGAGATGCCGAGCTCGACGTCGGCGCCGCTGAGCGCCTCGACGAGGCGCGCGGCATAGGGCGCGCCCGACGCGCCGGTGATCCCGAGGAAGACGCGCACTAGCCCGCGCCCTTCGACGACGAAAGGAAGATCGCGAGCTGCCTGAGCTTCCGGGCGCCGAGTACCGCGAACGGCGGCATCACGTCGTTCCCGAACCGGGCCGGGCGCGCGACGTACCGCTCGAGATACCGGCGTCGATGATGGAGCCCGACCTTGCTCAAATCGGGAGCTCCGAGATTGGGCGTGCCCACACCGACGTACGTATGGCATTGCGTACAGCCGGCGACCGCGAAGAGGCGCGCACCAGGGAGCGCGCGCTTCGGCAACCGCTCGCTCCTTGCCCACGCCGCCACCCGGTGGCGGGTCTGTGAGGACAGCGCTTCGCGCGCCGCATCCCGCGCCGCGTTGCGCGAGATGACTCGCTTCGGCTCGTCACGACATCCGGCCACGAA